>CAYYHV010000452.1:2406-6168 GCA_964471695.1 uncultured Pirellulaceae bacterium
CTCTGGCGGGGCGATCAATGCAACGGGCATGGTCAGCATTGTTGATTCGGTGATCGACAACAACGACGCCGCAGCCAACGGTGGTGGAATCAATGTCGTCGGCGGCACGCTCGACATTACGAATTCGACGATCAGCAGTAACCACGCGACGAACGGCGGTGGAGGCATTAATGCGAACAATACTGCAACGACAATCCTCTCGAGTACTGTTGCCTTCAACGATTCGCCCAACGGTGGCGGAGTCGAATTTTTTGGTACGACAGGGACGGTCAGGAACTCCATCTTCAGTGACAACACGGCAACGAACAACGGCCCTGATATTCTGGGCGGCGTCGACGCCAACTTTAGCCTGATCTCCAACCCGTTCGGTGCTGGTTTAACTGGAACCTCGGCGAATAACATTACTGGCCAAAGTGCCATACTCGGAGCTTTGGCAGGCAATGGGGGCGCGACGTTAACACATGCGTTGCTAGATGGCAGCCCAGCCATTAATGCGGCGGACCCTGCCCTTTCCGGCGGCTCGGACCAAACTGGTAACCCACGCGTGGTTGGTGGAGTCGCCGATATGGGTGCAGTCGAAGCCAACCCGGCTGTGGTGCGAACACTGGGCTCGTTGGCGCAAGGTGCGACTTCCGAAACAGCCTACAATTTACGCGCTGACGAAGTCATCTTTTACCGCATTGAGCTGGATGCCGATGTACTCGCCGCAAACGGAGACAGCCTGGTCATTGACACACTGGGTTCGAATTTGGGTACGAGCAACGACACGGAGTTGGGACTTTACGATGCAGCCGGAAACAGAGTCGCGGACAACGACGACATCGGCAACCCAAATTTCCTTAGTCAGCTGAGATTCGGTGATAATGGTGTCGATGGCGACCTGAGTGCCGGCACCTACTACGTTTCGCTCAGTGCATTTAACACGGCGTTTGGCGAATCGGGCTTTGACGTCACCAGTGTTTCGGAAAACTCGGGCGACATTGTTGTCAACTTCGACTTGAACAATGGTGGCAACTCGCTTGCTTGCGACTTCAATTCAGACAGCCAATGTAACGGCGCCGACATCGACATGCTGCAAGCCAACATTGTGACGGGCCCAGTCAATCCCGCGATCTTCGACTTGACCGGAGACGGACAGGTGACCATTGCGGATCGCAACGAATGGTTGATACTGGCTGGAGCCACGAATCTTGCGTCTGGTAACGCGTACCTATCAGGCGACGCCAATCTGGACGGTAGCGTCGACGTGTCGGACTTTAACGTATGGAATAGCAACAAGTTCTCTGCGACTTCGGCGTGGACATCGGGTGACTTCAATGCAGATGGTAGCGTCGATGTGTCCGACTTCAACGTTTGGAACAGCAACAAGTTCCAGTCAGCCGATTCGGCTCGAAGTTCTGCGGTGCCGACGCTACAACCGGCGACGGCTTTCGCCTCCGAACTGGGCTCCGACCTTGATAAGGATTCGGATCGCGAACAGGACAATGCCAATCTACTGGATATCGTATTTGGCGATTGGAGTTAGCAAGAATTGATGGCTGGCAAAACGTAGACGATCCTTGCCAACCACAGCAACGCAGCTGCCGAGCAGAGAATCCGGCAGCTGCCACATGACGTATTCTGCATGGCAACGAATTTACCGCTTCACTTTGCTGAGCCCGATTGCCGTTTCTATTACCGACGAATACGCATCAATCTGCGAGGCGAATCCCGCTGGAATCACCTCAGGGCCATAAATCGCTCCCAGGAGACCTCCGCACATGGACGCCGTCGTGTCTGTATCGCCCCCACATTCCACAACCAGTCGCATGGTATCCATAAAATCATTCGATTCAGTTGCGGCAAGAATTGAGAATGGCACGGAATCGACGACGAAGCCAGTCGGCAAGTAGCGTTCAGCCAACGTGTGGGCGACCAAGTCATCTTCCTCAATGGTTCTGAATCGGTCTCTTACTTTTGAGTCGGGAAGCTTAGCGATAAGCGTTTCGATGAGATTACGATCAAGTCTAGATTCCTGAATAGCGAGTATAATTGCCAACGCACCAAGATAGGCTTCGTCATTTCGGTGAGTGATACGCGCGACATCACGAATGGTCCTTCTATCCAAGTCATTCGATGGGTCCATGAAGAACGCGAGTGGCGAAATACGCATTGCGGCTCCGTTCCCTGCTGATCGCTCTCCTGTTGCACCCACCAGCGCCCAATGCCCACCGGCTGAAAGCTCCGTCAGTGACTTCAGCGTTGCAGCCCCGATGCCCGTTATTCTCCGATCCTCAAACCACCGGGCCATTCGCCCCGCAATACCTTCGGGAGAGACGCGTCCCAGTTCGATAATGGATTCACACGTTGCAAGCGTAAGCTGCGTATCATCGGTAACGCGCAAGTCGGATGGAATTGAGAATACTGGATTGGTTTGGCCCTCAAAGTGGGCCCCAATAGCATCACCAAGGGCTCCGGCCATAAGACAACCGAGCATCCTGTCAACTCTTGGTAGTTCCATACTTGATTGCGCTACGCCAAGGATGATGAGCCGTGATAACTCGTTTTATCATAGTCCATCTCACGAAAATGGGGGTTGCACGGGGCCCTCTGCGGTAAAGAATCATGGGACTCTTCGTTCGCGTGTTTCCTAACAAGTTGAGCCGAATCCTCCATGAAACTATTTCTCGCCCGCCGTGCGACGCTCATTGCGATCCTCGTCGTCTTCCCTGCTCTAGTTTACTCTCAAAACGACGCCAGCTCCTCGGAGACTGATTTCACACCTCACGGTATCTACGAAAAAACGGCGCCGCGGGCTGAGAAGACCGAACCTCGAACAACACGACTACGTCTCGAGTTGAAGCGAGGATCGCGCATTGCACTCGTGGGCAATACGCTGCTGGAAAGGTCGCAGCATTTCGGTTATTTCGAAACGGCACTGCATCAAAGGTTCTCCGATCTCAATCTCGTTGTTCGCAATCTTTGCTGGCCAGCCGATACGCCAGACCTCCAACCTCGACCGGCAAACTTTGCGGATTTGAATCAGCATCTTACGCACGAAAAAACTGACGTTGTGATCGCAGCCTTTGGTTTCAATGAGTCGTTTGATGGCCAAGACGGAATCGACGCGTTCCGAACGTCGCTCACCTCGTTCGTCAATGACGTACGCAGCCGAAAATACAACGGTTTGACGGCCCCACAAGTCGTCTTGCTCTCGCCGATCGCGAACGAAAACATCGCGGGCGTCTCCGCCGAGAAAAACAATGCGAACATTCGGCTCTATGCGGAAGTGGTCAAAGAAGTCGCCGCAAAAAACGATGTCGGCTTTGTCGATCTGTTTCAACCGACGGCTCAATTGATGGACGAACGTGATGAACCGCTGACCATCAACGGCGTCCACCTCAATCGCGAGGGGTATTCCGAGTTGGCGCGCATTCTCTTTGAGGGATTGTTCAATGACCAACCAACGACGTTGAACGAAGCCATGCGGCAAGTCGTGGTCGACAAAAGCCGTCAATTCAACCGACGCTATCGACCATTGAATACGTTTTACTATACCGGCGATCGCAACCGCAGTTATGGCTATCTGGACTTTTTGCCGGCCATGCGAAACTTCGACATGCTGGTTGCTAATCGTGACCAGTCAATCTGGTCCATGGCAAACGGGGATTTGCTGAAGGCCAAGATCGACGACTCGAACGTGCCTCCATTGCCTCGCACGAAACAGAGTCGCGGAGCGAATCGGTGGATGAGTGCAGCCGACGAGTTGAAGGAGTTTAAGGT
>CAYYHV010000453.1:0-4801 GCA_964471695.1 uncultured Pirellulaceae bacterium
GTGCATCGGTCAACTGATCGTACTTCGAGCCGCCAATACCATGGATGAAGAGATCGGAGAGAAACAGGCGGGCAAACATGGTTGTCATCAGCGCTCTTGGTCGCAACTTCCATCCTTCAGACCGTAAATCAATGAAGCACCGGCTGATTTCTGCCGTTCTACTTTCGGAATGGATGTCCATTCGGAATGTCGCTTGAGAACCACGAGGCCGCAACTCAAGGCGATCTGGATGAATACGAACTTCGACAGCTCGACGTTGCGGGTCCGATGTATTCCAGAGCCAAAACGGAGCCTCGAACCAACCGTCGTGAGTCTCCGGTCGGGCTAACAGGGGTACGGGATGCGCTTGACTGCGAATTCGGTGAACGGATCGGTATTCGCGTACGTAGTCATTGTAGGCCGCTCCAAACGATTCGATGCTCGTCAGGATTTTTGCGGCGAATTGAGCGTATGCGTTCGAGTCAACGACGTGACTAAGCGGCAGTTCGAGTGTGTTTAAACCCCATTCGCCCTCAAGCGTGTGACGGGCTTGAGAGATGCACTCACCCAGATTGGATGTACGTTTTGTTGCCGCGATCGCATACTTCCAAAGTTGATTGACGATAGGATTGGGGACTAATCCACTCGTCGTCTGGGCTACTGCACTCCCAAACCCAACAAACTGCTCTACATTTTGAATCGCTCGTTCCTCAAAAGGAATCGCAGCGGAGTGGGCATCGTACGCAACGGATTGATACGTTGGTTCGTTGATCGTGCCGGATGGAACCTTGAGGGTGGGAGATTGCATCAGGTCGTTATCTACGATCAAGTTGATTCCGATCGCCCGATGTTCTTCTGCCAGGCGGCTCAATAGGAAGTTCTTGAACCAGACTCCCGGGTGAAACAGTTGGGGTTGATGCCCCGAGACGATGATCTTGCAATCTCCGTCAGCCGATACGGATTCAATGTTGCGATATTCAGCCGAGTAGGCTGCGGCTCGTTCGATGAACTCGCTTCTGGCAGTCCTTGCCAACTCGGCAAAGGGCGTGTCAAACAGCACGACCTTTGACTGGCTCCAATTCGCGCGATTTGCTGAAAGAATCAGGCTCACCTGATCCAGCGATGGTTCCAGCAGCGATTGGCCTGAGCCGCTTGGTGCACGCAATCGTTTGTAGGCTATCGTGGATTGAGCGATTTTCATGATGATGGACGTTCAGAGTCATTGCGTGTTTGACCGCATCCCGTTTGTAGTTCTCGCCCCGTGTCGGTCTGGAATCCAGCCGCGGCGATGCTGCGATCAATAATCAGTCGATAGTATTCCAGTCTTATGTGGATATCGTCCAATGTTCCACCAAATGACCTTGTTTCATCAAGGTAGATGAGTGGAACTGGCAACTCGATAATGCGTAACCCTGAACCCAAAGTTCTAGTGGCATGGCATACCCGACCTCTTCGATCTTCATGCATCGGAGCGCATCGACTCGATAGGCTTTGAATCCGCAAAAGGCATCCGTAAGATTGAGACTAAGCCTGTCATTCAACTCGGCGGTAACAATCTGGTTGACTCGGCGTCGCTGTTCTGGGGGCTGCGAGTCTCCTTCGAATTGACGGAGGTAGCGACTGCCCGAAACAATGTCGACATTCTGATTGCTGCACGCATTGACGAATTGAGGAATGCGTTGAGGTTCATGCTGACCATCGCAGTCGACGGTGACGACAACATCGTACTGATGCTGCATTGCATATTCGAATGCCGTCGTAAGTGCGGCACCATATCCAAGATTGGTTTCGTGGCGCGCTACACGAACATCGCGTCGACGCGAAACAATCTCCGAAGTGCCGTCCGTCGAGCCATCGTCGACGACCAGGACGTCGGGGCTGAAACGAAGTACTTGATCTAGGACGGATGTGACGTGTTCTGATTCGTTGTAAACCGGCAACGCGGTGAGAAATCGAGGCAATTGGGCGTTAATAAGTGAGGCCTCCTGCTGAAGATAGCTGCCTTCATACAATCTGAGGCAGCAGTTCATTCTAGGAGTCCGCTCCTTAGCGTCAAATTGCCTTGGAAACCTTCCAAAATCGTCAAGGTCGACGTGTTAGTTGCAACACGACACCTCTTTCTACGACTTTGACCACGTTTTCCAACGAGGCTCGAAGAATTTCGCGACGTTCAAAAAAGCTCAGGATTGAGCCATGGTAGCAATGCCAGTGTGATTGCGTGTTCATAGAGTTGTTGTCGTGAAATAACGTTGTTGGTCAGGGACCCGATTGCTCCTCCTTTTTGCTTTGAATTTTTCTTGCGAAATACGATGTCGTTCGCGATCCCTAACTCGTTGCCTTCCTCGACAAGTCGCTGGATTTCGGGTGGAAGCAGATACGTCCCGCTTCGAGCTTGTGCTGATTGTTCAGCATCTTGAATTACAATCCAGGCAAATGCGTACATCTTGCCATCGATCGTTTCGATCCCACCTTCGATCCCGATTGCGAACTCGGCGTCGGATAGTTCGAGGACACGCGATGCTCGTTGATAGGCTCCCAACCGCGTCTCCGAGTCGGTGATAGGTTGATCATTGACACCGGAATGGATATCAAACCCTTCCGCTGTGAACTCGTATTCCGGGAATGTCGATTCGAAGCCTCGTAACGTAGCGTTGATCTTGACGGGGTTCTTTGACGCAACAGCAAGTCTACGTTTCATCGTGTTATACCCGTGAAAGGTCCTCTCGATCTAAACCATCGAAAGTGGGTCGTGCTCGCGCTCACTCGCCCAGACTGTCGTGTCGGCAAACTGATTTGCGAGTTGTCGGGACAGTTGTTCACAGGCGAAGCGCTCACTCGCATAGTGCCCGACGAGGAGCAAGTTGATCCCCGTGGCTTCGGCTTCGAGGCAGGTATGGAAAGTCGTTTCACCAGTAACAAACAAGTCGCAAGCATGCCGGTTGGCAGTTGACAGAAAGCTACCCGCGCTGCCACAGGCAATCGCGACTTTTTGAATGGGCGAATCTTTCGAGCCGACGATGCGCGCATGCGTGATGGCGAGAAAATCTTTCAGCGAGTTGGCAACCGTTGAAAGTGGGACGGGTTGATCGAGCCGACCGTACCGTCCCGAACCCAGACCGTCCGGGTCGTCGACTGATGGCACCAATGGCTCGATATCAATCAACCCCATGGAATTTGCAAGCTGCTGGTTGATTCCCGCCGCAGCAGAATCGAAAGCCGTATGTGGGCTATAGATGGCAATTCCAGCTTGAATTAAATCCAGCAACATCTGCCCCGGCACGTTGTCCGTCGTAATCTTTTTCAATGGTTTGAAGGGCATTGGGTGATGCGTAACGATCAAGTCGGCTTGTCGTTCGATGGCTTCTGTCGCTGAATCGGGAGTCACCGTGAGGCAAGTCATGATACGGCGAACTTCACTCTTGCGGCGTCCCACGAGCAATCCCACGTTGTCCCAGTCCTCTGCCAACCTCAGTGGGGCAAAGGATTCAAGGAAACTCGTTATCTGATTGATCGTGGGCATAGGGCTCACCTTCTCTGAATTTCTGCGATGTGCATTGAATATCATCAGATTTTCAAGGGTTGCAAGTGCATCAAATAATACGGGGCCCGATGCTTCCCAAGCTGCCAGCGTTTACAATGCTGCAAATGCCTACCACGGAATCATCGACGGTCACCTTACTCGCAACGGCAGCCTTTGGATTAGAAGCGGTTGTTAGCCGCGAGATTCAACGGCTTGGCTATGAATCTCGCACGGTTCAACCTGGACGGCTGGAGATCGATGCAGACTTGACGGCTGTCTGCCGATTGAACCTCCATCTTCGGACTGCAGAACGCATTCTGATACGGGTCGGTCAATTTCCTGCCGACGACTTTGGAAAGTTATTCGATGGCACTACGGCGCTACCGTGGGAGCAGTGGATTCCGCCGGACGGTCAGTTTCCGGTGCGCGGGCGTTCGGTCAAATCACAGTTGTCGAGCGTTCCAGCTTGTCAGCGCATGGTGAAGAAAGCAGTCGCCGAGCGATTGTTGTCGGCTCACAGAGTTTCAGCATTGACCGAAACTGCCGCCGAATATCGTATCGAAGTCGCATTGTTGAATGATCAAGTCACGCTAACGCTGGATACTAGTGGTGATGGGTTGCACAAGCGAGGCTATCGACCGATTTCTGGAAAAGCCGCGTTGAGAGAGACGTTGGCTTCAGCGATGGTGCAGTTGAGTTTCTGGCGTCCTGATCGTCCGATGATTGATCCGTTCTGTGGAACGGGGACTATTCCTATTGAAGCAGCGATGCTGGGCCGCCGTATAGCACCTGGTTTGAATCGCAGCTTTATTTCGGAATCCTGGCCACAGATTCCCACGTCGTATTGGGAAGCCGAACGCGAAAAAGCCCGAGCCGCGATCTTGCCGGAATTGCCCGTGAGAATTCGAGCCAGCGACAATCACAACGGTGCGCTGGCGTTGGCCAGACGCAACGCCGTAGCCGCTGGAGTCGAGAACGATATCCATTTTCAAAACAAAGCCTTCGCCGAGTTGAGCAGCAAGAAGACTTATGGGTGCGTCATCACGAATCCTCCATACGGTGAACGTATGGGAACATCGACGGAAATTTACGATCTCTATCGAAGCTTCCCAGCCGTTCTTCGCAGGTTGCCGACTTGGTCGCACTACGTGATTACATCCTTCGAAGAGTTTGAAAAGATAGTGGGGCAACGGGCGAACCGACGTCGCAAGTTGTACAACGGTCGAATCGAATGTCAGTACTATCAGTTTCATGGGCCGCGTCCGCCCAAGCCTGGTGCATCGAGCGACGGGCCTTTGGATG
>CAYYHV010000453.1:4811-6107 GCA_964471695.1 uncultured Pirellulaceae bacterium
CCATTCATTGGGAACCGTCGAAAGCAAGACTGATACGGTCCCGTGTGACTCGACTACGCAACAAATTGAATCGCCGCAACAGGTTGAATCGCCGCAACAGGTTGAATCGCCGCAACAAGTTGAAACGCCGCAGCGGAAACCGGCCCCCCGCCCTGCCCCAGCCTTTGGCGGCCTGGACGAATCGGCTGATCGCCAATCGAGAGAATTTGGCAATCGTTTGAGGAAACGCGCGCGGCACCTTAGAAAATGGCCGAAACGAGGTGTCACTTGTTTTCGACTATACGACCGCGATATTCCCGAAATCCCACTCGTCGTCGACCGATACGAAGACTGTTTGCATATTGCAGAGTACGCGAGGCCCCATGAGCGAACTCCGGCGCAGCACCACGATTGGCTGGATCTGATGACGCGGGTAGCAGCCGACGTTTTGGACGTGCATCCATCTCGCGTCTTTGTGAAATTTCGAGATCGACAACGCGGCAAGTCGCAGTACGAACGAAGGGGAGATGCGACCTCGACATTTGTCGTCAGTGAAGGCGAGTTGAAGTTCAAAGTCAACTTGTCGGACTATATTGACACCGGTTTGTTTTTGGATCACCGACAGACTCGGCAAATGGTGCGCGACGAGTCTCTGGGGAAGCGTTTCTTAAATCTCTTTGCCTACACGGGATCGTTTTCTGTTTACGCAGCAGCTGGAGGAGCCATCTCGACCACGACGGTCGACTTGTCGCGGACCTATCTGGATTGGGCCATTGAGAATTTTCGACTGAACAGTTTACCGACGGATCAGCAGCGTTTTATTCAGAGAGATGCGAAAGAGTTTCTGGATGGATTGGCGGATTACGATCTCTTCGATCTTGCAGTCGTTGATCCGCCAACATTTTCTAACAGCAAGGGGCTTGAGCAGGATTGGGACGTTCAAAATGATCATCTCCCCTTACTAAGCCGACTTGTCGAACACATTTCGCCCGGCGGCGTAATCTACTTTTCGAATAATTTCCGCCGTTTCAAGCTCGCTGAGGACGAATTGGTCAGCCTGAAGGAGGGCCTTGTGATCCGCGAAATATCGCAAAAAACCGTCCCGGAGGACTTCAGAAACCGGCGAATTCACCGATGTTGGCGAATTCAGGTCCCGGGTTGATAGAACGGTGGATTGGAAATCGGGACCTCGGAAGGCTGCCAACAGCCTCGATCAGTGAGGTTTATAACTTAAATAACATGCTTTGACTGGGTGGTTTAGGTTGTTGCGGGGGAGTTTTCGGGCGGTTAGCATAGGGGCCTTAAACGGCCCGCACT
>CAYYHV010000454.1:0-6084 GCA_964471695.1 uncultured Pirellulaceae bacterium
TGAACGAGACTCGCTTCGCCGGTTTCGACTCAACCCAATTTCACAATTACCGAGTCGACTGGTTGCCCAATCGTATCGACTGGTTCGTTGACGATATCAAGGTTCGAACGCAAACAACGAATGTACCGGACGATCCGATGCAGTTTCGAGCCAACCTGTGGGCTCCGGATGAAGGATTCGCAGCCGCTTACGACCCCAATCTACAACCGGCCAATTCAGCCGCCGAGAACCAGACGTACACGTTGGAGATCGACAACGTTGAGATCTCGCGACTCAACACGTCTTACAGCGACAACCTGATTCTTGACCCAAGCTTCGAGCAAGAAATTTTCTACTCAAATCTCAGCGCGGGTGACATGCCTGATCAAAGTGCCACTGGCGAATGGTTTGGTTTTAACAATCAAGGATTCGAGCCGGACTTTGCTAACGCAGCTCGGACGGGCGAGTTCAGCTTTGCCATGTGGGGTCCCTTCACGGGGGGACCGGATGCATCGGGTGTATTCCAAAACTTTGATGCGGCTCCTGGGGAAGAATTCGAAGCCAGCGTGTTCGCACGTACGGTGACGGGGAACTCGATCAAGGGAGAATCCAATTTCACCACGATTAAGCTCGAATTCCTCGACGCGAATGGTGAAGTCATTCCTGGCTTGAGCGAATTTAACGGCGCCAACAGCAAGGAGAGTATTATTCTCGAGGGACGTGACCCAGATCTGCCCAACGATGATTGGATTCAACGTGAGGTCAATGCGATCGCTCCTGAGGGAACCGAAACCGCCCGAGTCTCCTTGCTGTTTGTGCAGCTGGACAACGGTGGCGGTGCGGCATTCTTCGACGACCTTTCTGTCGTTCGCCTCGATGCCATGATTCCATCAATCGACGGCGACTTTAATGATGACGGAGCCTACGATTGCGCTGACATCGACGCCTTGGTGGCTGATATCGCAGCCGGTAACACGGTCGACACATTCGATCTCAGTGGTGACGGAGTCGTCGACAACACGGATTTGGAGATGTGGCTGGCCGAAGCCGGTGCAGTCAACCTGGCGTCTGGCAATTCCTACTTGCACGGTGATGCCAATCTCGACGGATCGGTGGATGTCTCGGACTTCAATGCGTGGAACTCCAACAAGTTTACCGCAGCACCAGCATGGTGCTCAGGAGACTTTAACGCCGACGGCTTCGTGGATGTTTCTGACTTCAACACTTGGAATAGTAACAAATTCCAGTCGGCCGATAGTGCTGCAGCCGCTGTTCCCGAACCGAGTGCTTGCCTGATGATTCTGGTTGGCATCGGTCTACTCGCCGGTCGTTTGCGTCGCCGAGCCTAGCTCGCTTTCAGCACCTCTTGTGCAATAAAAAAAACCGCCGCCCCAAAAATTGGGAGCGGCGCTCGACGGTAACCTGGAGTGGTCACATCGAAAGTGACTTCACCTCACCTGCCGTGTTCATTGGCTTAGCATCCGCAAAAGCGTGGCATGCGTGCTCGGCGTCCACATGGATCGCATGCGACTTCACAACCGCAGCTTGGCGCCGGTGCAGGTGCACAACAACCCCATCTCGGGGCAGGTGCACATCGTGGTGCGACTGGCACGAACTGTAGACGGCGACGAGTCACTGTCTTGCAGACTCGCTCCCATTTCATGCATGGGCATCCGCATGCGTCGACGGAGCAGACGCGTTGGAGTCGCGAAACCTGACGCTCGACACAGACGCGCTGCAATCGCATTCGAGGTCGACAGCATGGGGCTGGGGCTGGGGCACAACAAGGCGCTGGGGCACAGCAGGGTGCTGGGGCTGGGGCTGGGGCACATCCACAGTCTTGGGCCGAAGCGGTCACTGCAAACAAGGCAACGGCCAAAGGTGCGATGAATTTGTACATTGGATTAACTCCTCTTGGATTCAAGTTCTTTTCGGTTTACGTAAAGCATCCATGGATGCATCTGCATTCAGTGGTTAACGAAACGTAGCTTGCTATGCCGCAGATTGGGGGGTGTTCAGGCGAATGACTGTCAGAGTCGGCGCACCAAATCGCTACAACCGATACAAGCCTCAAAATGACACTCCCTTACTGTCACTAGTAACGTTCAACAGCACGACAGCACGCCAGTACTCCCGCAGACTGCGCAGCTCGGTCCGCCGCAGGTAACCAGACGATTCCGCAACGTTCATAGACGGCCTCGCCAGCCTCGAACCCACGTTATTGACATAACACAGTCGTTCTACGAAAGTCCCAATAGTCCTCGGCTCACTTCTCCCCAAAAACACGTACGAGTGATTTATCCCCGGGAGCCAACGAATTCCGAATTTCCGAGCCGGGAAGCAGAGGGTGAGGGAGTATTGTCGTGGAAATCTTTCTGCGAGCCGGATAGGCTATTTCTGAATAGCAACTACCTACCCCATAGCGACTAGGCAGGAATGACGATGATGAACCGATATTGTTTTGGGCTACTCAAACGACTCTCCATTGTTCTGATATTATTCGGCTGGTGCGGGACGACTTGGGCAGACGCCGAGGTTTCTTTATTCCAAGTCAGTGATGCGTCGCAAAATCCGCCGGATAAACCGGTTTGGGAAGCAGGCAAGATTCCGTTTCCCTGCGAGGGCGCGACGACCAAAATCGAAGATCGAGGCAAGGGAGTAATGGACCGCGTCTCGCGTAGCGTGACCGTTCCCACGTACTCCGTTCACCACCCACCTACCGACAAGAAGAACGGAACAGCCGTCGTGATCTGTCCTGGAGGCGGCTATGCCGTCGCCTGTATCGATAAGGAAGGGCACGATACGGCACGATGGCTGAATTCACTGGGAGTGACTGCCGTTGTGTTGACGTATCGTTGTGGTCCCTGTGCTCGCAATGGGGCTCCTCGTGCCGATGTGCAAGAGGCGCTTCGAATGACCCGAGCCAACGCTGATGCGTGGGGAATCAAGAAAGATCGAATCGGCGTACTGGGCTATTCGGCCGGCGGCCACCTTGCGTCAACGGCGGCGACTCACTTTACCTCCAACTCGGGCGGGAATCGTCCGGACTTTGCAATCCTGATTTACCCAGTCATCAGTATGGATGCTGACGCTTCGCACGGCGGTTCACGAAGGAACTTGTTGGGCGACAATCCGTCGGAAGCAATGTTGAAAGAGTTTTCCAATGAGCTTCGAGTCAACGAACGTACGCCGCCGACTTTTCTGGTTCACGCCGTGGATGACGGAGGCGTCAAGGTGGAGAACAGTTTACTGTTTTATCGCGCCATGAAGAAACACAAACGTCCGGTGACTTTGGCGATCTACGAAAGCGGCGGACATGGGTTTGGGCTGGGAGTCTGGAAATGTGACGCGCAGAAATGGCCCGGAAGATGCGCCGAGTGGTTGGCAGAACAAGGGTTTATCGGGCAGACGGAATGAAATAGGAACACGCCCCGGGAGACCGTGCTACCTGCGACGCCACGACGATGCAACGAGAAAAACTCCTCTCCCTGGGGGTGAAACAAGGAGACTTAGGGAGAGGAGTTCTCGTTGGTGCATGACAAAGGGTCAAACACTTCCTGTCTTAATCAAACACGAAACCCGTTAACGTAAGCGGTCAGGAATCCCCAAACACCCGAACGCTATGTCGCCGGGTTCCGTGCGGTAAATCCGCGATCTTCTTGATCGCTTGATCCGTTTCGACTCTGTCAAGTTATTCGCAAAGACGTGATTTTGGCTCTTACTTGATTCAGCCTTAAAGCAACTGCCGTACCAAAAAACTGAACTTCGACTAAAGTCGTGTCAAAGACATCGGCGTTAGTAGCTTTCCGCGATTTGAAACAGCAAAAGACCATTTGTGCTGTTATGCAGCGCTGTGCAATAACGCAGCAGCGCGTTATTGCTCACAAGAACAAGAAAGCGTTGATTGGCGCAACCGAGGCAGTTTAGGACGCCGTTTCCCGCACCACGAAGCGATTCTACGTCGAAGACTTGGTCATATTCAAACTAGCCTTATCGCTTAGTTATCCAACGTCGCCTTCGCCGAAGTGACTTTTAACTTCCAATTCTCAATCGCCGTTCCTTCCAGCTTCACATTAGCGAGCATGTAGTGCAGCCGCTGAGTCGCTAGACCGTTGGGGGCATTTTCAAATAGATTCTTGAGAAAGTAGGGTGGAATTGCCTGGTAGTAAAGAGTCGCCGTAACCTCGACTCGGGACAAATCGACATCGGCAGGAAGCTGGATATCGTATTGAGTCGAATCGCTGCCACTCCCATCGGTGTAGCGAGAATCGAGCTTGGCTTTGTCGCCTGGGTAGGTCACCGTGAGGTACTCACCTTTCAAGGCATTGGGGGCTGGCCCTTCTTTCGTCCAACCCTTGGGCAAGAGTCGATTTTCCTTCACGACATAACATCCGTGAATGAAGCTGGTTGTGAATTCTCGCGAATGGGTGTGCAGTAACGTCTCATAAATCTGGACTTGGTCCTGTTTTGAAATCGCTTCGTGATGTGGTTGGTAACATTCTGCGGCACCAGGCGCGAGTCGCTCGAAGAACTCGGTACATAACGGTTCATCATCAGGGCCAATGATGACTCCCAGTTCGTTGGTTCGCCCCGACGACCAGACGACTCGATCCTTCACGGCTGCGTCATCGGATTTTTCAGTGACAATCAACTCAATGAAAGCCCGTCGAAAGCCAACTCCGCTTGGAAAGCGATGCCCAACTTTGTTGACAATGTTGACGTCGGCAACCAGTCGCCCATCCTGCATCGAGGCGGTCACCGACATATCAGCCACGTCGTTTTTCGCGATTTGCAGGAAGTTGTCGATGGAATGTTGCAAGTCGACGCGTGACCCCGTCATGAAATCGTGCTTGCGGACTCCCAGAATGTCGTCGAACTGGTTGAACAATTCGACGAGGAAGACATTTAGTCCCGCAAAGTTATGACGAGCGAATCCTTCTTTTCGCATTCGAACGTTAAGCTCTTCGAGTTCAGCCAGGTTCTCGGCGTCAGGATACGTTCGGTCCTGCACTGCGGCGATGCGTGTCGTGATGCTTTCGAGGTGAATGTCGTTTTTGTCGTCGTGAAGTTCCTTGGACATATGACAATCTTGACACGACTTTGCGTTAGGATTGTTCGTATTGAATTCGTTCTCGTACTGGCTGTTCAGCCATTCGAGATAGGTTGCTTGTTCGATGTGGTGATGGAAATCCTTAAAGTCGTCGATCTTCTCCGAAGCAACAAGCGATTTTTGCTCTGCGGGAACTTCACCCTCGAACGGATGATCAACGATCGGCAGGTTGACCGTATGACACGTACCACACATCTGAGACGATTGCAGGTATTCGCTATGCTTCGGCTTGATGCCGATACCATGTTCCATTACGTAGGGCGCGATCTCGTTATCTTTGAAAGGCCCGTAGATCTCTTTATCTTTGCCGAGATGAAAGTTTCCGGTGATCGAGTTTTCGAGAAAATACTGCAGATACGGTCGCGTGTCGTCGGCTGGTTGTTCACGAGGTTGGCTGCGATGACAGACCATGCAACTGATTCCATCACGGCCGAGAGCGCCGTATTTCGAATCGCCCAAGCCGATATGTTCATGATCTTTGGCCACCGACAGCATGTGATCCATGGTAAACTTCTTCCCACTGCCGGCATGATCAACGTCGAACTGATGCTTTCCCATGGCACCATGGCAACGCAGGCAGGTGTTCACGAGATTTTCTCCAATCCCCTTCGCCTTGTCGGGGTCGTCGGGAAACTGCTTCTTGAGAAGTTCGATCTCACTTTCGACTTGGGAGTAAAAAATCGGATCACGTCCTGCCAAGCCCATCGGAGTCCAGCGCCATTCGCCATACGGCGAAACGTGCCAACCCGGTTCGCCATACCCGGCGCTTTCGCCAGTCGGAACGAACATCGATGGCCCGAACGGAGCCACTAAGCCGGCGTGGCAACTCATACACTGATTGGACGTGGCAAACTGTTGCTTAGGATCCTTGCTGCTTGGCACCCAGTCGTTGGTGACGGGCGGCAGGTGCAACACGTCGGCTCGATTTCGCTCGCCAATTTGACCGTAGAAATTCAAGAAGGCCGTGTTGCGATGCGGACGACATTGTTCCGGTG
>CAYYHV010000455.1:0-6081 GCA_964471695.1 uncultured Pirellulaceae bacterium
GAATATCTTCGGATGGACAACAAAGTCATTGAGTGCGTGCAACACTTTGCATCGGCAAATAAACCGATCGCCGCGATCTGTCATGGCGCTCAGCTGTTGGCGGCGGCGGGCGTCATTGAGGGAAAATCTTGTTGCGCATATCCCGCCGTTGCATATGATGTTACGTCAGCGGGCGCGACTTTTGTTGATGCCAACGATTCGTTTGACAATGCACACGTTGACGGCAACCTGGTGACAGCACCGGCTTGGCCGGCACATCCAGCTTGGATGAGAGCATTTCTTGAAGTACTGGGTACACCCGTCGCTATTTAGTCCTTGAACGTCCAAAAGCGACAAGTTATTGCGCCTGTTTTACCTAGAGGTGGGGATTTTCTCTGTCTGTGGTAGTCTGGGTTGGTTCCGCGATAGGATCGTGGTCTGCGACTTGACTCACGCGGCTATACCGGCAAACTTCAATGTGGCGGCATACAACTGGACGGAGAAATGAAAATGCGTGCAAGACAACCGAGCAGCGGATTTACCCTTGTCGAGTTACTCGTCGTCATCGCCATCATTGGCGTGCTGGTGGCGTTGTTGCTGCCAGCCGTAAATAGTGCTCGAGAGTCGGCAAGACGCACGACGTGCATGAACAATTTGCGCCAAGTCGGTTTGGCGGTAGTGAACTTCGAATCGACGCAGCAACGTTTTCCACCGGCGGCGAAGTGGCTGCCGGCTCCGAACGATGATAAAGGCCACAGCATGTACGCCTTTCTGCTGCCCTACTTTGAAGAGAAGAATATCTACGACCGGATGGATTTCCGAGTCGACTGGGACGAAGGCGTCAATCGTCAACTAACCAAGGAACTATCTCTCACTATGTTGGAGTGTCCCACGGCTCCGGAATCGCGGCGTCACAAGTACACCGATGGAAGCGCGCCGAGTGAGAACAATGCGATCAATCAAGTCGCTGACTATGCACCGTCCTGGTTTCTCGATGCTCGGCGAACTCGTTCTCAAATGAGCACCGTGTCGCGTCGTATTTCGGACGCTGGCGTTGTCAACCTGGATACCCTCAACTCTCTCGTTGGGACTCAAATTGCCGCGGAGAAGCGCGGTGCGCCGACTCGCTCAGGAGACGCTTTCTCGACGCAGAACAAGCGATGGCTTGGGATTATGCAGAGGCAAATGGGTAACGAGCAGGTAAAGGTGCGTGCGGCGCATGTTCGCGACGGACTCTCCAAGACGTTTCTTGTATTCGAATCGTCTGGCAAACCTGACCACGTTGCTGTGGGCCGAACTGTCGATGTGGGAATCATGGGAACGGCCAACAACTTCTTTCGTTGGGGGGCTCCTGATCTTGCCATTCGAATCGATGAGCATTGTGACGGACAAATGTTTAACTGTCACAACTGGGATGAGGTGTACTCGTATCACCAGGGAGGTGCCATGGTGGTGATGGCCGATTCGTCAACGCACTTCATGCTTGAGGGCATCGACCCGGAGCTCTTTGTCAGCCTGTATACGATGCAAGGCGAAGACATTGCGGATGTCTCCGCCTTGGTTGATTAGAGAATGGTTGGCGGTCTATGCAATGCACTATTGGGAATGGCTAGGGCGTTGAAGAAAGTTCTGCGGCAGCCGACTCGTCCACAAACCATCGCAGCTCGCCCTGCGCTGGACAGATAAGCTGGCTGGGCAGGCGCTCGGGTTGCTTGGGGCCTAATAGGACCTCGGCCAGACGATGGGCTTTGTTTGTTCCGGCGGCCATAAACCAAACGTGGTTTGCTGCGTTGATCAGTGGCACCGTCATCGTGATACGGTGCGTATTCTGTTGCGGAACGTGATTGGCGACAACCCAGGCCTTTCGTTCCGCCAGTGCGGTTGTTGAGGGAAACAGTGAAGCCGTGTGACCGTCGTCACCCATACCAAGCAGAATGATATCAAGCACGGGTGGTGCCCCAGAAGCATCGGCTCCCGTAACGTCAGCGATAGTTTGCTGGTACGCGGCAGCCGCCTTGTCCCAATCACCCAACTCCGTTGCCACGCGATGGATATTTGATGCGGGAATCTGCAACGGATCGAGAAGGCTCTCTTTGGCCATGAGGAAATTCGAGTCGGCGTGATCGGCCGGGACGGTACGTTCGTCGCCCCAGAAAAGATGGACCTTCGTCCAATCAATCTTGTCGCGATACTCGTCAGTACACAGTAGCTCATGGAGTCCGCGAGGAGTGCTGCCGCCGCTGAGGACCAGCAAGCATTTTCCAGTCTTCTCAAGTCGGGAACCGATGGCGGTCACGAGCGCGTCGGCCACGACTCGAAAGATAGCCGGCTTGGATGGGCAGACGGTAACGACATCAAGTCGATTCGACAAAACGAGACTCCAGACTTCGAAATTCTTAGAGAAAAATGAAGTCAGCGTACACTGACTAGAAATAAACGCCTTTCAACCGATTGTCGAAAGGCGTGGAACGTTCTCAATCTATATCCCGCTACGCAAGGTGGACCCATTGGCCTGAGGTTGCGCTTTCCAAGACTGCATCGCAGACCTTTTGAGTCCGCAAGGCGCTGGCGAAATCGGGTTGCGTGGGTGTACCACTATCCAAACCACCCAGAAAGTCAGCCAAGGCATTGATGAACGTGTGTTCGTAGCCGATTGTGCAACCGGGAACCCACCACTTGTCCATGTAAGGATGTTCGAAGTTGGTCACGTGGATTTTACGCCAACCCGTCAAGTGATCAGCCGTCTTGTTACCGGTGTCGGGGTTCGCGTACTCGAAGAACTCAAGGTACTGAGGATCTTCGAGATTGAAGAACAGGCTTCCAAACTCCCCGTTGAGTTCAAGGGTGTTGAAATTCTTGCGACCACGCGCGTAACGCGTGGATTCAAACGTCCCGATCGAGCCATTGGCAAATTCTGCGAGGAACATGCAGGCGTCGTCGATGCCGACGGGTTGCATTTCGCCAGTGTCCTGATGGACACGTTCCTTGACAAACGTCTCGGTCTTCGCCGTGACTCGCTGGATAGGACCGTTCAACCATTCGGCGCTATCGATGGAGTGCGCCAGCAAATCGCCGGTGACGCCCGAGCCGGCTGCGGCAACATCCAATCGCCAGAGCGTTGCACCGCCTTGGGGGACGTCCGTGGCGATCGTCCAATCCTGATTGTATGTGGCTCGATAGTGGAAGGGACGCCCGATGCGACCTTCGTCGATAAGTTGTTTGGCCAATGCAATAGCCGGAACGCGTCGGTAGTTGAACCAGACCATGTTGGCAACGCCGGCTTCGTTGACCGCGCTGACCATCTTCTCGCCTTCTTCGGCAGTCATGGAAAGTGGTTTTTCGCAAAGTACCATCTTGCCGGCTTTGGCGGCGGCGAGGGCAATCTCACAGTGCGTATTGTTCGGAGTCGCGATATCAATCACGTCGATATCGTCACGTTCAATCAACTTGCGCCAATCGGTTTCGTACGATTCAAAGCCCCAGTTGGCTGCGAAAGCTTTGATTTTCTCTTCGTTCCGAGCCGCACATGCCTGAAGGACAGATTTGTGACCAAGTGTGAAGAACTGGTCGACTTTGCGATAGGCATTGGCGTGAGCACGGCCCATGAATCCGTACCCGATTAATCCGATACGAAGTGGTTTTTGATCCGACATAGTTGGTTCCTGATTGCGTAGTTCGTTGTTCTATTCTGTAGCCCTAGTTCCAGCCGTGGTTTTCGCGGACTTGGATCATGGCGGCGAGGATATCGTTCCAGGTGGAGGCGTTCATCATGACGTCGTTGGGGAACATGCATCCATCCCAGCAGATATGTTGAAACGCCTTCGTGGCATTTCCGTCGTTGTCGTTCATCCAGAATCCGGCATGACGTGGAATGTCAAGCTTTCCGTTCGGGTCGGAGGCGAGGCAGTGGCGACCCGTTTTGTCGTGCGAACCGGTTCCGTGGACTGTCGCGTCGTTTTGTGCAACGTGGAAGTCGATCGTCCAGGGGCGAAGTGCATCTGCGACAGTCTTCAGCGCCTTGTCGAATTCGGCGCCGTCCGTCCAATCAAAATCTTCGGGCAACAAACGGTGTTCCGGAGCGTTGTAACCCATTGTGTAAAGTAGGGTATGCGCCATGTCGGCTTGGAAGCCCAGGGTGTCTTTGCGATCAACGCGTTCGAGCAAGTCGACCATGTCCTTCCAAGAGTGCATGCCAGCCCAGCAGATCTCTCCTTCGGCAGCCAGACGTTCACCGTGGTCGGCCGCAATGTCGCATGCCTTGGAAAAAGTGTCAGCGATTCTCGCTTGCCCCGCCTCTGGGTCATTTGCCCAGTCGCCGGGGCCGGCTGCGGAGTCAATTCGAACGACGCCATACGGCCTTACCCCGAGTTCCCGAAGCTTTTGAGCGATTCGGCAGCCTTTGCGAACCTGAGTCAAAAACTTCTCTTGCTCTGAGTCATCACCCATCGCCGAACCGCCACCTGTTGGTCCCCAGATCGGCGCTACGACAGAACCCACATTCAGTCCGCGGGAGCTGAATTTATCAGCCCAGGTTTTTAACTCGTCATCGCTAATGTCGATATCGATGTGCGGCGCGAACAGGAAAAGATCAACACCGTCGAACTTGGTTCCGTCGACTTCGGCAGCAGCCGTCAAATCAAGCATGGTGTCCAAGTCAATGGGCGGTTGGTCCGTGTCTGGGTCTTTGCCAACGACACCAGGCCACGCCGCGTTATGTAGTTTGGGAAATTGATTGCTCATTTTATCGCCTTACATTTGCCAAAGCTGCGTTCGTTCATCCGAAAGTGAACTCAGAATATACCATTTGCCGTATCAGATTTTGAGTAGGCCACACACACCGCGGGAAGGTAGATTTTGCGTATTCGGATCGAACCGCCTAAGCTATTTCAAATCGTGCAACTCTCGCATGACTTTGCGGATGGCAGCCCGTTTTTCTTCGGTCGGGCGATGCTCGGCTCCGCGCAGCCCAAACACTTCGGCGACGGTCTCTGTGTCGAAGCGGTCATTAACGATCTCCAGTTGATCTGCCGTCACCAGTGAAGGATGTTCAGCTCCGCAGGCTCGAGAAAGCGCCAGCAATTCTTTGCGTAAGGAGATAACGTAGTTGGCGAGTCTTGCGGATTTGTCCGTCGGGTCCAAACCTCGCATCAGCCATTTGTTTTGGGTGGCAACTCCCGTCGGGCAATGGTTCGTTTGGCACTTTTGCGCTTGAATGCAACCAATCGCCAACATGGCTTCGCGAGCCACGTTGATCATGTCGCAACCGAGAGCGAATGCGAATAGGGCAGATTCCGGGAATCCTAGTTTGCCGGCGCCAAAAAAGACAACGTTGTCGCTCAAACCGGCTTCCGAGAAAATACGACGGACTCGTGCGAATCCAAGCTTGAATGGCAAAGCCACGTGGTCACCGAAGACTAAGGGGCCTGCGCCAGTGCCGCCTTCTCCTCCGTCAATCGTAATAAAGTCGACGCCGCGTTCGCCGGATTGCATGTGTCGAGCCAAGTCCTGCCAGAAATCTGTTTCGCCCACCGCCGATTTGATGCCGATAGGCATACCTGTTTTGTCAGCGATGTTCTCGGCGAAGTCTAACAGGCTGTCCGCATCGTGAAATGTTTTGTGCGCAGCCGGACTGACACAATCCTGATCCATTGAAATGCCACGAATCTGCGCAATCTCGGCAGTGATCTTGGATTGAGGCAGGATTCCACCCGCACCGGGTTTGGCTCCCTGGCTGAGTTTGATCTCAATCGCCTTGACGGTAGGGTGACGTTCAACGGTTTCCAGCAGTTTCTCCATGCTAAAGTCACCGTTAGCGGTCCGACATCCGAAGTTGCCAGTCCCAACTTGCCAGATGAGTTCGCCGCCATGCATGTGGTACGGCGAGATGCTCCCTTCGCCGGTGCTTTGCAAACAGCCGGACAGTGCGCATCCCTTGTTTAAGGCTTCGACTGCGACTGAGCTGAGAGAGCCAAAGCTCATTCCCGATACGTTAATGACCGATTGTGGGCGAAAAGCTTTGGGGCGTTTTCGGGATTCACCGACGACTTTTGCGCAGGGGATTCGATATTGAGGGTCGTAATCGGGTTGCCCTTGGTGTGGGGA
>CAYYHV010000456.1:0-4891 GCA_964471695.1 uncultured Pirellulaceae bacterium
CTTGCCACAGAGGGTCCCGTCCGCGCCTTCAACGTCTTCTTCGGACTTGGCATCCCCGCCCCGTTGCAGCAAGAAGGGTATGACGGAGTCCTCGAGCCGCTCAAGCCGTTGCAGGATAAGTTGCAAATTTTGCGTGGTGTCGACCATATACGTTGTGACGAGAACGGCATCAATGCCCACTTTGACGGCGCTTCGGCGTCCTTCACCGCCGAGCCACCCAATGGCGAAGCCAAAGCCGGTGGTCCGTCGCTGGATCAGATCGTGCGGCGCTCCCATCACCCGGATGGCATGCCACCGGGAATGGTACCGACGCTCGTTGCCGGCACATTTTTCCGGCGCAGTCGCGTAAGCCGCTATGTGCACAGTTACAACCCCGACGGTACCGTCGCCGCAACCATGCAGGAGCGGCCACGCGATGTGTTTGAACGCGTCTTCGGCAAAATCGGCAATGTGTCGAGTGATCCGGATGCTCGCAAAGATCGACTGCGCCGCAGCGTGCTGGATGCTGTTGTCGATGAGTATCGCTTCTATTCTGGAAAACAATCGCCACTTGGTTCGTCCTCCAAGGCCAGGTTGGCTGATCATTTAGAACGCATCCGCGAGTTCGAGCAACGTGCCTACGAGATGGAACGCGACCCCAATGGTCCCGCAGCCCCACCCCGTTCCCAAGTCAAACATGGCGGCCAAGCCGACCCCGGCGGACAGGGGATCGACATGGAACTTGATCGACTAACGAAAGAATGGCGATTGATGGCAGACTTGTACGCCATGGCTATCGAACTGGACCGAGTCCGCTTTGGCTCGTTGACTTTCCTCGCAGCCGGTGAGCGATTGCGGGTGACCGGCGACTATGAATACGACGGTCGCAAAGTGTTTACGTTTGATGATGCCAAACAACTAAACGCATCAGGCGATCAGGGTTGCAGTCACGAATGGTGGCACAAGTACAATCCGAAAAAGAAGAACGAGCAATTGCGTGCCCACGCCCACATGAAGATGCGCGAAGTCGCCTACTTCCTAAAGCGGCTGGATGAAACCAAAGAATCGAACGGTTTGAGCATTCTCGAGAATTCCATGATCACGGTCTCCACCGAATCCGGTGACGGTCGTCACAATGACGTCAAACGCGAACTCTCCGGTGTTTTCCATGCCATCACCGGCGCCCGCGGCCGATTCAAAACGGGCGGTATCACCGACGTGAACAAGGAAGGCATCGACGTTTACAACACGATGCTTTCCGCGATGGGTGCCAAAAAACGACTAGGTCCGAAGGATCGTGAGATGACCAAGGTCGATTCAATTTTGAGTTGATCGTCTTGCCTACCGGTCCACTGCTTGCCGACTCTGCCCCACTCACTTCAACCCCGAAGGGGTGGCAGCACTTAGCCCATGGCGTCAGCCATGGGTGTCGGCAACAAAAAATCGTGGCTAGAGCCATAGCAGCTCGAAAACCATTGCGAGCCGCACGGCGCTCTCCAAATCACGATACTCTCCACGATTCTTGACTTCGTAAAAACGAGACGTCTACCATGGAATTGGAACAGGGCAATTCTTATGGAGGCATAATAATTGGACGTCACAAAACCGACTCAACAACATCTCACGAAAAACACTTCCTGGCTTCGCTTCATTTACAACCACAATCCGTTCTACGTCATCAGCGCCTGCCTCGTTTTGTATGGGCTGCACGTTTCCTTCAACGGGAGCGACGCCAACCTCGACGGATGGTTGCTCTTCAAGTTGCTCAGTGGATATGCGTTTCTGTTAGTCCTATCCGCCATCCTGATCGTGCGAGTCGGAGCCGTATGGGAAGACGCGAGAACGATCGTCTTGCTGGTTTTAATCTTACTCGTAGCCCTTTCTTCAAGCTTTGATCGCGTTTGCTTGGACAGTGTCGCAACAGGTCGTCGCATACAGATGCTCGGCTTTATCTTCAGCGTTGGCTTGATCGAATTGATGCTGCGGGGTGTCCGAGCCATCTTGCCTTGGAGATATCGTGGTCCCATTTATGCTGTCTTCGCACTGCTGTTTGCCTATCCAGTTTGGTTGGGACACCTTTCGATCGACGGACAGGTTGGGCGAATGGCATGGTATGTATTTCTCTTTCCGACATTGGCGGGACTAACGCTTTTTTCTCTGTTTCCAGCGGCAATAGCTGGTGGCCAAGGCGAATCGCCAAACGGTACGCCTTGGAGTTGGCCACTCTATCCATGGTGTGGCCTGGCGTTTATGGCCGTTGCCTTGATCGTCCGCTCTTATGGCTTGTCCGTATCCTTCGAACTTGCCGATGGAATGTCGTCAGCCTTTCTACCTTACTACTTGATCCCCTTGATTATGGTTCTCATCGTTCTGTTGACTGAACTGGCAATCGTCGGAAAACGCGAGGGGTACGCGATAGTCCTTGGAAGTTCATCCATTTGCCTGTTGGCATTGGCATTGCCCGGACACAGACTGACGGACGTCCAACTGGAGTTTCTCGAAGTCGTGCAATCGACGGTAGGCGCCCCCATCCAGTGGACAAGCGTCCTGCTATTCGCCTACTTTGGCTACTGCTTGGCACGGCGTATCAAGTCGGCTGAGATGGGCATGTACGTTTCCGCGTTGTTTTTCATCTCCAGCACGCCGGCGACGGTTTCGCCGGAGTCGATGGCAAATCCTAGCCTTGGATTTTGCCTTTTGCTTTGCGGTATTCTGTTCTGGCGAAGTCGTCAAACAGACAGTTCATGGCGATTCCTGTTCGGCTCGATCGTACTGGCAGTCGGCGTGCTCGGTCCCAACGGAATGGGCTTGGGCAATACCGAGTGGATTTTTGCAGGCACGATGGTTGGCGCAACCTTGCTATCCGGTTTACTGTTCGAGGACGCGGTTTCTCGCTGGATACGCAACCACGCCCATTTTTTGGCTTGGGTGACATCCGTCGTGCTGATCGCAATTGGCAACACCGGCAAAGGACCGGCGACTGGAAGCTCTCTTCTCTTGTTGATTGGATTCGCCGTCGTATTGTTTGCCTACTGGTGCCGTGAGCGAAATGTCCAGCAACTTTGGCGAGTCTTGATTCAACTCGCCATGGTGTGCGTATATGCGACGGGCACATCGTACAACTACTTGCAACGATACCTGGTGGACGTACGCGGTCTCGAATGGATCGCTATGGGATTGATCTTTCTCATCGTAGCTTTGACCTTGAGCCTATCCAAAGCCGGCGTTGGGAAATCGACGACTCGAACCATCGAATCGTTGAACCAACGTCTCACCGCTCTGTTACCGTAAGCAAGATTCTGCGATACGGAAGCGATTCAATGGCTGTACACTTGGCGCTGTTTGCGGATAAACTTTCGATCAACCCCTTGACCGAAGGAGACACAATTATGACTCGTCGTTTTGCCGTTTTCATTGCGTTGTTCGCAATCGCCCAAGGTGTGCATGCCGAAACCAACAACGAAACCAATTGGACTGGCTGGTTGGGTCCACAGCGCAACGGCTGGGTCGCCGAAGTCCAAGCACCAACCAACTGGCCAGAGCAACTACAGAAAGGTTGGTCGGTTGAAGTTGGTACGGGCTATGGATCGCCCATCGTTCAGGGTGGCCGTGTTTATCAGCATGGGCGAATCAACGATCACGAGGTAGTGATGTGTATCGACCTCAAGACGGGCGAAGTCCAGTGGAAGAATGGCCCGGTGACTCCCTTCAAAATCGGCGGTGGCGGCGACTTTCACGGCAAAGGCCCCAAGTCGTCACCCACGTTGTCGGATGGTCGGTTGTTTACCATGAGCATCACGGGTGAGCTGATCGCACGCGACGCAAAATCAGGGGACATTCTCTGGCGGAACGCAGAGTATGGAAAGCGATTTAAATCGAGTCATCCCTACTGGGGCGCATCGACTTCTCCACTGGTTGCTGGCAATCGAGTCTTCGTCCACTTTGGAACGGACGACGAAGGCATCTTTGTGGCGATGGACGCCCAAACGGGCAAAGAGATTTGGACGATTGCAGGAGACGGTCCTTCCTATTCATCTCCCTTGGCGGTTACGATCGGTGGCGTTCGCCAAATCGCCGAGTGGAACCACGAAGCCCTCGTGGGTATCGACCGCGACAGTGGAGAGGTTCTCTGGGAGTTTCCGTTTCCCCATCTGACACATAACCAGAACATGCCCACGCCGGCTTTTCACGATGGCCGATTCCTGCTCGGCGGTGAGAATCGCGGCCTACTGGGAATTCAGCCAACCAAAGACCCAGACGGTTGGAGCGTGAAAGAGTTATGGCACCAGAAAAAGGTCGCACTCGATATGAGTTCAGCCGTCGTCAACGATGGGCTGCTGTACGGCATGTCGCACTACACACAGGGACAGCTCTTCTGCCTTGACCCTGAGAAGGGAAAGATTCTCTGGCAGGGGCCACCGCGCGTAGGAAGCAATGTGACCTTCTTGGCCATTGACGGTTACATCCTGGCACTGCTTGATAACGGCGAACTGAAAGTCATTCGAGCCACAGGTGAGAAGTACGACCAAGTCGCGTCGTACAAGGTGGCGCCCGGTAAGACGTGGGCACCACCCGTAATGTTGAATGAAGGTTTCTTGATCAAAGACGAACGCAAGTTGACGCGTTGGTCCTTCTAAGTCACTGACTGCGTCGAGTTACTTGATGCCGTGCATCATGTATTTGATCAACGGCGAGATAATAAGAGCAATCAAACCGATCACAAACGAGATGATTGCGATCTGGGCGAACACGCTCGTATACGTCATCAAGTTCGCAACGCTCTCACTGGCTCCATCCGGAGCAACACCGGTGATCACATTGGCGTACTTCATCAGAGCTCCGGGTTCCGCAGCAGCCGCTGCTTCTTCACCGTGACCACCACCGGTTGTCAATTTGGCGATAATACCTGCAA
>CAYYHV010000456.1:4901-6075 GCA_964471695.1 uncultured Pirellulaceae bacterium
AACGCCCATCATGAACGAAACCAGCTTCGCGGGCGAAAGCTCAGTCACTTTGGACAACCCAATGGGCGACAGAAACAATTCGCCTGAGGTGACAAATAGGTAGCCAATCAGCAAGAAGATCATGCTGACCTTTCCGGCGTCACTCATGAATCGTGCGCTAAGTGCGAACACAAGGAATCCCAATCCCAACTGAAGAATCCCCAGTCCGAACTTGATCATGGTATTCGGGTTCATGTTCCTCTTATCCAACCAATTCCACATCATGGAAAACGGAATGGCTAACAAAATGATATAGCCAGGGTTGATCGAGTTGGTTTGCGAAGCGTTCAGCCAAAAGAGATTAACCTGCTCTTCAGCAAAAAGTGTTAGCGAACTACCCGCCTGCTCGAAGAAAGCCCAGAAAACCGTAACAAAGAAAGTCAGAACCACGACGACCATCAAACGGTTTCTGGTGACTTTGTCCGACGTAAAACAAACGTAGCCGATATACACGAGGACGAGAACAAGGAGTGCTTGCAGCAGAAATGCCAACAAGCCCGTTTCGCCAATAATTTTGATTTGGTTTTGCCGAACGAGAAAGGCAAAGACAGGAACGAACAGGAACGAAAGGATGTAGACGATATGGCGAATGTTCAAGCCGCCATAGGACTTGGTGAGGTACTCTTCCGGTTGATTACCCTGACCACCATACACACCTTGCTTATCGCCAAACCAGAATACCACGATGCCAAAGAGCATGCCGATACCAGCGGCTCCGAAACCGTAATGCCAGCCGAACTCCTGGCCGAGCCAGCCGCAAAGCAACGGAGCCAGGAAGGCTCCCAAGTTGATACCCAAGTAGAAGATCGTGAACCCAGCGTCACGACGAGCGTCACCCTGCTCATACAGTCCGCCCACGAGAGATGAAATATTCGGCTTGAAGAAACCGTTGCCGATAATGAGCAATCCCAGTGACATGTAGAAAACAAACTGATTCTCAAATGCCATGGTAAAGTGACCGATGCACATCAGCATCCCACCCAACATGATCGAATTCTTGTGTCCAATCAGTCGATCGGCGATCATGCCACCAATAGCGGGCGTGAAGTAAACCAACGATCCGTAGGCAGCATAGATCTCGTACGCAATATCTTTGCCATCCGCCAGATCCTGGAAAAGCTCATTCGCCAGATAG
>CAYYHV010000457.1:0-6055 GCA_964471695.1 uncultured Pirellulaceae bacterium
TGGTTGACTAGACCATCACCGTTTAGATCATCGAATGTCTCAGCAATGCGACGGACTCATGTCGCATCATACAGGCGATCTATGTCAGGTTCCAGTCCGCAAGTTGTTGGTGCTTTTCCGAGACGTGCGATGAACTACTCACAGAACTTCCGTCCATTAGCCCCATCAACCGACTGAGACTAATTCGCAAGACCGGCAAGCCGTTGAGCAAGGATGCGCTCCGCCTCACCCAGCTACCGGCGTATCATTTCAACTGGACTTCGTCGATCTGGAACTTGAACTCTCCAGGCATACCACGGCCAAACCAGATCCCGATCACATCGGTTCCATCGCATCCGTCAAATTCGCTAATCCTGTAGTCGAATCGTTTCCACTCCTTCGATGCTACAAAGTTCTTCATGGACGGTTGAAAGCCGCGTTTCTGATAAAACAACATGACCTGACAGTCCGTATTGTTTCCTTTCGCCCAAAAGGAAATTTGCTTGTGGCTGCTCAAGTCGGCCGGTTGCATGGCCGCGGCTCCGGGCGAAAACATGACACCGGAAAATGCCGGCTGTTGCTCGCGAGTCTTGCCGGCAATCTGTAGACTCGATTTTGATTTATTGGCACCGTCGGCAACGATCTTCATCTTAACGGTCGAATCACCGCCCATCAAAACGTCGGTGCTCGCAGCCCAGCCAGCTCCCATACTGGATGTCGGCTTGGTAGGCCGTTTGGAGTCTTCAAAGTCGCTGATCATGCGGCTCTTGCCAGCTGGCTTTTTGCTCGTCATCTCACGAGCCTTTCGTTCGGCGGCCACTTCCTCCAATCGCGCCTTGCGATCAATTGCGTGCCCGGCTTTCCAAACATGGTCGATGTGTGCAACCTTCGCAATATCCTGGGTTGGGTCACCGTGAATGAGGACAAGATCGGCTCGCATCCCTTTGGCGATACGCCCGCGATCAGCCAGCTTGAACGAATCGGCAGGAATGGAGGTTGCGGCTGCCAAAGCCTGCTTGGCCGACAGCCCGGCTTCGACCAACATGCGAAGTTCCTGATGCATACTCGCGCCGTGAACTGTGCCAGGGTTGGGAGCATCCGTTCCAGCAAGAATCGGAATTCCGCCCGCATGAAACTTGGCGATATTCTTTTTGAGAATCGCCCAACTTCCTTTTTGGCCGGGTCGCTTGGGAAAGCGCCTGGCAAGCCCCGCAAGATTCTCGCCATTCAACCGAGACTCGATCTGCTTGTCGTCGAGAATCATCGCCGTAAGATTCTCACCCGTTGTCCCGGCGACCACACTGGCAGTGGGAACGATAAAGACGCCTTTGGTTTTTGCCAGCTTCACCAGATCGTCGGAGACTTCCTGCTCAGCAAACAGATGCACCAGCCCGTCGATGTTATTTTCAAATGCCGTTCGCGCTCCATCGGCAGTGCTAATGTGAGACACTGCCAACTTTTTTCGATCATGAGCCGCAACCACAGCCGCCGCAAACATCTCTGTCGTTAGCGTTGGCAAAGACATCCCATGCGGGCTACCATCTTCCAGAATGAGTTTAATGTAATCCGATCCCTCGCGGACTCGTTCGTTAACAAAGGTGTCGGCGTCTTTGGCATCATCAAGTGTTGGAACCGGAAAGCCGAACTGGGTACCATGCCCCTTCTTCACAGTAACGGCGGCTCCCGCAGAGTAGAAATCGGCTCGATGGTTGGCCTTGCCATCCGATTGCTGGCGTCGAAGATTCGCCGCCGCCGTGGGCATCGACATCATGTCGAGTTCCGTCGTGACACCAAAGATTGCGGCTTGCTGTAGCTGTGTCTCAAACCAGACGTGCGTGTGGCAATCAATCATCCCAGGCATCAGAGTCTTGCCAGTCCCGTCGATGGTTTGTTCAAATTTTTTCGAGTCGATTTCCTTTGAGACCGCTGTGATCTTTCCGTTTGCGAATCCGACGCTGATCGGGCCAATGAGGTTCTCGCCATCAAAAACACGTACGTTCGTAATCAAGGTCGCTGGGTGTTCAGCATGAGCGAATCCCATCATCAAAGTCACAATAGCTAGAGCGACGAGTCGTTTACGCATGGTTTCCCCCGAGTAGTTGGTGCAGTCCCTATTCGCATTGGCAAGCTCAATCTTGCTGTCACGCAGTACTTTGTGTGGTAAATGCCAACGTTGGTTACACAAAATTGCAACGATTCTGGCTTCCTTCAACTTGGACAGACCTCGCTCGTCGCCGATAATCAATCTATGCGACAAACCTCCATCCTTTACGCCATCGCCTTGCTTATCTTTGTTTCGGCATGTGAATCAATATTCGCCGAAGCTCCATTGGATAATGATGCAGTCGACTTCTTTGAGAATCGCATTCGACCGGTTTTAGTAGATCACTGCTACGAGTGCCACTCGGTCGAATCGGATTCCGTCGGAGGCGAACTCTTACTCGACAGTCGTGAAGGCATCGCGGCGGGTGGCGAGAATGGAGCCGTGCTGGATCTTGAAACGCCGGCAAACAGTCGACTTGTTGTTGCCCTGCGTTACGATTCGGACGAACTTCAAATGCCCCCGGAAGAGCCACTGGCAAAAGCCGTTGTTGCCGATTTTGAACAGTGGATCAAAATGGGCGCGCCCGATCCGCGCACGGGAAAGCCCACGACTGTGGCGGCCGCCATTGAAGCAAGAGCCAAAGATCATTGGGCCTATCAACCGCCACACCGACCGGAATGGAATGAGAACGACGGCGATGATTGGGCGCGAACCGATACCGATAAGCTAATTCACCGGCGGCTTATCGAGCATGGTATCGAACCCAGTCCGCCAGCGAATGCTTACACATTGTTGCGGCGCTTGTACTTCGACTTGATTGGGCTGCCACCAACGTTTGAACAAGTCGAAGCGTTTTTGGCGGACGGATCGGAAACGACGTACGAATCAGTCGTGGATGAACTTTTGGCTTCACCACAGTTTGGCGAAAAATGGGCTCGTCACTGGTTGGACCTTTGTCGCTACGGAGACACGAAGGGTTATGTCTTCACGGAGGATCGCGACTTCCCACATGCATACAAATTCCGCGATTGGGTCATCAACGCGTTGAATGACGACATGCCCTACGACCAGTTTCTGACTTACCAATTGGCAGCGGATCAATTACCCGAAGCAGAAGGTCGACCGCATTGGGCTGCGCATGGATACATGACGCTTGGTCGCCGCTTCATTAACAACCGCCACGATATCGTGGACGATCGCATCGACGTCGTCTTCCGCGGCATGATGGGACTGACAGTCACATGTGCACGGTGTCACGACCACAAGTACGATCCCATTTCAACCGAAGACTACTACGGCATGGCCGGAGTCTTCTTCAGTTCAAAAGAACAGCAAGATAGCGACTTGCCGCTTCGATTAGTCGACAAGGAAAAGATTCACAACGAACGCGTCTTTATACGTGGCAACCCTGGAAATCGTGGTGATGAGGCGCCGCGTCGTTTCCCCAGCTTCTTCGGAGCCATGGATGAAACAACCAGCCAGGATTTTCCAGCCGATGCAAGCGGGCGTCTGCAACTCGCACAAGCGATCACCCATCCCAACAATCCACTGACCGCACGGGTTTTCGTTAATCGCGTATGGTCTCACCTATTCGGCAAAGCCATCGTCGAAACGACAAGCGACTTTGGCTTACGCAGCGAAGCGCCACAGCATCAGGATGTTTTGGATTGTCTGGCCGTCGACTTTGTCGAAAACGGCTGGTCCGTAAAAAAGTTGATTCGCCAACTGGTGCTTTCTGAATACTATCGAACCTCCTGCGACTTGAATGAACACTCCCAGTCGATCGACCCTGAAAACCTGCTGTTATGGCGGCGACAGCGAAGACGTCTGGGATTCGAAGCCATGCGGGATTCGCTGCTATACGTAAGCGGTCAGTTGGATGCGTCGGTCGGTGGCGAGTCCATAAAGATCGAGGCCATGCCGCCCGCGACGCGACGCACGCTTTATGCACACGTCGATCGCCAGAACCTACCCAACATCTTTCGCAACTTTGATTTTGCCAGCCCCGATGCTCACTCGCCCCGGCGACTGGAAACGACGGTACCCCAACAAGCGTTGTTCTTTCTTAACAGCCTTTTTGTTCAAGACATGGCCTCGAAACTGGCGGCCGAAACAAACTCGGCAGAATCAGCCGACAAACGAATTCAACAACTGTATCGGCGTGTCTTTTCCCGAGAGCCATCCGAGTTTGAGATGGAGCTAGGTCGCGCGTGCATTGAGAATTCGCCAACCGACTGGCAGGCTCCTTCCAGTCCCTGGACGTATGGGTACGGTGGCGTTGTGGAGCAAGACCGCGTTGAGTTTCGACAACTGGAGCAGCATATCAAGAAACAGTGGCAGGGTGAGTCGAAAGTCCCCGGACCCAAATTGGGTTGGGTTTTCCTGACCGCGCAAGGTGGTCACCCCGGCGGCGATCAATCGCACGCAGCCATTCGACGCTGGACGGCGCCGCGCACAACGAGAATCCGAATTCGTGGCAGCATGCGGCACCTCTCCGATAAAGGCGACGGAATTCGAGGACGCATTATCAGCAGCCGCCAAGGTAATCTGGGCGAATGGTTTGCAAAGAAGGAATCCGTCAAAACGGCGGTCGACGCATTTACGGTCGAAGTGGGCGAACATATCGACTTTGTCACGGACTGCCGCAGCTCCGAGTCCCATGACACGTTCTATTGGCATAGTACGATTTACGCATTGGACCGCAAACCGGGGAAAAAGCAAAAGTGGGATTCACGTAAGGATTTCCATGGACCGCTTCCCAGTCCCATGACCAACTGGGATCGTTACGCACAGTCATTGTTACTGACCAACGAGTTTATCTTTGTTGACTAAGTCATCGTACAGTATGAACTAACATGATTTCACGACGCGACTTACTATCACGATTAGGAATGGGGTTTGGCACACTGGCTTTGCACCAGTTGCTCCCTGGCGTAGCAAGGGCCTCGGATTCGACGATTGCTGGTAATCCACTCGCGGCACGCAAGCCACACTTTACTCCGCGAGCCAAACGGGTCATCCACCTGTTCATGAATGGTGGGCCATCGCACGTCGACACGTTTGACCCGAAACCGATTCTCGACAAGTACGCCGGCACGACCATTCCGGGCGGAAACCCCAAAACAGAACGACCAACGGGAGCCGTCTACCCCTCTCCTTTCAAGTTTTACAATTGCGGCGAGTCGGGAATTCCTGTCAGCGAAATTTTCCCCAACGTCGGCAAAGTCATCGACGAGATTTCCGTGATTCGGTCCTGTCACGCTGACAGCTTTAACCATGAACCGTCATTGATGCTGATGAATTGTGGCGAAGCCCGATTGGTGCGACCGAGCGTGGGTTCGTGGATCACGTATGGGTTGGGGACGGAAAATCAGAACCTGCCAGCCTTCGTGGCGCTTTGCCCGGACGGTTATCCGATTCAAGAATCGCAGAACTGGCAAGCCGGTTTTTTACCCGGCATCTTTCAGGGTACCTACGTCGACACGAAGGAGACGGACGTCGAACGACTGCTTGAGAATATTCGTAACCAACGGACGTCCAAAGCCGCGCAGCGTCAACAATTGGACCTCGTGCAACAGCTGAATGCGCATCATAAAGCCGCACGAAATAATGACCCGCAGCTCGAATCGCGTATCCAGTCGTTCGAGTTGGCTTATCGAATGCAAATGGAAGCCACCGATGCATTTGATGTGAGTCGCGAGTCCAAGTCGACGCTCGAGTTGTACGGTAGCGGCACCCAGGCGAGACAGATCCTCATCGCCCGCCGCTTGGTTGAGCGAGGAGTCCGCTACGTACAAGTCTGGCATGGCAAGGGTCAGCCTTGGGACAGCCACGATGACATCGAAGTCAATCACCGACGTCTGGCTCGCGAATGTGATCAAGCCATCGGGGCATTGATCACCGATCTGAAACAACGCGGCATGCTGGAAGACACGCTTATCGTTTGGGGCGGTGAGTTCGGTCGCACCCCAACCGTTGAGTTACCCAAGAAGGGCAGCAATCAAGGCAAGATCAACGGCCGAGACCACAACC
>CAYYHV010000458.1:0-6029 GCA_964471695.1 uncultured Pirellulaceae bacterium
CGAAATCGCCACAAAACTATCCCCCGCCCACCGAATCGCCTCGGAGATGTGGCGTCATCCTGGATTCAATCGAGAGCCCCTGAAATCGAACGAACGCGTCCTTCTGCTACCTATGGATGCAATCCCATCAACTGCCGCACGCAGCGACTGCTAAACTGCGTTGCTACCAACCCCCCCGACTGAATCGACGTCACATCCCAGTCGCTGACGACAGCTATCTGACTCGCTTGCACGACGCATAATGACACCCACGTGCCCGCGTCCTTAGTCGAAATTACAAGACTCTCTGGCGACGCCATTTCCGTCTCGGCGGTGACTTGTGGACTTCTCGCGACTTGAGTATTCCTCACCCTGCATCCCCCGAGGGTTGTTTCCGCAACCTTTGCGCCTTGTCACCCGATGCAATGTGATTCCACAAACGAACGGACGTCCAATGGGAATGGATTCCCAACGAACCCTTCGTGGCCGTAGAAAGCCACTGTTCGGTTTTGAAATACTTGACCCGCGCATCGTGCTTGATGCCAGCGGGTTCGTCGATGCGCATATCTACGCGCAAACCGATACGATCTTCGACGGGTCGCTTCACGATGGTCCGATCTGGACAAACCAGACAGATGTTGAACCGCGAACTCGCGATACCCAGACGCACCATCTGATTACGGGCAATATCAACAAGTCGATTTATGCCATCAACGGCGACACCAGCTTGCCTGCCTCGACACCGCTACAGCCTGGCGACGAAATTACGTTTAGCGTCGAGTACACGTCGCCGACGGCGATCTTCACTGGCCTCCAAGTGATCGACTTTTTCCCCAACACGAATCTACTCGAAGCCGACGATCCCGATGCGAACGACAATACGAACGAAGCCACCGTGGATGATGGTCCCGCTTGGACTATCAGCACCAACGCGCCCAGTTCAACGTTGCCGCCCGTCGGCGTGATCAGCCTCGGCCCGAATGATACGTTTTACTATGCCGAGACTTCACTCAACGCTGATGCGGGACGAGATCATTATCTGGCCAACGTCACTCCGTCGATCGACCAATCCAACAACAGCCTAATCGTTGATTTTGGTACGTTTGCAACCGACACCGATGACGCGATGACGATTCATCTGCTGTTCACGATGACGGTGAATAGCGAAGAGTTTGATCCGCTCGAAGCCGCTACCAATTCCGTACAGATTATTGACAGTACGGACGCCGTGGGCGATTCTGACAGTGTCAATCTTGTCCTTGCCCAACCCGACATACAAATCACCAAGGGCATTGTGGCTTCGAGTAGCGGAGCCGCCATATTTAGCGGCGCCGTCGGCCCGACGGATGCTTCCTTCACCAATCCGGACTCGAACAACGTCCCCTTCGTCGGAATCATCACCTCGGAAGGTATTCGCACAGGGGTTTCAGCCCAGCCGATTGATGCGGACCTCACGAATGCCGAAGCCGGGGACATCGTTCGTTATGCGATCGTGCTGGAGAACCAAGCCGATTCCCGTCGGGGAGCCTTCGACATCCAAGTCGCCGATTCCCTGCCTGGCGGAGTTACCTACATCCCAGGCACCGTACAGGTCCTGGATGGCACCGGCGCCCAGCTACTTTTCACCGATCTTGATGGAGCCACCGACGGATCAGGACTGTTTGGTTCCGGAATTGAACTCCTCGATCCCGGTCCCACTACCGCGAACGCGGTCGACGATCAAATCAACCTCGGGGCCATCGACGGTATCGGCGACGGCACGACTGGCCGCAACATCGCGATTGTGTTTTACGATGTGACCGTCAACAACGACCCAGGTAACACGGCTGATTTCCAAAACGACGCCAGCCTGCTGCAATACACAGCCGGAGAAGGTAGCCCCGACCTGATTGGCACGCTCACCGACAGCGCGGTGCTCACGCTCCATCGTATCGACTTGGAGCTGGAAAAATTTGTTAGCGACCCCAATCCCGAACTCGGCGATACGGTAACGTGGACCGTCACGGTCACCAACAATGCGGACAACGCGACGACGGATGCGACGGGCGTCGTTGTGAATGATGTCTACCCAGCCGGCCAAGCCGTGGTGGCCAGCTCGTCGACCGTCCCATCCGGCGACACGTTCAGCGAATCCACGGGGGTCTGGACGTTCGGCAATCCGCTGGCTCCAGGGGATTCCGCGACGCTTACTTTCGATACAATTGTGGACTACGGAGTCGAATACACCAACGAGTTTATCGACCTCGAGATTGAGACCAGCGTCGATCTCGAATCCGTTGAAGAAGGCGATACCGTCAACGTCCAAGTCACATTGACCAACAATCCAGAGAGTTCCACAACCAATGCCACGGGAGTCATCTTACGCGATATTATCCCGTCAGGTCTCACGTACGTCGGCGACTCAGCCAGCCTTGGTTCCTACAACAGTTTGACTCGACAATGGAATCTCTCGAGTTTCTCCATCGCATCCGGTCAGACGATTACGCTAGATTTGGAAACGACGGTGGCTAGTTCCACGGCTGGTTCGACACTCGTCGTATCCCCGGAAATCGCGCAAGCCGATCAGACGGACGTCGATTCGACTCCGAATAATACCTCGACCAGCGAGGATGACGACTCGCAATCCCCGATTAACGTGATTGCGGCCACAGGACTGCGTAACATCACGGGGCAAGCCTTCCTTGACGAGGACAACGACGGCATTGTTGATGGCACGGAAGTCGGTGTGAACAATATCGTCGTCGCCGTCTTCGATGCCGAAAACAATCTCGTCGGATCGACCTCAACGGACTTCCTCGGTTTCTATACCGTCACGGGCGTTCCGGATGACGACCTGCGACTGGAATTCTACAACATCAATGTGGATACGACCGTCAGCACGGCTCAAGCCCCGCCGGCCGATTCGGATACCGTAAGCAGCGTCGCCTTCCTACCGGCAAGCGCTACCGATGCCGTGGCCAATTTGGCACTCTACAAGCCTCGGGACGATGCCCAGCTCGTCACGACATGCTTCGTCTACAGCGATACTGGCACGGGGTTGCTTGGCGAAGCCGCCATCATTTCGTTCAACGCCGACGGGTCGGTGAAGGAAACACTGGCGACGTACGGCGACGTCGGCACAACGTATGGAGTCGCCCACAACACAGAAAACGAAGATATCTTTGTCGGTGCCTTTCACCGACGGCACACCATAATCGGTCCCGACGGCAATGATGCGATCTACCGTGTGGACTCCAGCGGCAACATCTCTACTTTCATTGAGCTTGACGATTTTTTCGGACCCGGATCAGCCGGTCCTATTTCGCACGACGTGACCGACTACTTTATTGACGCACCGGCTTTTGAGGCAGCCACCAAAGTCGCCTTCGGCGACGTGGAAATCTCCGACGACAACGAAACCATCTATACGGTTAACCTATTCGACCGAGTACTCTATAGCATCCCCGTCGGTTCCCCCGCGACTCCCACGTCCACTTTGGATTACGCACCAGGTGATCTCCGCACGATAACGACGTTCAACATTGTTGGCGACGATGCCACCAATCCTACGAATGGTGGTATTCCGCTTGAGCAATTGGGGCTGAATCCAACACAGAACATTCGACCGTTCGCGTTACAGGAACGTGATGGATTGATTTACGTGGGATTGGTCAACAGCGCCCAATACGATGCCAGCGGCATCGAAAATGTCACAACGCCGTCTGATCTCCACGCATATGTCTACACGCTCGATCCAGCCACTGGGCAATTCAGCGACGCCCCCGTTATCGACTTTTCGCTGGACTACGATCGCGACCCCAAGCATACGACGCAAACTGAAAGTAACTGGCATCCGTGGTTGGATGATTTTTCGTTCTTCACCTTCCCAGTCGACACGAATCGGCCGATCTACGAGACGCAACCGATTTTGTCGGACATCGAGTTTGACACAAATGGCGACATGATCCTCGGCTTCCGAGACCGTTCGGCGGATCAAATGGGTATCCAAAGCCCAGAGCTTGATGGAGGAGTCTATGTTGCCGACGTCATCGCCTTTTCCGGAGGTGATATCATCCGCGCAGAACGAGTCGGTGATGACCAGTGGACCGTTGAACATCATGTTAGCGCCGGCGACGATGCTGCTTCCGAGTACTACGACGGTGAAGAATTCAGCAACATCCACCTCGAAACGGCTCAGGGTGCACTCACCCAAGTCCCCGGTTTAAGTACCACGTTCACCACGGCACTCGATCCTGGTGGAGTCGATTCGGGCGGTGTGATCGGACTCGACAATGCCGACGGTTCGTTGTTGCTCGAAACTGCCGTCTTCGAAAACGGCACATTTGGATTGGGACCATTCCTCGACAAAGCCAACGGGTTGGGCGACCTCGAACACCTGAACAACCTGCCGCTCGAAATTGGCAACCGAGTCTGGGAAGACCTCGACAGCGATGGCATCCAGGCCGCTGGCGAGCCGGGCATTGGGGGCGTCACCCTTCAGATCTAAGACGTCTCGGACCCCACGACCCCCATTCCCGTCGGCACAACGGTTACCGACACTGACGGTGAGTACTACTTCAACGACAGCAACGTGACTTATAGCGACGGCGGTGATTCGGTTGGATTGCGTCCTCTAACGGACTATGAAATCCGAGTCGACCCTACGGAGTTCCAATCCAGCGGCACCCTCGACATTTACAACGTCACCTTTCGTGACGTGGAAACTGTCCTCATCTCCGCGACTCAGCCAGTCACCGGAGCGGCAGAGCTGGACATCAACAGCGATGGCACGCCCGATACGGCTCGCCAACAACGCGTTGATGTGCTTGGCGCGCTCAACTCCGATGGCAAAACGGTCGTCATCACGAGCAGCTCAGGTGGCTCAGCCCTTGTTGACGAAGATGGCACAGTCATCTTTGCCTTCGACGACTATTCGACAAGTGCTTCCTTTGAGTACCAAATCCTGGACAATCGACTGGACAACGATGCGGCAGGCTACGACGACGACTCGGACAGCATGTCGGATCGAGCCGTCATTTCGTACACCACGGGCTACGCTGGTGAAACCGATCACTCGCTGGATATCGGCGTTGTTCAGGAAGTCATTGACCTTGAAGTCGAGAAGCTGGCCAGTCGCAATATTGCGCTCGTTGGCGAGCAGATTGAATTCACCATTCGACTGTATAACAACCCGGACAATGCAAGACTGCCGGCCACCGGAGTCTTTTTACAAGATGTGATTCCCACCGGCATGGCTTACGTCGCAGGCTCGGCCGTTCCGTCCAACGGGGTGTTTGATGGTACGTTCTGGACGTTGACCAATCCTCTGAATCCGGGCGACACCGATACACTCAGTTTCCGAGTCACTGTGACTGGCAATGTCGGCGACGCATTGATCAACACCGTGGAGGTGATCGCAGCGAATGAACCCGATTTCGATTCGACGCCTTTCAATGACGACGGCGACCACAGTGAAGACGAAGAAGATGATGCCGTGGTCTTCGTCGGGGCTCGTACTGGCACGGTCGTCTCCAATGCCGCAGAAGTCGCCGCCGCTGATCAAGACGACTTTGATTCCACCACAGACAACAACGACCATGATGAAGATGAGGATGATGAAAACCGAGCCACATTGACCGTCAGCATATTCAATGGTGCCATCGGCAACCGCGTCTGGCTGGATGAGAACAGTGATGGATTGCAGGATGCCGGGGAAGCCGGTGTTCCCAACGTGACGGTTCACCTGAAGGACAGCATCGGTTCGATAATCGAAACGACTACGACGGACGCGCACGGACGGTATCTGTTTGATGCCCTCGGCCCTGACGACTATTTCGTCGATGTCGATGAAACAACGATTCCCCTTGGCATGTCGCAAACGACCGTGTTCCCCACGCCCAACGACGACTTTTCGAATCAAGATCATACCGGCAACGGTTACGCCATACCCTTGTCGGCAGGCGACATCAACCTCACCGGTGATTTTGGATACAACTGGAATTCAACCAGTGATGTTGACGGCGGCACCAATACCGCGGCTATCGGCGACCGAGTCTGGGTCGATACCGACG
>CAYYHV010000459.1:0-5991 GCA_964471695.1 uncultured Pirellulaceae bacterium
GTCCAAGAGCTCCCAGTCGGTGGCTTGGGATGGAGCCCAGCGGAAGGGCCCAAGCGAATCCAGTCGTGGACGCTTTCCAACATCTTCGGCCGTTGGCGTTGGAACTCGCCAGTCCTTGGGGTACTTCAGTTCCGCGGCGAACTTGTCTAGCTTCGCCAACAGTGGCGTCTTCAAGTCGGCGGAACCAGCGACGAATCGCAATCTCTCAAACGCCTGCTTTGCATCTTCTGTTTTTCCCATGCGCCGAAATAGATCAATCTGATTTGCCAAAGGGAGGACTTCATTTTTGCCGCCCTCAACGGCATTGTTGCAAAGCTCCGTGGCTTTTTTGTGATCGCCCGCCAGGAAGTAGTAACGAGCCAGTCGTGTTTTGGCGATGTCGCTTTTCTTGAACTGCTCGATGGCTTCGTCGGTCATGCCTCGAGCGAGAAACTGAATTCCCTTTAATTCGGCGATCGCTTTTTCAACGGACTTGCGCCCCTGCTTGGCTTCTTTCTCAGCCTTCTTGCGCGCGTCTTCGATCTTCTTTTTTCGATCGGCGGCCTTCTTTTCGCGTTTCTTCTTAGCGGCTGCCTGCTTTTCTTTATCTTTCTTGGAGACTTGCGAATCGTCTGGCGATTCTCCTTCGGCCTCAAGCGTTTCAGGCTCTGTCTCCTTGGAATCAAGCGCTTTGGGTTTAGTCTCCCCGGCTTTGGTCCCTTCCTTTGCTTCAGATGGCTTGTCGTACTCGGACTCGTCGGCGGGCTCTACGACTGGATCGCTCTTCGACTCGGAGTCTTCTTTAATGGACTTAGACGCGTTGTCGCTTGATGGCTCATCATCATCATCATCGGCTTCGGCTTCGTCGAGTTCTTCTTCTTTCTTCTTCGCGGCATCTTCACCGGCCTGCTTGGCATCTTCGTCGAACGCCTTCAGAAGTCCCTCAAGTTCGTTGATCGACGATTGGACTTCGGCAAAATCGCCGTGGTGGTAATGAGCCAGCGCCATGTAGCGAAGCCGCCGACCCTGTTCTTCTTTGACTTCGGTGGGTTCGAGATACATTGTGTCGGCTAACTTCAGGATGTCGTCCCACATCTCGAACGTTTCGAGGACCTGCAAAAGTCGCCGACGTCCGTACTTGCAGCTGCACATCCCGTCGATATCGAAGTCGTTGTATTTTGGGTGCCGTGGCAGCTCCAGCATATTCTTCGCAAGATCGAGCGCTTCGTCTTTACGACCCAGGTGAACGAGATTGCGAATCAGCCACTCATTGTTATGCGCATAATTGTGAATCTGATCGGGCAGCACACCGTCGCGCATCATATGTGCATGGTCGGCTCGAGCGGATGCCTCTTGTTGGAATACGGCATCTTCGTATCGCTTCAATCGCGAATAAATATGACCCGGCATATGCCACATGTGCGCGATCGTAGGAGCCGATTGGCCACACTTCGCGGCTGAAACGAGCGCTTGCGACGGCTCTTCGCGATCCCAAAGATGGATTCGAAAGTGGTGGGCCGGATGCATTGGCTGGACACGGAAAATGTCAGCCAACAGGGACTCAACCGCTTGATGGCTGTTCATCGGGACGCCGCTGCGGGCGCTCTGCCAAAGGTGTACGGCCAACATGGCTTTGGCTTCAATGTCTTTCGGGTACTTGCGAATGATTTTTTCGAGAGCTCTGACATACCTGCGGCGTTTGTCTTTTTCGGGGCGCTCATCCGTCAGCATTTCGTTGAGTGCTTCGATATACTGACGCTCACGCTCGGACGCCTGATCCTTCTTTTCGACGGCCTCTGCGATAAACAACTTGGCTCGATCTTCATTTTCGTGATTAGCTTGTGCCATGCCCCAGTAAGCCATGGCGCTATCAGGGTCAATCGCTGCGACTCGTCGGAACGAACGTTCCGCTTCGTAGTACCAAAAACCGTAGAGCTGACCCAATCCCTGATCGAAGAATTTCTGAGCCTGAGAATTCATGGTCGAAATTGGGAAGTCGACTCGTCCCGTACCACCCATTAAATATGCGTTTTGGCGCGGGCCCTCGTTGTACGCTTCGCCGTGGTCGGAATGACCCGCCAGAGGAATGTTGGATTCTTCGTTGTCGTCCGCCGATTCGTCGACTTGCTTTCCCTTCGGCTCACTTGATAACTCCTCCGCATTAAGAATGCTCGCGGAGGGTATTGCAGTGAGGAAAGCCAGCACCCAGATACTGATAGAGTGAGTTCGTCGCATGGGAATCGCCTTAAGGGGATACACGGAGTCTGCTAATACCGTAGTCGAAAAGGGGCAAACTTCAACGCGTCCGGTCGTCCGTGCGTGAAGCATTCATGTCGGGTTGTGGCGATCGCGAAGAGGGTGCCGGAATAGTCGCTGAATTTGCGAGGATTTTGTTTACGGACCTGCCGCCATTTCGCAATGGCAAAATCTAGGGAAAACGTCGATTGAATTGGTGCAAAGTCGCGAATCACAACAACACCGTTGAATGGAATTGTCGCTTCGACAAAGATAGAGATGCGTGCAAGAACTTTCTCGGAATGAAGATGACCTCAACTTCGGGCGGCAGCGGTAACTCGGTTACCAGTCTCAGCCTACTTGCGAAATTACGCGATGATCCGATCGAACATCAGGCATGGGATCAGTTTGTCCACCGCTACGCGCCGCAGATACGGGCTTGGTGTCAACGTTGGGGACTGCAGGAAGCCGACGCTCAGGATGTAACGCAAGATGTCTTGCTCAAGTTGGCTCGGCAGATGCACAAATTCGAATACGACCCGCGCGGTAAGTTTCGAGCTTGGCTCAAGACGATTGCATGGCGAGCCTGGGCTGACTTTCTGCGAAAGCGAGGGCGTGATCCAGCTCGTCCCGGGGCGGATGCGGCGCTTTTGCAGCTCAACTCGTTGGAGGCCAAGGATGATCTCATGCGACGATTGGATGAAGAAGCCGATCGAGAACAGCTTGAGATTGCGATGAGTAACGTCAAGCTGCGCGTGAAGCCACATACGTTTGAGGCTTTTCGATTGATGACCTTCGAAGGCAAAAGTGGCGTCGAGGCGGCTGAAGCGCTCGGGATAAAGTTGGGAAGTGTGTTTGTCGCCAAATCTCGGATTGATCGGATGATCACCAAGGAGATACAGGCGCTTGATGGTGGTTCGCAATAGCCGGCCGGCTTGCCGGAAGTTTAATGATTGAGGGGATTCGGTTTGAAATGTCCAACATCCGACGAGCTGGACGCAATTTTGGATGACGATCATTCTATTGCGGCGTTAGAAGAGCACGTCGATTCGTGTATCGCTTGTCAAGCGTTGCTTGCGGAACGGGCGGAACAACCGCAATGGGGGAGATTTGCGCCGGAGGCGGCGCAACTCGACACCAAGATAGGTTCGAGCGTCGACAAGAAGACGGTTCCTTCCGGTTCGCAGCGCAGTAGTGGAGCGGTGCGGATTCCAGGCTACGAAGTCTTTGAGCAGATTGGGCGCGGGGGGATGGGAGTCGTTTATCGCGCGCGTCATCGTCGATTGAATCGCGATGTTGCGGTGAAATTCCTGGCTAATGCGGAAACATCAAGCCCCGAAGCATTTGTGCGTTTCAAAACCGAAGCCGAAGCGGTCGCGCGGCTGCAACACCCGAATATTATTCAAATCTTCGATTCGGGCGACTCGGACCATGGAGCCTTTGTCTGTCAGGAGCTGGCGGACAATCAGACACTAGCCGATCGCATAGACCACCAACCTCAACCTAGCCGCGACAGCGCACGGTTGGTGGCCGAGTTGGCGAATGCGGTTCAGCATGCCCACGATCACGCGGTTCTGCATCGCGATCTAAAACCGTCGAATGTTTTGTTCTCGGGTGAAATGCCCAAGATCGCTGATTTTGGATTGGCAAAACTGGTCGACAGCAATGATGAGATGACCAAGACGTCCGATGTCATGGGGACACCGGGGTATATGGCTCCTGAACAGGCGGGCGGTGCCCAAGAGGCTGTCGGTCCGCATACGGATGTCTATTCACTGGGTATCATTCTGTACGAAATGCTGACGGGCAGCCCGCCTTTTCGCGCCGCGAGTCCGTTGGGAACGTTGCAGCAAGTGCTTGAGCAAGAAGCTGTTCCACTGCGAAGGCAAAATTCGGACGTGCCACGCGATCTGGAAACGATCTGTCACAAATGTTTGGAGAAGGAGCCATCCAGTCGCTACGACTCGGCAAAACAGCTTGCCTCGGACTTAGAGAATTTCCTTGAGGGACGTCCGATTATCGCGCGGCCTGCAAATTGGTTCGAGTTGGTATGGAAATGGTGCAAGCGTCGGCCGGCAATGGCTGCGCTGATGGGCTTTAGCATTATGGCCGTGACCACGTTGCTAATAGGTTGGGTCATTTTTACCGGAAAGCTCGCGGCTCAAACAAACATCGCCATCAACAAAGCCGAAGAAGCGCGACTCAGTCTGATTGCTGAGAAGGATTCGCACGCGGCAGCTTTAGAGATTGTGCGATTCTTGTCTGAAGATGTGCTGGATGCAGCCGTTCCAGAACGCACTCAAAAGTCGGAGCTGACGGTTGTAGAGGCTCTAATAAAGTCGGGTGAGTCGATACCGGGTAAGTTTACCGAACGTCCAGTAGTTGAAGCGACGTTGCGCGCAACGATTGGCAACTCGCTGGTCGCTTTGGGCAGGCCGTTGGACGCGATCGAGCATCTAGAGCAAGCGGTTGCCATCATGGAAGAGTTGGGGGAACAAGGCGAAACAGCTGTGGCTGCAAAACGAGCGTACGCAAGCTGCCTCATCGACTTGGATCGTAACCAGGAGGCACAGCAGCAGCTCGAGTCGCTATTAGAAAGCGGTTGGACGATGGATGAGCGTACATCGATGCAAGTGCAAAACAACCTGACGATGTTGCAGACTCGAACTGGCGATCCGCAGGAAGGCATTCGCCGACAGGAAGAGAACGTTGAGGAGTGTGCGCGCCGGCTTGGGGAAGACCACCCGACAACATTATCCGCCCGATCCAATTTGGCCGTCAAACACTATCAAGCCGGTCAAATTGAAAAGGCGGCGGCTTTGTTTGCGAAAGTCTACGAGGTGTCTCTCCAGGTCAACGGGCCTACGCATCCTGATGTTTTTTCGGCAGCGACGAATTATGGCGTGATGCTTGCCAAGCTGAATCGTTTGGACGAGGCGGAGGAGTTGTATCGCGTCACGTTGGAGAATCAGCTCAAGGTGTTTGGTGCTGATCATCCCGCGATTTGGGGAACTCACTCGAATATAGCGAACCTGCTCCTTCGCCGAGAGCAATATTCGGAAGCCGAAGAATTACTGGTTCGCATCTACGAAAAACAGGTTGAGAGATTTGGCGTGGCGCATCTGAAGGTTTTGGGAACGATGCATACGTTGGCGAACACATATATTGAGTTGCATGATTCGCCGAAAGCCGCCGCCTTTTTGGAGCAGCAGTTTGAGCCCATTCAAGATCAAATGGCGAATACGGTCGAATGGGGATTGCTTCACCTTACGTACGGTCGTATCAGGACGACGCTCAACGATAAATCGGCGGCTCGCGAACTATTGTTGACTGCGAGAAGTATCTTTGAAAAATCGGCGCACGTACAGGAAGCCAATTGGCGTGGACTCGAAAAAGCCGAAGCGGCCTTGAACGACTGAGTTGAAAAAAATCCCTCCATCGACCAAAGTGATCGAAGGAGGGAGGCTCGGGCCATCGCACGGAAAGGCATCGAACTCTGGGGCCAGTTTATCCGACGCGCCGTCGTGTCCGAACCATCAGTAGCAAGCCAGCTACGCCCAGCAAACCCAGGGATGCAGGCTCAGGAACGGCAACCGGCTCGCCAAAGATAAAGTCATCCATCACAACGAGATCGACACTGTTGTTATTGTCTTCGTCGATTCCTAAAGGATGCGTTCCGGTATAGATGCGTACCCGGGAAACAACATTGTCGTCGAACTTGACGCCTAGAAAGCTAAAGTGCTCGTCGCTGGTTGCCGCTCCAACGTAGTTGGGGAC
>CAYYHV010000460.1:0-5977 GCA_964471695.1 uncultured Pirellulaceae bacterium
GGCGATGACTTTTCATATCCGCAATTCCTATCTCGCCCGGCGGCTGCACAATGTCTTGCAGTTTGTAGACCGCAAGGGAGCCCCCAATGGGCTGGAGGACGAGCTAAAACACTTGTCTGAACTGGATGCCTTTCGCCAACATGAAGGATATGGGCTGGTTCGAATGATCATCTGGGCGACTCCAATGCTCGGATTCCTGGGAACCGTTATTGGTATCACGCTCGCTTTGGGTGACTTGTCACCTCAAGCTCTGGTATCCAACCCCGAATCTGCCATGGAAGGTCTACTCGCCGGATTGAGCGTCGCCTTTGACACAACAGCCCTGGCTTTGACACTGTCAATCATTTTGATGTTCTGTCAATTCATCACCAATCAAATGGAATCGTCGCTTCTGGAATCTGTCGATCAGATCGTGGATCGCGAAATTATCGGACGCTTCATTGAATTGGGTGGCGGCACCGATCCACACGTTGCGTCGATCACGCAAATGAGCACAGCCGTTTTGAATTCTGTCGAAGGAAGCGTCGTACGCCAGGCCGAAATCTGGGAACGGTCGCTCCGTGAGGCCCAAACGCGCTGGGACGAAATCATGCGAACCGCCGGTTCCAATATCGAGGTGGGATTAGAAGCCGCCTTCCGACGCTCCATTCAGGCTCATGCAGAAGAACTCGTTCGCAGCGAAGAAGCAGCCAGCATTCGGACAGATCGTCGTTTCGAGTCGTTACAACAAACGCTCAAAGAGAATGCCGTTGTTATGCAGCATCAGCAATCCGAGTTGACCAAACAAGGCGACTTGATGTTGCAGGCGATCAACGCCACCGGCGAAGTCGCCAAAGTCCAAAACGCATTGAATGAAAACATGCGATCCTTGTCCTTAATGGGCAAATTCGACGAAACCGTCATGAGCCTATCGGCTGCCATCAATCTTCTCAATGCACGCCTGGGGAGTCCCAAGCAGAATTCTCAGCGTGTTCGACTTTACCAACAAGATGATCGGAGAGCTGCATGAGTCGTCGGGCCCCAAAACCTGAGGCCGCAGTCACCCTGTTCCCGTTTCTTGCGGTCCTGATTTGTACGATGGGTTCCCTCATCGTGCTCCTCGTGGTCGTAGTCCAACAGGCGAAGACGCCGACTGAACCGCAGCCTGTTGCGGCTCCGCCGATGATTGCCGCTGCGCCGTTGCCACAAGCCAGTGCTGAGGAGACTATTCCCGAAGCATCCCATCTGGCGTTATTGGAAAAGAAGCGAGAGCTTGAGGAACAGCTTCAAGACCTGAATTGGGGAACGGAGCAAGTCGTCGAGTCGCGTGAGAAAACTCGCGAACGTCTGGAAACCAGCCGGCTGAATCTCAGTCGACTTGAGGATCAGGCGCGGACGCTCGAATCCAAACTGAAACTGCTTGAAAAACAAGCCGTAGATCTTCTCGATACGGAATCTGGACACCGTACGCCCAATTCAGACGCCAAGAATGAACTGGCCGAACTCCAACGAAAAATCGAAGAGGCCAAGAGCAAGGTCGCCCTCGCCAAAACGGCGGCAGAACGTCGCCAACGTCAATATTCCATCGTACCTTATGATGGCCCCTACGGCACCAATCGCCGCCCCATATATATCGAGTGTTTGCCCGAACGAGTAATCTTGCAGCCCGAGGGGATTGAGTTTGGGGCGGCTGATTTTCAGGTCGATGGCCCTGAGAATCCAATGGCCGCGGCTTTGCGAGCCGCACGAGAATACTTCCTCAATTCGGGTTTGACGAAAGCCGTTGGTGAACCTTACCCACTAATGATCGTTCGTCCTGGCGGCGCACGATCCTATTCGGCTTGTCGTCGAGTCCTCAAAGAATGGGAAGATGAATTCGGATACGAACTGGTTCCCAACGAAATTGAAATCGCTTACCCCAAGGTGGATGCGGCTTTGGCAGGAACGATGAGCGAAGCGGTTCAATACGCTCGCACAACATATGTCCCCGAAGCTCTTTACGCCCAGCAAGTCGAACAGGAGCGGCGCCGTGGATACGGAATCGGCTCGGCTCCTGGTTCGGGAATCACCCCCTTACCAGGAAACTCAACTGGCACACGCGACGAAGGCGGCTTCGGCGGATTCAGCCCCAACTCCGACGGCTCAAATGGTGGATATGCGGCAAACAATCATCCCGCAGGCAATGGCCAAGGTTACGGAACAGCCGGGAATCCCAACGGAAACGGGATGGGGGGAGTCGCTGTCTCGAACCAGCCCGGTGTAGCTGGTGGTTCGGGCTACGCTGACGAAACCAACCGCCACAACCCAGCCGCTGGTGGTGAATTCGGTACCGTCGGCTCCGAAGGTTACTCCGTGGTTGGCGGCGCAGGCACCGGCGGCTATGGCCCAAGATCAGGCAACAACGGTAGCTTGAGTACTCGCCAACATCCAACCGGCTCCGGTGGCTCGCAATTCGCTGGCAACAGTCGCTCCAACATGTACGACGGTCGCCAGTCGGGCAACCGCGGCTCTGGAAACGGCAGCCAAGCAGGAAACGGCAGCCAAGCAGGAAACGGCGGGCCCGGAAACGGTTCGGACGGAAACAGTCGCACTGCGCAAACGGGCAACATCTATGCCGGTGACTTTGACCGGCAACGGGCCGGTTCCCCGAAAGGTCAAGGCGGTAGAGGCGGTGACAGCCCGTATGGATCAGCAGCTGGCGGATCACAGTTGGCCGGTTCGCCCGGCAGCCCGGCGGGAGGTGCAGGCGGATCGCAAGGTGGTTCCGCATCCGGCGGTGGCGCAGGAGCGATGGCGGGTGGCATGAGTGGAGGCGGACAATCTTCCGCTGGGGGCTCACAACCACCGGCAGGTTCCCAGGCATCCTCGGACCCATTCGGGTTGATGCCACAACCACCAGCCACTCCGCGACGACCACGAAGCATTGCCAAAACACAGGGTGAAAATTGGGCAATCCCGAATGCAGCCAATGGCTCCATCGGCGTCACCCGTCCCATCCAGCTTAGCTGCGGCGCCAAAAATCTGGCATTACTCCCGGAGCCTGGAACCAATCAACAAGTCAAACAAATTGGATTTGATCACAACGTACAACAAGCCATCCAACCGCTCGTCACCAAAATTTGGGACACGATCGACGGTTGGGGGATCGCTGGCCCCGGAGTCTTCTGGCGTCCGATCCTCCAGATCAAAGTCGAACCAGGCGCGGAACGGCAGTACGAAGAGATGGCAGCGCTGCTGGAAAACAGCGGCCTAATCATTCAGCGACGTTGATCCAAAACGGATCGGGGGCGGAAAAATGAAGCGTATCGCAAGAGACGCACAGGACGATCAGAATTATGATTCGTTCCTCGACATTGTCGCAAACCTTGTGGGTATCCTGGTCATTCTGATCATGGTTATCGGCGTGCGGGCTCGTGAAGCCAGCCAATCGCAGGTAGCCGCTGAGCCATCCACGTCATCGGCCCAGACGCTGATCATCCCCATGCCCGAGGAAACTGGCCCCGTCGTTTCTCTCAACCAACACCGGGCGGTTGAGGAACAGATCGCGCAGCTTAGCGACTCAATGCAAACCGCAAAATCCAACAGCATCAGCGCCAACCGTGATGTCCAGGAAATAGACGCAAGAATTAAGGACATTGAACGGCGAGCATACGTCGAAGAAGAAGAACGCAATCGCCTGCAATTGCTCGTCTCGATGTCTGAGAAGAGTCTCGAAGAGCGGCGAAAGAAATTGGCACAAGATCAACAGACCGATTTGGCGACTTCTCAACAAGTCGACGAATCCCGTGTCGAATTGGCCAGCCTTGAGCAACAGATCGCTGCTATCGAAGCCAACACTGGCGACACGAAAATCCTCGAACACCATCCGACTCCCATCGCCAAGACGGTGTTTGGCGCTGAAGACCACCTCCAGCTGATGGATGGTCGAGTCGCATACGTCCCGATCAACGAAATGACGGCCATGTTGCGCCGCGACGCGGAAAACAAGATGTGGAAGCTGGGCAACACCAGTCAGGTGACCGAGCTTATCGGCCCCATCGACGGCTTCCGCATGAAGTACACGCTCGAACGCAGACAGAAGCGAGTCATGACGCCTGACGGAGCTCGATTGCGCAAGATTGTTGAGCTCAAGCGGTTCGTCATGGTTCCCGAGTCTCCCGAGTTGGGCGAACCGATTTCAGTTGCTATCCTAGCCGGTTCGCAGCTCGAACATCGCTTAGCAGTCATCAACCCTAGCGAAACGACCATCACCGTTTGGACTTACCCGGACAGTTTCGCCAGCTTTCGCGAGCTCAAATCCTATCTGAACGCCAAAGGATACATCGTCGCGGCTCGCCCCCTGCCCGAAGGTTATCCTATCGGCGGATCGCCAGATGGTACCAAGTCGGCTGCCGAATAGCGATTGTCGCAGCTGCCACAGTTATCGGCAGTAGAGGCATCTCGCTCATTCGTTTTGCATGTCGCATCATTCCGACACGTAACGGCAACTCCCATACGACTCAAGACGAATGTCTTCACGCTAGTTGACCAACTCATTTCGCGCTGTCGTAAACTGCTCGATGGCGAATTCCAGGTCTTCGCGAGTATGAGCTGCGCTAACTTGGACCCGGATTCGGGCTTTGCCCATCGGCACCACGGGATACGAGAATCCAATCACATAGACGCCTAGTTCCAACAGTCGATCTGCCATCCGAGTCGCCAGTTCGGCATCGCCAAGCATGATAGGCACGATGGCATGGGTGCCATCCACAATATTGAAGTTCCGCTCCTTCAATTGGGCACGGAAGAATTTCGTATTCTCTTCCAGTCGATCTCGCAACTCCGTTGATTGTTGCACCAGCTCGATCGCCTTCATGGAACCACCGGCGATGGCCGGAGCCAGCGTGTTGGAGAACAGATAGGGTCGAGACCGCTGCCTCAACAACTCAATCAATTCGCGACGACCGCTCGTGTAACCTCCACTCGCACCGCCCAGCGCCTTGCCAAATGTGCCTGTCGTCAAGTCGATGCGGCCGATAACCTCGCAATGTTCGTGGGTTCCACGTCCTGTTTTGCCGACAAAGCCGGTGGCGTGGCAATCGTCAAAATGAACCAACGCTCCATACTGTTCAGCTAAATCGCAAACGCCTTTCAGGTTGGCGATGTATCCGTCCATCGAAAAAACGCCGTCCGTAGTGATCAACTTCGTGCGGGCACCGGCTGCGTCGGCTTCTTTAAGTTTGGCTTCGAGGTCCGCCATGTCATTATTGGCGTAGCGAAACCGCTTGGCTTTGCACAAACGGACACCATCAATGATCGACGCGTGATTGAGTTGGTCGCTAATAACCGCATCTTCTGCCGACAGCAGTGTTTCAAACAATCCTCCGTTGGCGTCGAAACAGGAAGAATACAAAATCGTATCTTCCGTCCCCAGGAACTCCGTAAGCTTATCCTCAAGCTGCTTGTGAATCTCTTGAGTCCCGCAAATAAACCGCACCGATGACAAACCGAATCCCCAGCGATCCAATGCCTCGTGGGCTGCAGCAATTACCTCGGGGTGATCGGCAAGTCCCAGATAATTGTTCGCACACATATTCAGAACGGTCGAGCCATCGGCAACGTCGATACGAGCCCGCTGCGGAGTCGTAATGGTGCGCTCGCTCTTGTAGAGCCCACCTTCGCGAATCTCATTCAGTGCCTGGCTGATGTTGGTTGGAACGGTACTCATCTTGATCATCTCCGTAGGTGGTCTGCTTGCTGGCGGAAAACGTTGCCATGTCACTTGCTCGACGATAAGCTGCAAAGCTGATCGCTTCGCAATTTACTACCAGCTCAATATGACTTTGCCGCATTGCCCGGATCGCATCACTTCAAAGCCTTTTTCAAATTCTTCGAATCCGAAGCGGTGAGTGATGACGGGTGAGATATCCAACCCGGTTTGCATCAACACGGTCATTTTGTACCACGTTTCGTACATTTCCCGACCGTATATCCCCTTGATGGTCAGCATGTTGAACAC
>CAYYHV010000461.1:0-1451 GCA_964471695.1 uncultured Pirellulaceae bacterium
TCCTTCGACATCTGCCCGTAATATTGACGAAAGAGATCGTTTTGCCCCGGAACGCCAGTATTTACAACGTAAATGTAGCCGATCTTGCCCTCGGACTTTTCCTCTACGATCTTCCGCCGAGATTCGATCCAGTGGCGGAACCTCAGGTTGCTATCGCTAACCATCGGTTTCATGACGACTCGACGATCATCGTCATCCAACGTCGCATCCTCGCTGATCGTTAAGACGGTCGGCATGTTTGCCGTGCCTTCCAAGGCTTGATATGGATTGTCCTTATCCGTCAATTCTCGATCGTTGATTGCCAGCAGGAACTCACCTTCCTTAACGTTGGCTTTTCGCAGCGGATTCCGCGCATCCGTGTCCCACACCGCCCCCTCGAAGATCGTCCCGATTTGATAACGCCCTTCGCTGGCTTTAAACGTACATCCCAGCAAGCCGACTCGATTCGGTTCTGGACGCTTATCCTCGCCCGTTCCCCCGGATCGGTAATAGGCATGCCCAACATTCAGTTCAGAAATCAATTCGCCAATCACGAATCCCACGTCGGATCGCGAAGCACAATCGTCAAGCATGGCGGCGTAGTGATCATGCATGGCCTTCCAGTCGACTCCGTGCATGTTTGGATCGTAGAAGTAATCACGTTCAATGCGCCAGGCATCCGTGAAGACTTGCTTCCACTCTTCGCGTGGCGAGATCATTACCTTCATGCCATCGGTCGGAATCTCGTCGTCCAGTTTTTGCCCCGCCGACGCGTTTACGATGTATCCCGATTCTTTGCGGAAGACAAGCATCTTTTTGCCATCAGCCGTCAGTGCATAGTTCCCAGTCCCGGAAACGACGGTCTTCTCTTCTGGCTCGTCATCCTCCTCGTGCATATCAAACAGCTTGATCGAAGCTCCATCGCCGGTGCGAGCATAGATCAATTGATTTTTGTGGTTCACAGCCAGTGCACCGAAGCTCCCCTGTTCGATCGGTAGCTGAAAAATCCGGCGGGCAATATTTTCAAATTCAATCTCGAACGGTTCGTCGTTTTTCTTCTTATCTTTCTTTTTGCCGTCCTTCGAATCGTCTTCGCTGAGCTCGCCCGTGAAGGGAATCTCCTGCCCGCCCATGTCTACCGTTCCCGTCATCTTGCCATCCTTGATGGTGGCCGTGACTTTGATCTTCCCCGCATCACTTTCGATCTCGAAAGTGAGTTCACCGCTATCGGCGTCAAACTTCGCCTCGATGTCTTCCTCTCCACCGGGCGTGTCAACGGAACCGGTGACTTTGCCATCTTCACCAAGCTCCAATGTCATTATGGCGTTGCGTTGCTCCGCCGGAATTTCATCACTCTTTAGTTCCAAAGACCAAGTGCCTGTGACAGGATCGCTATCGTCCTCGTTGGCTTCTTCATTCCCCTCGTCGTCATCCTCGTCATCCTCGTCCTCTTCACCATCTTTTTCGTCTTC
>CAYYHV010000461.1:1551-3914 GCA_964471695.1 uncultured Pirellulaceae bacterium
TCCCCTCGTCGTCATCCTCGTCATCCTCGTCCTCTTCACCATCTTTTTCGTCTTCGTCCCATTCCTCTTCATCACTTTTGGGCTGCATGGGTAGCTCCACGTCAGCACGCAGAGGAACGGCAAGAATCACTTCTGTGTTCGAATAGATGAAAGTCGTTCCAACATCTTCGTATTCTGGTTCATCAAATGCTCTTGAACTCACGAAGTACAGGAACTTGCCTTCTCGATCAAAGGTTGGCGACCCGTCATTGAAAAATCCGCTCGTGATGGGATAACGCTTGCCTTCGGCAACGTTGTAGACATATACGATCGACGTGGGGTTCTTGGTGTCGCTCTGAATAGCATAGGTCAACCAGTTTGATTCGTGAGACCAATGCACATCGGCTTGATCCGAATACGGGTCCGTGTCGACTAATTTTGTTTTCCCACCGATCGTATGGAGATAAATGGCTCCTGTCTTGTCGGTGAAGGCGATATGTTTCGAATCAGGCGACCACGTTGGCTCGTAACGAAAGCAATTGCCGTCCTCCGTCAGTTGCTTTGTTTCCCCGCGACCGTCCGACTGCGTCACATACAGCTCGTATTCACCGGTTTTGTCGGAGAAGTAGGCAATCCAGCGGCCATCAGGACTCCACGCGGGAGTCCTCTCCGCAACACCGTCGGTGCGTGTCAAATTGCGAGCCACTCCCTCTTTGGCTGGCAATGTCCAGATATCGCCTCGAGCCTCCACACAGACTCGTTTGGCTTTCGGTGATACGGCGCCTGAGGTAATAAACTTTGACGCGTCCACACGTTGGTCCGCCAGCTTAGGACGATCGCCAGGAATCGTAACCGAGACTGTTTTCGACTCTTTAGTCTTGAGGTTGAGAAGTTTTAGGTCAGCCCCATTGGAGAATACGATTTCGCCAGAACCATCTAACCCCGGGCCAATCGACGGTGATTTGCAATCGAAGTCCGCGAATTTGGTAATCTGTTCGCGAGCGCCGTTCGTTGTATCGTACTTCCAGATATTAAGCCGCGCTTCAGCTCCGTTGTCTGACAGGTAATAGACATCTGTCCCTTGCCACATGGGAAGACTATCGGTTCCTTCAAAATCCGTGATCTGTTTCGACGTCTTATCCTCCAGGTTGAACAACCAAACGTCAGAAGCCATGCCGCCGCGATATCGTTTCCAAGTTCGATTGTCGCGAGAATGCGGCGTATAGGCCAACCACTTCCCGTCGCCACTTATCGTCCCATTCGTGCCGTAGGGCACTGGTAGCTGGACGGGCAATGGACTGTCTGGCGAAATGGCGAATAGCTGGGCTTGCCGACCAAGACCAGCGAATCCATTCGACGCATAAAGAATAGATTTCCCGTCGGGCATCCAGTCGCAGACGACGTCCGACGAAGGATGAAATGTCATCCGGCGCGCGACTCCACCAGTCACAGGAATCGTGTAGATATTGCCGTTCCCTTCGTAATCGCCCGTGAACGCAATCGACTGCCCATCAGGACTGAATCGCGGCATTCGCTCTCGCCCTTGAGGACTGGCCAACGGAGTCGCCACTCCCCCATCACGGCTGACTACCCATAAGTCATCGGCATAAACGAAGACGATGTGTTTTTCACTGACATCTGGGAACCGCATCATCCCGCCGGAGGGTTGGTTCTGCGCTACAGATACGTTGGATAACCCAAGGAGCAATGTGATCACCACCCATTGGAACTTTCCGCGAAGAGCCGAACAGTATGGCGCGTAGAATTTAGATGCGTTCATCAGATACCTGAGTGTTCATGTTGCAAATCAATGAGTCGCTTCAGCCTAGTCAAAACCGGCTAATAGTGAATACCTGCTGGAGCCCAAATCTTGCGTACCAAAATTATTCCGAACTCGGCGTTTCTTGCTTGGTAGATGACGCAGGATCGACCCATGCGCCAGTTCGTCACCGCGACACAGTTCTTGGAACTAATTTTTGCGATTATTCACAGTCAGAGCCATCACGGCATATAGTGGTCGCCCGCCTCGGTTTGTGCTTCTGGATGGTGAGCGTTTCTACAGAACAAAATGTCCGTTCGAAAGATACGTAACTGCTAACGCAACAACCCTACGCGACGCCAGCAAGGAGTTATGAGTTGCTTTCACGACAATATGAGCTCGTTCTCCATCGAGGTGCGTGTTCGCAACTGGAACGACTCGATCGTACATTCCTGCAATCACCCCTATCTCCAACCCATGGCCCGAACCGAGCCGATTTACATAGCTTTCGCTGATTTCGGACAGTTGAGAAATGGGGCGGCACCAATTCCCCAGAGTCCCCGCAAACTTGGTCGCCAGCGGCGAGCCTGCATTGGGCGGCGCAACAAGCACCATACGTCCGAGG
>CAYYHV010000461.1:3924-5192 GCA_964471695.1 uncultured Pirellulaceae bacterium
TCAACGATCGGCGTGATACTGGATGTCCTGCGTCAGACTCGGATAACCCCAGTTGATCACAGTCAGCCCCTTATTACGTAAGCGCCGGACGAATGGGTACATGAAGATTTTTTTGCATGCAAAGCCATGTATCACAAGAGTGATTTCTGGCGACTCGTCCGGTACCAACCCCTCGATTATCATTTGACGATGCGTCCGATCCATTTCATTAGAATGCACCGATGAACGAGAGTCGTCTGAATGCAAATCTGGAGTTTTGGCTTCCCGCAACACTTTGTTTCGGGGTCGTGATCTGGTTTCTCATTGTACCAGCATGGCAAAATATCCAAGGCTCCTGGTCGCGATCACACTGGCACCAAGTCGAAGGCCAGGTGACCCAGTCGAAGGCCGTCAAAACGATTACCCAAGAACAACAGAAAACAATTTACCTGTTCCGTTACCAGTATGAAGTCGATGGGAAAAATTACGAGAACGACCGCTATTCTTTTCGCTACCCTAGCGGCGATAAACGAATGGGAGTCAACGCCTATCGTACGGGCACTCACGTCACCGTACATTTCGACCCGTTGAACCCCAGAATGTCCGTGCTCGAACCGAGCGAGTCTCCTTGGTGGAACTATTTCGCCTTGGGATTCACTGCATTTGTAGCCATCACACTCTACGTAAAATTCCGCAGGTGATAGGAGAAGGTTGAATACCTTCTTTGAACTGATAGCCATGGTGGGATGGTCGGAATACTCTAAATAAAGAAGTGAGATTCAATCATGAGGGATCAATTCTTCAGGGCTCGGAGATTCGACCACGTCGCTACATGTCACCAATCACAATCTACAGAACCGATGGTGGAAGCATACGAGGTCATGGGGGGGCAGACGAGAGAAACGAGAACGAACAACCCCCGACGAGTGAAGCCCCTACGGATAGAATCAGGGTGTTTGGTTTAGTTTCGTGTATTCTTCTAGGGCAATTTGCCAACAGCCTGAATAAAAGCCAGCTGTCTTCACGCCTGTGTTGACTAACGAATGTCCGTATCGGATATTGGAAAGACGGACACCAAGCTTGGAGGTAGATTCGATGCATCGACGTGTACGTTCGTCCATTTTAGTTGCCTTCGTCACTTTTTTCTTGTGCCATCCGATGGACGTTCTTGGAGACACGTTTGGTACCAGTGAAAATCAGTTTGACATTGATTTCGTGGCAATCGGAGATCATAACAATCCATCCGACGTCGTAGGGGGAATCCAACAGGGGTCAGTCAGCGATGACTA
>CAYYHV010000461.1:5202-5977 GCA_964471695.1 uncultured Pirellulaceae bacterium
GTATGGTCCGAAAGGCCATTCGAATTTCCGCCGATTCTTCGCTACCACTAGATATTTCGTTAGATGAACGCGGTGACGAAAAGCCTGCAACGCGTGTCAGTTGGTTGGAAGCTGCTCGGTTTGTTAACTGGCTGAATACAAGCAAAGGGTTTATGCCAGCGTACAAGTTTCAAGAGTCGATTCAGCCGCCTTTGCCAGACGGGGGTTTTGAATTACGGCTACCGGAAGACGCGGGCTATGACGAAGACAACCCTTATCGAAATCGTTTGGCTCGATACGTTCTTCCAAGCGTGGATGAATGGCATAAGGCAGCTTTCTACGATCCGGTAAATGACGAGTATGTGGATTTCCCAACAGAGAATGGTGAAGCCCCGTTGGGGGTTGCTAGTGGAACGATGGTAAACACATCAGTGTATATACGGCAACCTGGTCCTGCTGATGTAGCTTTCGCCGGTGGCCAAAGGCTCTCCGGGACAATTGGCCAAGGTGGAAATGTTTGGGAGCTACAAGAAGACTCGGTGGGCGGATTGTCTGGAAACAATACGATTGCTGGCGATCGGCGAGTCATCAGAGGAGGCAGCTGGGCAACAAATGCCTCTTTCGTTCTTAATTCCCAAACTTGGAATGACCGTGACGTAGGGGGAGCCTTGCCCTCGGTGGGCTTTCGTGTCGCAAGCGTTCCCGAACCTAAGTCAATTCAGATGCTTATCATCTTGCTTTGTTGCTTAGTGTCTGCCTGCAAAGGATTTCGATCCAATTTAAAACCATTCTAGAT
>CAYYHV010000462.1:0-1076 GCA_964471695.1 uncultured Pirellulaceae bacterium
CGTCGATGGCGGCTCCTCCCGTCGCTGGCGCCCTGGCACTGCTCCGCGAAGCTCCCCCTGAAATTCCTATTACGGATCTGATGGCTCAACTGCGTAACACCGGTGTCCCGATAAGTTACCCGTCAGCAGGCGGTCAAGTGACGACGCCACGAATCGACGTGCTGGCGGCCCTCAACAACCCGGATGGCGATGACCAACTCGGCGAAGCTAATTTTGTCGCGTTCCCAAGCTCATTCACTGACTCAATAGGGCATTCGAGCGACGTCGATTTGTTTGAATTTACCGTAGCTGCAGGGCAAATCGTCGGATTCGACATCGACGAAGCACGCAGATAGCCTTCAATGATGATGGAGCAGGACCGGCGCCAGAAGTTCACTCGTTTGATTCCTACTATGAGCACCATTTCGATACGGCAGGAACTTACTTTCTCGGCGTTTCCGATCGCGGCAATCGGGATTATGACCCGAATGGTGGCGGAAACGATTCGCCTGGCGACACCGGTGGATACACACTTCAGATAACTGCCCTTGGCGTAGACTCCGATCGAACTATCAGCCAAGCGGTCATCGGCCAACTTGGAACTCCCATTACGGGCACGATCAATCCCTCAATTGATATCGACATGTTCTCAATGGTAGCCACCGTTGGCCAAACCCTAGAAGTCGAGACCAGCGTCACTGGAGGCCAGCTTGAATCCCACATTCGCCTGTTTGACGCACTTGGCAATGAACTGAGCGTGGGCACCCGATCTGGCACGTCCTCATCCCTCACTCACACGTTTTCAACAGGAGGCACCTACTATCTTGGTATCTCGGACGTAAATAACAGTACGTACAATGCAGTCACCGGTCAGCCGCCGGTCAGCAATAATGCGAATAGGACGGGGGCGTACACCCTGGATATCGCTTTCGTATCCGTACCTACCATCCTTGAAGTTTCTACAGCGGTCGACGAATCCGATGGCGATTTTTCGGCAGGCGACTTGTCTCTCCGCGAGGCAATTGAACTTGCCAATATTACCCCGGACGCGAACGAGATCACTTTCGATACTGCCGGTGCTTTCTCCACACCCACGA
>CAYYHV010000462.1:1086-5965 GCA_964471695.1 uncultured Pirellulaceae bacterium
GTCCATTGCCGGATGTCGATTCCGATGTCGCCATCCGTGGTCCGGGCGCGGACATCGTAACGATCGACGCCGGAGGCAATTCGGGGCGAATATTCCACTTTGCCAGCGACTTGGAGGTCAACGCGGAGATCAGCGGCGTGACGTTGACCGGGGCCGATGGCAGCTTGAATGGCGGTGCCATCTTGAATCGAGAGAACTTAACGGTGAGGGATGTGGTCATTACTGGCAACCTATCCATCCTGGGCGGAGGCATCTACAACGCCAACAGTACCACACTCATCGATACGACGATCAGCGACAATCATGCGAGCCAAAACGGTGGCGGCATTCTTAATCGTGGCAATTTGCTGATCTCAGGGGCAACCATCGCCGACAATACCGCCGCTCGAGGTGGCGGGATTCATCAAACGTCAACCTCGAGCTCTGCCAGGATTTCTCAAAGTACGATCTCCGGGAACACAGCCACAACGGGTGGAGGCGTCGACGCGTATCGTGGCGATGTCAATGTTTACTACAGCACGATAAGCAACAACAGCGGTGGTGGAATCTTCGGCTTCGGAAACAGCTCTTTGACGGAAACTCGGCTTAGATCGACCATTGTATGGGGCAATCAAGGCGGTGATGTGGTTGGACATGGCAACTATGTAAGGACGATCTACAGTGATGGTTACAACCTTATCGGAGGTGGAACGGCTTCGTACCGATTCAATCAACCCGGAGACATCGTTGGTGTCGATCCGCAACTTGGTCCGCTGGCTGATAACGGCGGACCAACGCTCACCCATGCCTTGCTGCCCGGAAGTCCAGCAATCAATGCAGGCGATCCGAACGCCATTCCGCATAAGGCAGTGATACTGAGTGATGGTCCGTCTGTGTTTTGGGAGTTTGAAGAAGCGTCGGGTTCGGTGGTGAACGATACCACCGGCTCCCTCAATGGAACCAACAACGGTGCCCTGCTGGCTCAGGCAGGCGCCTTTTCCGGCACAGGACGTGCCCTCGATTTTGACGGGATTAATGACAATATTCAGGCTTCGCTAACCACGTCGCAGCTCGACGGCGATTCGTATTCGTTCTCCTTCTGGTTCCAAGCTGACGATTTGGCATCTCAACAGACGTTACTACACCTGTATGAGAATACGCTCATCGAGTTGCAAACCGATGGCTCGATCCGCTTCCTTAATCGGCTACCTACGAATGGGCCGGGACAGACTCTCTTTTCGAATGGCAGTTACACCAGCGATTGGCATCATGTTGCCTTTGTACGTAATGGCTCCGAAATGCGGCTGTACGTGGATGGACTTCTGGATAACTCACGCAATGATGCCACTGGAACGATTGCTACCGGTTATGATCTTAGCTTCGGCCATTTGTTTCCTGGTATTCGTCAATTCGATGGACGTTTGGACGATCTGGCGATCTTCAACCACGCGTTAAGCTCCGCCGATGTGGCAGAGCAGTTTCAGTCACGCCAGATTCCCAGATTCGATCAGCGAGGCCACGGTTTGCCTCGTGTCTTTTCGAACCGAATGGATATTGGGGCGTATGAGACGGTCCCTTTCGAGTTGGTGGTTGATGCGATTGGAGACGCGGACGATGGCGACTTTTCGCCTGGCAACTTGACACTCCGCGAGGCCATTGGACTCGCCAATTCCAGCCCGGACGCGAACGAGATTACGTTCGACACCTCGGGGGTTTTCTCCACCTCCCAATCAATCCTCATCGACAGTACGTTGCCGGACATAAATTCCGACGTGGTCATCCGTGGTCCGGGCGCGGACATCGTAACGATCGACGCCGGAGGCAATGCGGGGCGAATCTTCCACTTTGCCAGCGACTTGGAGGTCAACGCGGAGATCAGTGGCATGACGTTGACCGGGGCTGATGGCAACTTGTATGGCGGTGCCATCTTGAATCGAGAGAACCTAACGGTCCGTGATGTGGTTGTGACCGGCAACCTGTCCAGGTCGGGCGGCGGCATCTACAACGCCAACCGTCTCACAATCATCAATACCACGATCAGCGACAATCAAGCGAGCCTATACGGTGGTGGCATCGCCAACCTGGTCGGTGCAACGACCTCGATCACCAACAGCACGATCAGCGGAAACTCGGCGGGCCGAGGCGGGGGGATCAACAACCGGGATGGGGATCTCACTGTCAGAAACAGTTCGGTGATTGGCAATTCGGGATATGGAGGTGGAATCCGCTCCCATGCAACGCCCGGAGGCGATGCGACCGTCCAAATTTCGAACAGTACTTTCTCTGGCAACACCACCACCGTTTCCGGTGGCGGAATTCGTGGCGTTGGCTACGGCAACTTTGTCACGATTGAGCACAGTACGTTCAAGGGCAATTCGGCCGATCGGGGTGGAGGCGTTGATGTCGTCAATGCACCTCTCACGATCAACAACACGATCGTGGCGGGCAATTCGGCCAATACGAACCCGGATATCACCATCAGCGAACCAGCCGATGGATCGTACAATTTGATCGGTAACGGAATAGGGCTTTCCGCGATCGGGTTTTCGGGTGGCAGCGTCGGCAACCAAATCAACGTCGATCCGCTGCTCGGCCCACTCGCCGACAACAGCGGATCGACGCTTTCGCATGCGCTGCATCCGGACAGTCCGGCGATCAATGCGGGTGATCCGAATGCCGTTCCGCACAAGCAAAAGGTTTTGGAAGACAGTCCATCGGTATTCTGGGAGTTTGAAGAGTCATCGGGCTCGGTCATCAACGATACGACGGGTTCAGTAAACGCAACGAATCAGGGCGGAGCAACGAATTTACCAGGCGCCACAGCCGGTACCGGGCGGTCCATCGAGTTTGATGGCGTTGACGATCATCTCCATGCGGCTCTAACAACCTCGCAGCTCGATGGCGATTCGTATTCGTTCTCCTTCTGGTTCCAAGCTGACGATCTGGCATCTCAACAGACGTTGCTCCACCTAAATGAGAATGGTGGTGCGGCCTCGGCGGCGGTCGTCGAGTTACGATCCGATGGCACGATCCGCTTCCTCAATCGGCTACCTACGAATGGGTCGGGGGGACAGGATCTCTTCTCGAACGGCAATTACACGAACGGTTGGCATCATGTTGCCGTGGTACGCGAAGGCTCCGAGATGCGGCTGTATATTGATGGAATTCTGGATAACTCACGCAATGATGCGACTGGCACCATAACGACTGGTTATGATCTTAGCATCGGCCATTTGGTACCGGGTATTCGTCAATTCGATGGGCGCCTGGACGATCTGGCGATCTACAACCACGCGTTAAGTTCCGCCGATGTGGCAGATCAGTTTCAGACGCGGCAGATTTCCAAATTCGATCAGCGAGGCGACAGTTTCCCTCGTATCTTTTCGAACCGAATGGATATTGGGGCGTTTGAGGCAGGCGAGCAGCCCACGGGTACGCTTACCGCTCCTGCTGAGAATCCGAACAACAAGGCAACGCTTCCGTTCTCAATTGCCTTCTCCGAACCTATTTTTGGACTGGACGCATCCGGCTTTACCGTGACGAACGGAAACGCCTCGAACCTACAGACAACGGACAATCAGGAATTTACGTTTAATGTAACGCCGACGATGGATGGTCCAGTTGCGGTTTCCCTCGATGCCGGGCAAGTCAACGACAACGCCGGCAACGGGAATGCTGCGGTCGCACAAGTTTCTGTCGTAAGTGATCAGTTCGCACCACAGCCGATTATCACGACGCCGTCGACGACTTCTCCGACGAATGACGATCCCATCGTGGTCCAGGTAGATTTCGGAGAAGTCGTAACTGGATTTGAGTTGACCGATGTCGTTATCGGAAATGGGACGGCGAGCAGCTTATCGACAATGAACAATCGCGTCTTCACGTTTGACGTTGTGCCAGCAATCGACGGTGATGTCACCGTGGATATTGCGGCTGGCGTAGTTCAGGATCAGGTTGCCAATCTCAACCTGGCGGCCAGCCAGTTCAGCATTGTCAGCGACACAGCACCTCCCACAATCACAGCGATCTCGACAGTACACGAGAGTCCGACCAATGCGACCTCGATCCTGTTCACCATCGAGTTCTCCGGACCCGTCAGCCTCGCGGCTAACGATCTGGTCATTTCCAACGGCACGGTCGGCGCACTCACGACGCTTGATAGTCAAACCTACGAAGTCATCGTCACCACCAATGAGATTGGCTTGGTGAGCGTAGAAGTTCCTGCTGGCGTCGCCAAAGATCCGGCAGGCAATGGAAACAATCTGGCGGCGCAATCATCAAGCATCGAGCGCGTATTCAATTCAGATGAGGTGGCCAAGCTTGTTGCGAATGATGCCGCAGTAAGCGACCGGTTCGGTATTTCAGTCGCCGTGGATGGCGATACTGCGGTGATTGGAGCCTACCAGGATGACGACCATGGCAGTGCCTCAGGCAGCGCCTACGTTTTCACGCGGGTCGGCACCAACTGGAGCCAACAGGCCAAGCTAACGGCAAGTGATGCTGCGGCAGGCGACTGGTTCGGTCGTTCAGTCGCTGTGGATGGCGATGTTGCGCTGATTGGAGCCTACCGGAATGACGACAATGGCGGTAACTCAGGCAGCGCCTACGTTTTCACGCGGGTTGGCAATACCTGGAGCCAACAGGCAAAACTAACCGCAAGTGATGGCGCGGCAGACGACTGGTTCGGTCGTTCAGTCGCTGTGGATGGCGATACTGCGGTGATTGGAGCCTTTGGGGATGACGACAACGACAGTGACACAGGCAGCGCCTACGTATTCACGCGGGTCGGCACCAACTGGAACCAACAGGCAAAACTAACGGCAAGTGATGCTGCGACATACGACTGGTTCGGTATTTCAGTCGCCGTGGATGGCGATACTGCGGTGATTGGAGCCTACCA
>CAYYHV010000463.1:0-1708 GCA_964471695.1 uncultured Pirellulaceae bacterium
GCTTCGGTGACGTCATGATCCCAACCAGAATCTTCGCTTGCACCACACTCTCGACAAAAAGTCGCTTCTTCATAGATATCCGCACCGCAGTGCATGCACGACGATAAGCTCTTTGACATTGCAATCCCCAATTATCATTTCCCCAAATGATTGCTCAACAGTTGTTCGTCGGCCTCTCTACGACGAATCCGCACCTTACCGAGCGGCAGCTCAACCCGATGTTGAACTTGCCGGTTGCCTGGCCAGTCGTTTCAACACTTCGATTCCACGTTCAATAGTTTCATCTGAAGCGGCGTAGGAGACTCTAAAATGAGTATCCTTCTTACTGAAGATATTGCCAGGAATAATCAACAGGTTATTCTCGATGGCTTGTTCTACGAACTCCGTGCCCGTTCCCCAAGGTGCCTTCGGGAAGAGGTAAAACGCCCCCCCCGGTTTCGCCAATTCGTAATCTTCGCTCAAGGCCGAAATGAGTCGATCTCGCTTTGCTTGATACGATTTCGAATACCCCTCGGTGGGCGTGTCCTTTTCCTCCAATCCAGCCCTTTGTTCCGGATTAGGAGCACATACGAACGAATATTGCTGCAGTTTTGTCATCGTTTCAATGACCGTTTTGGGACCATGGGCAAACCCTAGTCGCCATCCTGTCATCGCGTGACTCTTGGAGAATCCATCAATGACCAAAGTGTTTTCATTGATCGATGCGGGAGAATGAAACGGCACATCATAGGTAAAATCACGATAGATTTCGTCCGAGATTAACGCCACGTTATTCTCGCCTGCTATTTGGGCCAACCCCGCAACTTCTTCTTCGGTTGCAATCGCCCCAGTCGGGTTGCCTGGGCTGTTCAGCAGAATCAGTTTGGTCCGATCGGTGATGGATTCTCGGACCCTATCCAGATCAATCGCAAAGTCGGGATAAGTATCGATCACGATGGCCTTCCCCCCCACAAGGCTGACAAGCGGTTCGTACATAACAAAATAGGGGTCGAACAAGATGACTTCGTCGCCGGGATTCACCAAAGCCAACATCGCCAGGACGAGAGCCCCGCTGGTACCCGATGTCACGAAGACTTGCCGATCGCCGTGCCCATACTCGGCATCGACTTTGGCTTGGAGCTTTTCGCGAAACTCGGTTACCCCTTGCGTCAGTGCATAGCCGTTCTTGCCCGCCTGAATGGCTTCGATACAAGCGGCTTTGACAGGCTCGGGAACATCATAGTCCGGCTGGCCGATCGAGAGATTGATCGGATCCTTAAGGTTAGCAGCCAAGTCAAAGACTTTACGTATGCCGCTACTATCAAACGTGGCTGTTCGATCTGCGATCCAGCCGTCTGGTGAAGAGTTGCTCATGTTTGTCCTGTGTCTATCTGGAAAACATGAATTTACAACGTCCGCAAAACGAATGCGATAGCCGCTATCGCAATCGGCATTTAAAGCGAATTACGCCGCCTTCTCCTTGTTCCAGCGGTTCCGTAATCTCCCAGCGAAGCGATAACGTTTCGCCAGCAATGTCTTCTCCCACAAACTGAGCATCCACCGAGGACAGCCCCGATCCCTTAATATATTCCAAGCGATAAGTGAGCTTGTCGATGATCGTTACGTTTCCAATCGGTTGATCGCCAACATTGTCGAACCGAATCGTGAACTCCACAACATCACCGGGCTTGCCTTCGCACTTCGAAGCCAATTTGACCAGTCGCAATCG
>CAYYHV010000463.1:1718-5950 GCA_964471695.1 uncultured Pirellulaceae bacterium
CGGCGATCCGGGCGGCATCTCATAAACGTCAACCGATTGACCGTTGCGGAGGCCTTTTTGCTCATATGCCAGTGTGCCGTCCAGAATGACTTGCCCAGTTTCGACGGCTCGCCATTCCAACCCCGGCATTTCGCCTTCGACCGTTCCTGGCTCGTCCAGATTCGCCAGTGTTGGCGCCGGCTGATTTTCCTGATGCTCAAACGGCAGCAGCTTGTCGGTTCTTTCTTCCAGCCGATCGACATCGTCAACAACCAATCCCAACTGGTTTTCCTGCAACGACGTACCAATGAATGTCCCCACGGTACGGATCGTGGATTCCGGCTGTTTTACGGCCGACGGCTCGTCGAGAACCTTTTCGTGCAATGCAGCAGAAATGTCACGCACGTTCACGGCAACGTCATTCACTTGTTGTTCCAGTGAATGCGTAATCCGTCGGACGGCTGCAAACCGCGGAGAGTAGACGCATGAACGGGTACTAGGAGCCACTTCGGTATCCCCGGCCAGGGTATCAAAGTGGGCAATCGTATCTTCCGCTTCCATTCCGTCAACAGACCAGTCACTTCGCACTCGAGCCGTAATTCCCGCATCGCCTCCATCACAGACATATTCGTCACGGGGACTGCCCCAAGTCGAACCCTCCGCGGGCGTACAATGTACCACGCAAGGCGCTGGGCTGCGGAACGATTGACAGGTTTCACATCCCGGCAGGGCAGGGGAGTCGACGACGGGAGACACACACTCGTCTCCAATCTGAAACATGGCCCCTTCGCCGATCAGTTCCAACCGAGGCGGTTCGTTTCCAAATGAATCCGTCACCATCGGAGCCTGTTGTACCATCGCTCCATCGGGAATCGGTTGCAGCGCATTTGGCGCCAACCCAATTCCAGCCCGCGACGCACACGAAGTACATCCCAAGGCGATGAGCAGCAATAAGCAGAACGATTCCCTGATTTTGATCATTGCGTCTTCAGGCTTTCGAGGAGATTGGATTGCATGAGATTGAAGGCTGGAACCTTCGATGGTTTGGATTTCGATCGACGTCGACTCGAAGGAATCGTCGTTCGTGGATACGATCGTGCAACGGGCCGTGCGGCTGCGGGAGCGTCGTAGCTGACTTGAGCTGCCCGAGCATGCGTCTGCGGCCTTGCCCCGAGTTGCAACGCCCCGATGGCTGGGGCGGGAACCGGCGACTCGCCAACAAAAAACTCATCGTCGCCAGTCGGATCGGGTTGGCGCGACCCGATGTGCACGATGGCAACGGCTCGCCCAAGGTAATCAGCGACTTTGAGTGGATCCTCGCGGCTACCTACGTTGAAATAAGGCTGCGGATCATCAGGAGTTGCGGGACCGACGAGCGTATCCCTTGGTTGTTCGAGGTAAACGACACGAGTCACCAGGTTGCCATCAGCCGCAAGTTTCAGATCTTCGAGCGAGAATTCGATCGGGATCGGATAGTGCCACTCTTGACCAACTGGCGGATGCAGTCGGTCGAGTATTTCGACCGTCGGGTACAGTGCCAAGTTGCCCATGAGCGGAATGTCGCTAATCTTCAAGCGATAAGCCGTACTGACTCGCATCCCCATTAATGCCGGCGATACCGAAGCCGTATTGAATCCGCTGGCTACGGCCTTCGAGATCACACAGCCTCCTGGCGCGATGATTTTCACAGGCTGGACATGTCCAGCTGCAGGAAACTGTGACTGCATCTGCATGCGACCAATGGTGCCCGGCGGCATGTCGCTGGAATAGAAATCGTGGGTCACACGGGACCTGGATTGTGCATCACAGAGTGCCGGCACTAATCCCAGCACCACCGCGGCGATCCAAATCAACCTTTGGGAATTCATTCTGAGAATCACGATTCGACTCGCTGTTGGCCTAGTCGCTGCGTTGAATACTAACGACGAAGTTTCAGTTGCTTTACACAGCCACGACCAGTCGTGCCAGCGACTGGCCGTGGCGGAAGGGAATTACTTGCAAAGGTCTCAGCGTCTGCACTAGAACATGCTGCCACACTGCTGACACCCGGCTCCACCACAACGGTTACACGTCGGATGGTTGTACTCGCGGATGAAGGCACGATCACGAGGAGCCGGATAGCGTACACCAGGCTGCTGCTTGACGTGAATCTTCAACGCTGACGATGGCTTCGGCACGTAGTGATGCGTGTGGTTACGCATGACGTGTTTCTGCAATCCAGCCGGTCTACCTAGCGGAATGTGAGGCGGTCCGGCCAATCCAATTGGCGTACCTGTCGACGGCATTCCGTAGATGGGTCCACCTGGCCCAGGGCCCATACCTGCACCTCCACCACTTTTCCCGCCGAGCGAGCCAAAGTAGCCGATCGCCTCGGCTTCCATGCCGGGCATTTCGATGTCTTTATTACCCAGTCGCAAGATGGCCATGATCGAGCCACGACGATCCGCTTCGGCGACGGGATTAACACCCGGATCCAGGCGGGTGCTTACCAGTGTCTCGACACCGGAAACCGCCAGTTCCTGAAACTCGGGGTCAGGAAGGTAAATGACCTTCGTGACAAAGTTGCCAGACATCACTTGATTGAAATCATCAACGGTGAGCTGAAGTGGCACAGCGTTGTGGGCAAGATAGGCCAGAGTCCGCGGGTTGGCGGGACCAATCTCAACCGATGGATACAGTTCCATTCCCTCATGGCCTGGAATGTTCATCAACTTGGCTCGGTACAAACCAGCCTGCCGAAAGTTGGTGCGGGCGGGTACTACGAGTGGGGCACTGGAAAAATCACCGGTCCCCGAGTTGTCCCAAACGACTTGCATGCCAGCGGGCTTTGCAAACCATGCTTGCACTGTGGGACTTGGACCAACCGTTCCCTCGGAACTCGCCGGCCCAAAGGCCGAAGCTGCCATGACACCCGGACCTGGTCCGGCAACGCCGGGGCCAGGGGCCATCATTTGTTCCATCGGGGGCAGATTGTATCCGGGTCCCCCCTTGCAACCGACAAGGCCGGAAGCAAGTACGGCTGCCGCCGCAACCTGGATCATCACACGTTTCATTGTTCCATCCTTGGTACGGCTGATGTCCCCAGACACGATTGGCGTGGACCCGCGGTCGCATCAGCTTCTAGAATCTTTCAATTGCCAACGCACACTCGATTGTGGACGTCGACGACCTACGGGGAAATTCGGCGTCGTGCGATCCATACCTTTGGAAAAACCGACAGGACCGGAACGCAATGCCTAACCTACCTAAGGTCACAAACGATCGCCGAGTGCCTCGAGTTTCATTCGTCGACTTGTTGCTGCTTGTCATTGTTTTGCTGGCCGTCTATCTCATGCAAAATGCTTACGCTCAAGGGGTTAGCAGCGATCCTCCGGCAGCTACTCCGTCCGCCACATCCTTGGAACCGCTCCCCGAGTTGCCAGCAACGCTATCGGGTAACCCAGCCCAATCCGAATCCATCTTGGCGTCAAAGCCGTCGAAAAATTCCCGTGGAAATCAACTTATCCGTGAAGCCACCGAGCAACTGGCGCGGCACAGGTCGATTGAGGCTGATGTTCGTCAGCGAGTCGAGTTGTTCGGCCACACGTTGCTTGCCTCTGGGGGTTACCATCAACTGACGAATCAAGGTTCTTTGCTGCACCGCACCGATCTGAAAATCCAGCTAGAGGATCGAGCCGCCACGTTTCAGCAGATCGCCGATGGACGATTTCTCTGGAAGTATCAAGACAGCCCCGATGTCAAAGAACTCGGAAAGTTTCGACAGCATCTGTCTCGAGTCGACCTGAGAGTGGTCAGCATGGCGGTACCAGCTGGCGCCAATTCACCCGCCATGCGGTCCAGCTTCCAGCCAGGTTTTGACCATGGCGGCCTTCCTCGTCTGCTAAAACAGATTGCAACCAACTTCGACTTTGGGCCGCCGCTACCAAGAACTCTTCACGAGCATGCGGTATGGACTCTGGTAGGCAACTGGAACCCCAAGGCTCTGAAGACGATTTTCGAATCATCCAATGCGGAAGAAGAAAAGTTCGACTACGACAAAGCCATCGATCGGCTTCCATCCTACATGCCTCACACGATCACTGTAGCCCTCGGACAATCGGACCTGTTTCCGCATTACATTGAGTATCGCCGACGAACCGCCGACTCGAACAAGAAGAATGAAATCGTGGTCACACGAAAATCCAAACCCATTCTCACAATTGAGCTCTTCGAAGTCCAAATCGGCATCCCCATCAATCCGGACAAGTTTGAAC
>CAYYHV010000464.1:0-5285 GCA_964471695.1 uncultured Pirellulaceae bacterium
TCCCTGGGAGTACGTAACTTTGTTGCTTTCGAACGTGCATGCGTCAATTTCCACATCGGATTCCGCGCACATGACGGCACCACCCCCAAATCTTGACTGATTGAGATAGAACACGCAGCGGACGACCTTCGCATCTCCCATCAGATGGAGCGCTCCCCCAGCTCCACCTGGAACCTGGTTATGATCCAGCAGGCAATCCGAGAGCGTCAGCGACTCGCGGCTGAACAAACAACCTCGCCCTAGTGACCAAATGTACTGGTTGCCATACGCGTCGTCATTGCGTCCATGCGTAAAGTGCAAGCCAGAGACCGCGATCTTCGCGAGCGACTCTTTGCGGTCATTCAGAACCATTAACCGAAACTTGTCTCCTCCGTCAATCGTGAGCTTATCCGCACCAGGGCCAACGATGGTGACTGACTTATCAACGAAGAAGGGACCTAGCTTTAATTCGATCGTGCCGGTCACATCAAACTCGATCACGCCACCATCTGGCACGGCGAGTAGTGCTTCTCGCAACGAAGTCTGGCCGTCCGCCTGACCGTCGACCTCATCGACCAACGTCGTCACCGTGATCCGCGGCTGCGATTCGTCGATAGGTATTTTTACAAAGGATTGGGTGATCTCATGCACCAGCTCCCGAAAACGCGGCCGCCCACCTGCCGGCTTTTGTAACGCCTCATTTGCCTGGAGATAGGCTTCCTGGCTTAATGCCGGTTTGCCGGATTGTTTCAAACACATCGCCTTTAAGAACAACGAGAAAGATGAAGTGTTTCCAGAGTCAATCGCCAGCTTCAACGAAGTCAGGGCTTCTTCAAATTTGCCATTCCGATAAGCCGCCACCGCATGCGTCATCAAGTACTCGGGATCAGTCGGGTTCAGCTCGAGAGCTCGGGTAGCCAACGGCAACGCGCGTTTGTGATCGCGTTCGTCCGTTTGATCTCCTATGAGTGTTCGGGCCAGGGAATGTTGCGATTGATGCTCGTATTGTTCCAAGGCTGTTTTGTTTTCGCTCAGAGCCTCTGTTTTGCGCAGCGTCTCGAAACGAAATTGGGATTCCGTCAATCCAAACGGCTCTTCTTCGACCTTCGACTGGAATGCATCGTAGATGCGGCCCATCGTTGCATCCTCGATATTAGCGGAGAGCAGTTCGCGGCCGGTTTGCACGTCCCAGACCCGGTAGGTCTCCGAATCAGCCCCCAGAAAGCGCGTGTCGTCTGCTGAGAATGCGAACCACCCCGCTCTTGGCGTGCTTTGAAGTCCTCGGAGCGTTTGCAGCGCCGCTTTTTCCTCCACGTCCCAGATCTTGATGGTCTGGTCAATGCTACTCGTCGCGAAATAGCGTCCTGAATTACACCATGCCAAACGTGGCATCCAACCACCGGGGCGATGGCCGTACAGGTTTGCGATTTCGATCCCTGACGCAATGTCCCATAGTTTGACTTCACCTTGGCAAGCCGTTGCCAACCATTCTCCGTTCGGACTGAGGGCAACCATGACTGCTAATTCGGTTGGGTGGGGCTTCAGGCGATCGACCTTTCCCGTGCGACCATTGAATCGCTCCACGTTACTTGGGATCGACATGACTGCAAAGTCGCCGACAATGCTGGCCCAGGGAAAGGCAATACCGTTGGACTTCATTGTGTATTCCAGTTCCCAGCTCTGCGTATCGTATATTTGGATCCACGGTGGCCCTTTATCTCCCTCCGTAGCCCAGAACAAACAACGATTCACTTCGGGGAAGAACCTGGAAGTAAGTTCGTACTCACCAAACCCTTCTAACTGTGCGATTTGTTTGCCGCTGCGGTCCCTGACAACAACCCGCTTGCCCAGCTGTTGCCACGAGAAAAGGCCATCGGGGCTGGTTCCAGAGCCATATTGCACTTGGGATTTCTTGATTGCTGGCGGATCTGTGCGATGCCAAACCTTGATAGCGCCATCGTCTGACGAAGATGCAATCAACTTGCCGGTTGGATCCGCCGCAATAGACCGAAGCGAATTCAGGTGGCCTGCCTGGCTTTTGATGCGCAGCTTTGATTCCATGTCGTATACATCGACCCGCTGTGCGCGATTGCCAACGATCAATTGCTCACCATCACTGGAGAATGTCACGGCATCGACGCTACCTGGGTTTTGAAAATGCGCCACGAGCGCAGAATTGTCCGATTCTTCGTCGACTTCAAAAACTCGGACGCCTTGTTGAAACGCTCCCACCGCGAATTGACGTCCAGCTGGATGCCAAGCGATGGATAATGGTTGATGTGAGTTGCCAACTAAACGACCAATACTGTTTATCCATTCCGCCGTGAGCCGTTGTTTCGCCGTTTCCTCAACCCCGTCTTTTTTCAATTGAAAAACAACGACATTAGAGATCCCACTACCGGCAACCAACAACCGATCTCCGACTGGGCTGAACTTAGCCCAGGTGCCACGACTCACGGGAACTCTATGCTTCCAAACGATTTGTTCATCTTTCGTTGCAACAATGAACAATTGCCGACTGTCCGGCGAAACGCGTATCAACGCCACCATTTCACCTGTCGGGTGCCAGTCAACGGCGACGAGCGGATCATTCCCCTGCTTGATCGTCCGTATGAGCTTGCCGGATTCTGGGTCGAAGAACCGTATCACCGGATCGCCACTGACGGCGACGATTTGCGTGCTGTCCGGATTGAGTGCGAACTGCATCAGCCCGGGTACGACGATCTTGCGAAGGAGGCTCCCGTCCGGATTCCAGATTCGCAACGTTTCATCGGTGCCCGAAGTGAAAAGCCGTTTTCCATCGGCTGACCATTGTGTTTGGGTCACCACGCCGTCAAAGTCCGTCATCGTGACGGCGTCCTGATGGGCTTGCGACAGCAGGTAATACCACTCCCATCCGCGAACATCTTTGGCTGGCACCGTCGGCACATAGTCTCGCAGCGTCGTCAGCATCCGACGCATCTGTCCATTGTTCAAATCCTGATGCGCTTGTCGCATGTCGGCGAAGTAGGCATTTTGCCGGGCCTCGTCACGCTGCTTCGTGGCTTCCTTGGTTTCAGCCGCTTTCTCAATGGCCAACTGAGCCTGTTGCTGAGCTGCGACGATGGAACCAATGGCCGCGGTGACCAACAGCAGGAATACGGCGGCCAGCAAGGTTGCCAATGCTCGTTCCTTTTTTGCCCACAGCCAAATTCGCTCCGCAAGGCTGACGCGACGCGCGCGGATTGGCTCGCCCTGCAAAAAACGATGGAGGTCCTGCCCGAATTCATCCGCCGTCGCGTAGCGCCGTGCGGCGTCCTTCTCCATGGCCTTGGCCACGATGGTTTGCAAGTCGTGTGGAATTCCCGGATCGATCTCACGCAACGCTGTTGGCAGGTCATTTTGAATCTGCTTGAGCAAAGCCAGGTGATCACTGCCGCGAAACACCGGTTGTCGCGCCAGTAGCTCGTATAGAGAAACCCCGAGCGAGTAGACATCGCTGCGCTGGTCGCATTGCCCCTGGAATCGTTCCGGCGACATATACCGTAGCGTACCCGGCGCTTCCATCGTACCGGTCAGGCCGTCGTCTGTCTGTTTGGCCAATCCGAAATCGGCCAGCCAAGCGACTCCCTGTTGGTCGAGCAGCAGGTTGGAGGGTTTGACATCGCGATGAATGACGCCTCGATGGTGAGCATGACTCAGAGCCGCGGAGATTTGCGTGCCGATTTCAGCAACGGTGCGATGGTGATTATTGTCCCTGGACTGGTAGCCCGACGCGTGAGCGAGGGACTCGTCGGCAGTTGTTTGTAGTACCGGCTTTAGCCGGAATTCTTCCCCACCGCCTGAAGGCGGGTCTACAAACGGCAGCGTTTGCGAGACGTTTTGATCGGTTGAGATGTCGGCTTCATCACGTGGAGTCGATTGCCGTATCCAGTTGTCCAGACCGATGCCGCCGATTAGCTGCATGGCATAATATGGCGTGCCCTGATCTTCGCCGACTTCGTACACCGGAACGATGTTGGTATGGTGCAATTGGGAAGCCGCCCGCGCCTCGCGACGAAATCGGTCCGCCGTATTGCGGTTGGCGAATAGCGTCTGCGGCAATATTTTTAGCGCGACGGTACGATCCAGCGATAACTGTCGGGCTTCGTAGACGACCCCCATCCCGCCTCGACCGATTTCGCGAAGAATCTCATAATCGCCCAGCCGACGAGGCGGCGATTGGTTGGTTAGCTGAGCCGTATCCGCCGGGGCCGAGAAAGTCGCTTTGTTCGCGTCATTTTCGACGCGTTGAACCCAGCGATGTATCAGGCTCGGTGACACATCGTTTGGCGTGGGATCGCCGAGTAAGCCGCCGTCCAACGGCGCGCTCAGTCGTTCCAATTGTTCCTGGCAGAGGGAACACGATTCAATGTGATCGTCAAGTTCATGTCCTGAACTGCCCGCGTAGTCATCGAGATAACGCTGGAGTCGTTCCTTTGTTGGGCACTGTTTCATTGAGTTGCCGATGTTTCAATTGCGGGAGTCGATAAAAGGGGACTGGCTCCGACACCGAATCAGTTAACTGTATTGGATTGGTCGACGTCGGTGCCTGTCCCCTTTTATCGACGGCGCGACGCTCTAACGGCCACAACGCAGAAATTCGGATAGGCACCGACCGCAACCCGCGTGGCGCAGAAATTGGGACAGGCACCGACCACAACCCTCAAAAACTGCTACATACAGAATTACAGGTCGGAGCCAGTCCCATTTCTGCTTGTCGGAGCCGTCCCATTTCCGCTTCTGGCTCGCAACCAAGCGTCATCTATTCATTTACCCAACAATCCATCCAACCTACGACTGACGCTCCGATTTTTCGCCAGCCTCCGCTTGTAATCGCTCGACCTCCTCGCGAATCATCTTTTGCACCTGATTCTTACTTGCGTATACCGTCCCAATCGGAACATTCAGCCGTTCGGCTGCTTCTTTACCAGGCAAACCCTCTACGGCAGTTAATTGCCAGGACTGCCACCGGGCCTCGTTTACACGTGTCTTGACGTTTGACTTGGCGAGTTCGGCGATTTCCAGGTCAAACGCCTCGGCGAGGTGAGCCGTTAAATCGATGCGGGCCGGTTCACTCGCCAGCAGCGAAATCACATCGCTTCCACCTTGAGCGTTCCCTGACTTTTGATCGCGAATGTAATTCTTGATGGCATTTTCGGTGATTCGTCGCAACCATCCGCGAAACGATTGCGCCGGATCGTAGTCAAACTTCTGAATGCTGCGTGCCAGTCGAACGAGCACATTCTGTGTGACATCGTCGGCATCGGATGGCTGTAACCGCCGAG
>CAYYHV010000464.1:5295-5897 GCA_964471695.1 uncultured Pirellulaceae bacterium
CCGGATGTTGGATGCGATGGATCAGACTGAGTCGTGTTGTCGAAGAATCCATGCGAACGTTTGTGCCAAATGAAAAAAGCGGCTTTCCAACAAAACCTGGTGGTGTGTCAAGGCTGACAAGTTTGTAGTACCGCCTTCAGGCGGAAGATTCCGGCTAAAGCCGGGACTACGAACGGCCTGCCACGAGATTGGCCGGGCACAACGGCTTCCCTCGAGCGAGAAACTATTTTCTCTCGCAAGTCGTAGGTTTGCAAGTTCCCCGGGGAAGGACTGTATCCAAAGACGCAAACTCCCATCCCAACCGCAATTCGCCAACCGGTCTGTCTCCAAAACATCGTTTCTGTGCCGCATGGTGCGAAATGACAAACAGCACGAAGAGGAAATTAGGAGCTATGAATCGCAAGAGCAACTCACTTCACGCATCAAAGCCCCGTCGCCAATCTTTCCGCCGTTTCGAGCCATTGGAAGATCGATACCTGCTCGCCGCTGACATCGCCGGTCTTGACTATGCCGGAGTAGATGACACGGATATTGTGATTGAAGCCAGCATGAGCGCGGAGAATACCGAGCAGCTCAGCTACGATCGCGCATCGGCGGACGAA
>CAYYHV010000465.1:0-5896 GCA_964471695.1 uncultured Pirellulaceae bacterium
CTCTGCAAGTCTTCAAGCTCGAGAGCTTTGATGTCTTCGAGTTCTCCTTCGGCCGAGCGAGCATAGGGATGGTCACCATACAGCCGTTTACGGAACTCACGCTCGGCAAGGTACTCTGGCTGTTTGTTGCTGATCGCCATGCTGGTCTTGTTCTGTTTGATCAGTTTCTTAAATTCCGATTTCGGCATCGTGGGAGTCCGCACGGCTTCGGCGAGCAAACCCATGCCACGTTTTAATTGTTCTGGCAAGCAACTAAGGGATACGCTGCTGGTATCCATGCCGCCAGAACCCGTAAGGCTGATCGCGTAGGTTTCAAGCTCTTCCGAAAGCTCGGCTTCCGTATGCTTCGCCGTACCCTTGGTAAGCATCGAGAATGCCATGGAGGCCGTTCCCGGTTTGGTTTCGGTATAGGCACCGGTTTGCATGCCCAGTGTTACAGAGACAAAAGGGACTTCGTGATTTTCAACGACGACAATTTTCATACCGTTGTCGAGCTGAGTCTCTTCAAAGTCGAGTGACGGATTGTAGTTGAGTGGTCCGGCGATGGGCGAGTCGGCGACTCGATCTTCCGGGCGTATTACGCCAGGTCGTCCAGGCGCTGGTGGGTTCGTTTCGGCGACACCGGTGATCGGTACATCTTCGACGTTGGCCTTCATGCCGAGTAAGCCGCCAATCGTCCCCAGCAGGTTCGGTTTGACTGAACCCATCACCGCGTTGTCCAGGTTGGTGTATTGCTTCGCGACTCGCATGATATCTTCTGGCGTCACCGCTCGGATACGATCCAGTCGCGTATTGATGCGTCCTACGTCGCCTTCGAGAACAGCGGCTTGTCCGAGGGCACTGGCTTTGCTCTCCACCGTCAGGCTTTCGGTGACGATCGAACGAAGCATCTGGTTACGCGCCTTGTCGAGTTCGGCTGCCGTGACCGGCTCGGTCTGCATCTTGGTAATCTCTTCCTTCATGGCGTCGAACACCTTGCTCGGCTTGCCACCGATTGGCGACAGGACCGCGCCAAACAGGACGGCGCCGTTTTGCTCGATCCCCATGTTGGCACCCAATGCCATGACTGCTGATTGGTCGTCGGCCACAACCCGTCGATAGATGCGACTGCTTTCTCCGCCGCCAAGGATGGTTGCCATCAAGTCCAATGCTTCTGCGTCTGGATGCGAAAGCGGGACGCCGCGGAATAGTAATCCAAGGAGTGGGGCAGGAGCGTTCTTCTCTTTGATCGTGACTTTGCGGCCTTTCAGTGGAGCCGTCGTTGGGAGTTTGACTCGCGGTGGCTCAGGGCCCTGCGGGATCCAGCCAAAGTTGCGTTTGGCCAGCTGTTGGACTTCGCCATGCTTGGCGGCACCAACGACCACGAGCGTCGCATTATTCGGTACGTAGTATTTGGTCCAGAACTCTCGTAATTCTGGCACGCTGGCGGAACGAAGGTGAGGAATCGACCCAATGGTGGACCAGCTGTAGGGGTGATCAGGGAAGAGGATTGGTAATACCTTTTCCATCAGCTTGCCGTAGGGCTGGTTAACACCCATGCGACGTTCTTCTTCCACAACCTTGCGCTCGGTGTCGAACGACTTTTGGTCGATCTTGAGCATCGACATGCGTTCAGCTTCCAACCACAACGCTAGATTCAACTGGTTCGCTGGTAGAGTCTGGGTGTAGACCGTTTGGTCGAACGTCGTGTAGGCGTTGCAATTGCCCCCTGTTTTTCGAATAAAATCGAAGTGATCGGTCGACCCCAGACGATCCGTGCCGCGAAACATCATGTGCTCAAACATGTGGGCAAAACCCTGTCGCTCGGGGTTTTCGTCTTTGGAACCCACGTGATACCAAAGGTGGACCGCTACGATCGGGCAGGAGAAATCCTCCAGGCTCACGACCTGTAAACCATTGGGAAGCGTGATCGACTGGTAGTCAAACTTCTGCGGTTGCTCTGCCCGCAAAGTGGGCGAAATGGGATTGAGTATCATTGCTAACGCAAAGCTCACGACAATGTGCGTTCGAAGAATACGGGATTGTCTGCAGGTACTTCGGTGGGTTCTTGTTCCGCGGTAGTACGGAAGACGATTCGGTAGACCCATAGGTGGCAGTCCTTTGTAGGATTAGTTGAGCGCGGTGGCAATTTTCGACTATCGGCTTTGGTCGCTTTAACTAAACTGACAGACATCCGCAGTATTTCGAGTTCGTCAGGGAAGTGCAACCGAAAACGCGGAAGCGACATGGGCCACCTGTGAACGAGGTTTTTTGGGAACCATGTTCAGACATCTCAACATGCCAGAACGGGTAAAACCGTCCGTGCAGATCGTGACGACTACGTCGGGAAGCGATCGTGAGAAGCCGATGAAATTTCGGTGTTTTTAGGATGGAATTGGGCATACTTTAGCTGCGGGCAGTGCTTTTCTTTTTGGGTAGACGAATGATCGTCGACAAGTCGTCTCGACTTGGAACCAGATGAAGCGATGTCTCAGGCTTCGGAATCAACGTCGCTGCCACGAGTGGTGACCTACCGACGAAAGGACGAGGAAACTCGATTTACAACATGAGCGAACAAAACTTCAACTTGCCCCCTGACGCTGCTGCACGGCTGGATATGCTCGACAAGGCTGAAAGCAAGCCTGTCAAAGAGACGGAAAAGAAAAAGAACGACACTGGCAAGTCGAAGTAATCGTTCTCAAACGGCTTCTTTCGTCGGAAGCGTTGCGAATACCGAATAGCGATAAGGGCCCAAGTCCAAAGGACTTGGGCCTTTTCTTATGGGCTTGTAGTTCGCAGTCGCCTTGGTCACGGATATACTCAACTGCGGCGTGCCGCCAATAAGTTCATGTTGTGGTAAGGAAGTCACCGTGGCTGAGGAATCTGTCCGTCCCGTTGGGCCGGCATTATTGACGAACGACCAAGCGTGGCATGTCGCCCAGCGATGGCAACAGTTTGACGGCGAATACCGCGCAAACTACTTGCGGATCATCAGCGTCACGTCTTTCTATGTCGTGCATCTGTTTCAGTACTATCACCCGTTCGGGTTTTTCGACGCAGCCGAGCAACCGGGTCGCATGTTTCATCTGTCTGCGACGGTGCTTTCCGTCGCATGGTTGATGATCGCACTTGGTGTCGATCTTTGTCTCAGGCAACGCATTTTTCCCAGTTGGATGGCTTATGCAACGACGGGCTTGGACATCCTACTGCTCACATCGATCATCTGTCTTGGTGGCGGGCAGCAAAGTCCATTGGTGCTGGGCTACTTGCTTGTGCTGATTCTTTCATCGCTGCGCATCAGCTTGCCCTTGATTCGATTCACCGCGATCGCTGCCATGGTGGGATATCTTTATGTCCTGGCGATGGGGAAGTGGCCGCAGATGTTTGGCGGTCGAGAAATCGGAGTCGTGCCTCGCTACGTTCAGGTCATGACGCTGTTGGCGATTGGTATCTCCGGCATCATGCTAGGACAGTTAATTCGTCGATTTCATGGCATGGCTCGCTACTACGCCTCACGCATGGCAAGGGAGGCAGCGGATCATGAGTGAAGTCGTCAAATGTCCAACCTGCGAAGCCCCGACGCCACCCAACAAGACGTGTTGGTTGTGTCATGGTGAGGTTGGCAGTGGAATTGTGATCGCGGAAACCGTTGAAGAAAATCCGTACGCATCTCCAGTTGCGCCAAAGATTGCTGGCGAAGTCGTCGGTCACAACGTCGTAGTCATCTGTTTGTTCGTCGGTTTGTGTGTGGTCACTGCGGCCTTGGCGGCGGTCGCGCCGGGCTTGGCTGTCATTGTGGGTATCATTGGGGCTCCGGCGCTTGTTCGGACCGCCGTCGTAATCTACCAGAAACAGCAGATTGGCATTGTGGCAACTGCGGCTGATACCTCCATGTTGTTCGCGGCTTCGGTGGCTGGAGTTGCAGCCGCCGCGGCGGCTGCGGGGGCAGCCTTCTTTGGGGCCTGCACCGCGACTTGTTTTGGAGCCCTCGCGATTACGCAAGGGAAGTTCGGCGATGATTCGACCGTCGCAATTATTATCGGAGTCTCTTCGATCGTCAGCCTGGCGGTTGGTGGGTGGGTGCTACGAGCCTTGTGGAAAAGGAGGCGATGATGCGTCTGCGTGACCATACGTTCTTGGGTATGACGCAAAGCCTCTGTCCTGAGTGTTTGTGCGTATTGCCTGCCAAGATTATTTCAAGAAACGATCGTGTCTACTTTCGCAAACACTGCCCGGACCACGGTGTCCGCGAAGATTTTGTCTGTTCCGATGTGCGTTGGTTTGATCGGATGGAACACTCGACTCCAGGCAAACTACCGCCTGTGCACGGTGTGGAGCCGGTCAATGGATGCCCACTGGATTGTGGGTTATGTACCGAGCATGAACAGCATACATGCATTGCGTTACTGGAAGTGACGTCGAGCTGCAATTTAACATGTCCCATGTGCTTTGCAGGAAGCGCTCCCGGTGGACACCATCTTACGCTTGAGGAGTGTCGACGGGCGATTGATCGATTGGTGCAAGTCGAAGGCCAGCCTGAGGTCTTGCAGTTATCCGGTGGCGAACCGACCATCCATCCTGAGTTTGTCGAAGTTCTTCGTTACGCTTGCGACCAGCCGATCGACGTGGTGATGATCAATGCCAATGGGATTCGCTTTGCTCGTGACGCGGAATTTCTCGAGCAAGTCGCGAGCCTCAAGCATCGCGTCGAGATTTACTTTCAATTCGATGGGCTGGACGAATCGAATTATGTTGAACTGCGCGGCGAGTCATTGTTAGATACCAAATTGGCGGCGATCGAGGCCTTGGGTGAGGCGGGGTTGAACGTGACTCTTGTGAGCACGTTGCAGGCTAACGTGAATGATGACCAGATTGGTGATCTGATTCGGTTTGCCATGGCACGGAAATTTGTCACGGGCGTCAGCTTTCAGCCGGCGACTTATAGCGGTCGGTATTTTCTGCCAGCCGACTTGGAAGATCGGATTACCTTTCCCGATGTGGTCAAGTCGATTGCAGAGCAGGCTGGTGAGTTCTTCGCTGCCGATGACTTTTTGCCGTTGCCGTGCGCCCATCCGAACGGGCACACACTTGCTTACGCATTTCGATCCAACGAGGAAGCGACTCCGATCAATCGCTTTGTGGATTTGGAAAAGAACATGGACCTGTTGGCCAATGGTATTGTGTTCACGCGAGACCGAGCCCAGCAGTTGATTGGTGAAAATCTTTCGCGGGCTTGCGATAGTGGTTGTGATGCTGCGTTGCATCTGCCCCGTGGTTTGGGCGGTTCCATTGAGACTGGGGAAGACGGTGATGCGAAGGTGGCTCGATTAGCGAATGCGTTCCTTGGGCTGGCCACGACGGGGGAATTGCAGCAATCGGATTTACTGCGGGTGACCATCACTTCATTCATGGATGCCTACAACTTTGACGTGCGGCAGTTAATGAAATCCTGCGTGCATCATGTGCTTCCCAGCGGACATATTATTCCATTCTCGGCCTATAACGTTCTCTATCGGGATGGCCATGTTCCGTTGCCGGATTTGAGTGATGTCCTCAATGGAACGAGCCCGGGTCCGTCGCGACAATCCAAGTCACCTTTAGTGCAAGTGGAAGACGGGGGTGACCGCGGATGAACGTCGATTGGGGTTATCAGGCGATCATGGGGTCCGCGATCTTGACGGGCTACCTGCTGGCTCGTCGGACGCAGCGTGATCTGAGCGTAGAGCGTTGGCAACGTTACGCCATTGTGCTTGGGGCATTCTGCGGAGCCATGATTGGAGCCAAGGCGCCATTTCTGTTTGGCGACTGGAAGCAGTTATTGTCCGGCGCCGTTTGGATGCAGAATGGCAAGACGATTCTGTGCGGGATGGCTGGCGGATATCTTGGCGTCGAGCTGGCCAAATGGTCCGTTGGGGTA
>CAYYHV010000466.1:0-5599 GCA_964471695.1 uncultured Pirellulaceae bacterium
CATTTGATCCAGCCGCGGCGTCTTGATCAGTTTTTGACCGTAGCACCCCAAGGCTCCTTGCGCGATATCATCACTCAGCACAAAAATGAAGTTGGGTTTCGACTTATCGGTGGCCTGGGCGAAAGCCGCAGAGCCGATAACAGAGCCCACAAGGATCGTGATCCCCATAAGGAGCAGTCGCTTTGAGTGTCGCATGCAATTCGCCTGGATCGTGATTCTTGTTGCAGAACTCCCATGAATCTACCTGATCGCGTTAGGGTGATTCAACAGGCTGTTCGCCAATAGGCACTGAACGCCGGTAGGGTCGACTTTGTTTTTACTGATGAAATCCGTTGAGCCTTGTCTGGCTTGTCTTACGGTTCTTTACTTTGTTTTGTGGCTGGCTAACCGTATCCTGTGAGTGCCAAGCCAGACAATAAAGGTCAAAAGAAAATGAATTCGATGTCCAGATTAGCTTCCACCATCGCGACAACAATTGCCGCAATCATCGCGAGTCTTTTTGCGGCATCCGCCAGTCATGCCGTCCCACCCGATGTTCCCGCAGCATCGCCGTCTGTCGTCGGCTTGGACGTTGCGTTACTCAACCGCATCGAGGGACTGTGTCTCCAGTCTATCGACAATTCTGAGATCCCGGGCTGTGTTGTCACCATCGTGCATCAGGGCCACAAAGTTTACCAGCGAGCTTTTGGCCATCGTCAACTCCAACCGGCACGTCTACCGATGACGACGGATACAGTGTTTGACATGGCCTCGATCACCAAGCCCGTAGCGACGGCCACAAGCATCATGATCTTGATGGAGCAGGGCAAAGTTCGAATTCGCGATGAGTATGGCTTCCTCGATGAAAAATTTAACGAACAGGGCAAGCACGACATCACCGTTTTTCAAATCCTCCCCCACCATGCCGGCTTTGTCCCCGACACGCCGATCCGCGAGAACGCCGACAAGCAACTGATATGGACTCGACTCTATCAAACGAAATTGAGAGCCGAACCCGGCGCCAAGTTTGTCTATTCGGACGTAGGATTCCAGTTTCTTGGAAAACTTGTAGAAACTGTCAGTGGAGATTCGCTCGATTCCTTCGCGGTGAAACACATTTTCCAACCGCTTGGCATGAACGAAACCGGTTTCCTTCCTGACGAAACTCTCCGCAAACGAGCTGCCACGACTGAGCAGCGCGAAGAGCGCTGGATGCAAGGCGAAGTCCATGACCCGCGTTCGTATGCGATGGATGGAGTCGCTGGTCATGCGGGATTGTTTTCTACCGCCGATGACCTCGCTCGGTACGCCATGATGATGTTGGGCCAAGGGACTTATGGCGACGCTCGCATCCTCAGTCCGGCTACAGTCAAGATGATGACGACCAGTCACGATGTGGCTGGGCATCAGCGCGCATTAGGCTGGGACAAGCTGAGTAAATACTCATCCAATCGCGGCGAAAATATGAGCCCCGCTGCCTTTGGCCACGGCGGTTTTACTGGGACTGCAATGTGGATCGACCCCGCCTACGATCTGGCCGTTATCTTCCTTTCGAATCGAGTTCATCCGAATGGAAAGGGGTCCGCTAATCGGCTGGCTGGCAGAATTGCCACGCTCGCTGTCAGCGCGATAAGCAAACGATCCAAAGATGGAGCGGACTCGGTAACTTTCCTAGGAAGGCACCCATCCGGTACTTCGTCAGTGTTCCAGACACTCTGTGGCATCGACGTTTGTGTACGAGACGATTTTCAACAATTGCAGGGACGGCGCGTTGGATTAATAACCAATCACACGGGTCGAAGCCGCGATGGGAAACGGACAATCGACCTCATTCACGAATCCAAAAATGTTGAGCTTGTCTCGATATTCAGCCCCGAGCATGGCGTTGAAGGTGTGCGGGACGACAATCGCATTGGCGATGCAACCGATGACTCGACAACGCTACCGATTTACAGCCTCTACGGAAAGACACCCGAGTCCCGAATCCCAACGCCGGATTCGTTGGCTAATCTCGACACACTCGTCTTCGACATCCAGGATATCGGGGCTCGCTTTTACACATATATCTCGACCATGGGTAACGCCATGCGGGCTGCGGCCAAGGCAAACAAGCGGTTTGTCGTTTTGGATCGCCCAAACCCACTCGCTGCCACAACGGTCGCTGGCCCGGTACTCGACGATGGCAAACAGTCATTTGTTGGTTGGCACACGATCCCTGTTCAGCATGGCATGACGGTGGGAGAGTTGGCGAAGATGTTCAACGCTGAATTGAAGATTGGTGTTGATCTCCAAATCATCAAAGCCGAAAAATGGCGACGCAAAATGCCTTGGGAGCAAACTGGGCTGGTCTGGATCAACCCGTCTCCGAACATGCGAAGCCTCACGGAGGCGTTCCTCTATCCCGGCATTGGACTGTTGGAAACTACGAATCTCTCCGTGGGGCGTGGAACGGATCGCCCCTTCGAAATCATCGGAGCACCTTGGATCGACGCTCGGCACTTCAGTCGCAACCTTAATGGCTTGAAGATTTCCGGCGTCCGGTTTGTGCCTCGTCAATTTACACCAACATCCAGCAAATTCGTTGGAGAATCATGTGGTGGCGTTGATATCGAGATCGTCAATCGGGAAACGCTTCGCCCAGTTCGTTTGGGGCTTGCTATCGCGACGACGCTTCGCAAAATGTACCCCAATGCATGGCAAGCTTCCAAAATGGATCGACTTCTTCGTGACGATATCGTTCTGGACGGAATCGTAGGTGGGAAAAACGTCGATCAGCTTCAATCACTTTATCGAAGTGAAGTCGATGCCTTCCTGATCCGGCGGGCCAAGTACCTTATCTACGACTGATTTGCCGTCCGCAAGTGGGCTTGGCCGAAGTCGTCAGGACCGACAAACTAGTCGCATGAACAAACTCCAAGAGATCAGCGAACCTGTATTGGCCATTGGGATGATGAGCGGCACCTCGGCTGATGGAGTCGATGTAGCTTTGGTCCGCACCGACGGCGACCGTGAGTTTGAGTTTATCGCGGCTGATCACCACCCGTATGCCGACTATTTCCAAAAGCGATTGATTACCGCCGCAAGGGGACAACTCGTCGACCGGGCCGCTCGTGGAGAACTGGAACGCGCATTAACGGACTTTCATGCCCAAGCCGTCCGCAACCTCCTGTCGCAACAGTCGCTCAGCGCGGAGCAGATTCATGTCGCCGGATTTCACGGGCACACCACGCTGCACGCTCCGGAGAATCGGATTACGATTCAGATTGGCGATGCGAACTACTTGCGTTCAGAAATCGCCATTCCCATCGTATCCGAATTTCGACAAGAAGACGTCGACAAGGGCGGGCAGGGGGCCCCGTTGGCACCGCTGTTTCACGCGATGCTGTTGGCGGATCAACCGCAACCAGTGGCGATACTTAATCTTGGCGGCGTTGGCAATCTGACTTGGATCGATACCAGTGGCCAGATTCACGCTGGTGACACCGGGCCTGGTTGTGGGCTACTCGACGAATGGGCAATGACTCATCTGAAGACACCCTACGACGCGGATGGACGGCTGGCCTTAAACGGATTGGTGGATGATGACTTTGTCACAAAAACCATGGCCTCACCGTACTTCGAACGCCCCTTCCCAAAATCTGCGGACCGGTTCGAATTTTCCGGCCTGCGTCCAACCCACCTTTCGCCCGAGGATGGAGCCGCGACTTTGTGTGCGGTGACGGCAGAAACGGTGGCTCGCGCCGCCAAACAGTTTGGCGAGCCGCCTACGACGCTCTGGGTCACCGGCGGTGGGGCAAAGCATCCGGTTGTCTGGCAAATGCTCAAGACGCGATTTCCCAAAGTCGCCAACGTTGCGGAGTTGGGGTTGCGACCGGATTCATTAGAAGCCGAATGCTTCTCGTGGTTAGCCGTTCGCTTCCTGCGTGGCCTTCCGACATCTTTGCCAACAACGACAGGTTGTCAGGAACCCGTATGCGGCGGAATGCTGACGGAATAACCGCAATTTCCCAGGAAGCCTTACTCAAGTCTTACGTTACGTGTTCGTGACCGGCGAGATGTTCAGAGCAATAGCACAAAGCTCCTTCGCATTTCGAGCAATAACGAAATTCCATTTTGGGATGGGTAATTTCTGTCGCATTGCAAACGGCGCAGGTGTGACGCGCCTTGCTGCCTTCACGAAGCTGTGCACCCTTCCGCGCTGTTTGGCGTCCCTTTTGCCTTGCCCAACGATAAATGTCTGGGCCGAAGAATAGCAGAAAGTTCAAAACCGAAGCGACGACAGCGACTCGAACCACATTCGGACCGGAGACAAACATGAATCCGTAAAGCACCCATTGCAACCAAGCCAGCCATTTTACTTTTACCGGCAGAATGAAGTAGAGCCTGAAAGTGAATTCTGGAAACAAGTAAGCGAAAGCCAGAAAAACGGTACCGTAGAAAAATCCGTTTGACGCCATTTGATTTGGCACCAGGAACGCGACGGCGACCGTCGCAAGGTAACCGATCAAGACATAGAGATTGTAGCGAGCTGCTCCCCAGTAAGATTCCACCGAATTCCCGACGAAATAGAACACCCACCAATAGAGCAGGGTCAAAAGGAACATCCCACCGGCAGGGGGCATAAACAGGAACGATAACAATCGCCAGACTTCGCCTTCAAGAACCTTCGCCGGAATCAAGACGCAATTCCCTAGCACTTCAGGACGGCTGAGGCTCATGAAGTAAATAATCACCTGCAACACGATGATTCCGATGGTCAAATTTGGTATCGCAAATGGACGAATCCAATTCACAATGCGATCCAGGAATTTCATAGCTTCTCTCAGTACGGCTTGGTGGAATCCCAATAATCTAACAAAAGCATCAATGGCCTGTCTTGAGCCCTACGACGGATTCAAGATTGGCTATCCGCCCGCTTTCCAAAATTCTCATCGAGGGGAATGAACGCCGTCATGATGAATCCAGGGATAGTCGCCAGCATCACCCACAGGAAAAATCGCGGATAGCCGAGCGATTCTTGAATCCAACCACAGAACATTCCGGGAATCATCATGCCCAGCGCCATTAAGCCGGTACAAAGCGAGTAGTGCACGGTTTCGTTTTCCCCACGGGACGCGTAAATCATGTAGAGCATGAAGGCCGTGAATCCGAACCCATACCCGAATTGTTCTACACCAATCGCACCAACGGCGATCCACTTATTCTCTGGCTGAAAGAAGGACAGGTACACATAAGCCAGATTGGGGAGGTTGATTGCCGCCACCATCCACCACAACCAACGCTTCAATCCATGCCGGGCTGCCAACCATCCACCGACGATACCGCCGATTGTCAGCATCAATACGCCCACCGTTCCATAGGCAAAACCGACCCATTCAGTCGGCATACCAAGCCCCCCGTCGACTCGATCGTCCAGCAGAAAGGGTTGTGCCAACTTGCCAAGCTGCGCCTCACTAAATCGGTATAGCAAGATAAAGGCAATCGTGATCCCGACATGCTTCTTACCAAAGAAAGAAGTCACCGACTGGACCATTCGCGCCAGCATAGAATCGCCGTCGTCCGCAACCTGCGAGCCACCATCGGCTGCGACACGGGGAATCGTAAAGAAGTGATAGACGCC
>CAYYHV010000466.1:5609-5896 GCA_964471695.1 uncultured Pirellulaceae bacterium
ACCGGCGGCAGCCACATAGAAGGTTATCGACCAAGCTTGCGGAATCGACTCGTAGCGATTCTCCAACCAACCCGCCAGCATTACCAACGCACCCTGACCTGCGATCATTGCCAGTCGATAAAATGTACTTCGAAGTCCCACAAACCAAGCTTGATCGTGACTGGATAACCCAATCAAGTAAAAACCATCAGCCGCCACATCGTGCGTCGCCGAACTGAATGCTAACAACCAGAGGAAAGCCATCGTGTAGCGGAGAAAATTGTCACCGGGAATCATCAGGGCGACAC
>CAYYHV010000467.1:0-5894 GCA_964471695.1 uncultured Pirellulaceae bacterium
ATTAGACTCGTGTTCCAAGCCAAATTTTCTCGTCACACCATTTACGAATGCATCGGCTGATAGCGGCTGAATATTGATAAATGCTTGTACGTCGACGAACTCTTCAGGGTGTAGCTGCATGGCTCTCATCGTGGACACGGCGCCGTAGCACTGACTGTAGAGGTAGATGCCCATCTGTGGAAAATGGCGCCGTGCAAATTGGATTGAGGCAATGGAATCTTGGTATTCAACGTGTGTCAATCCAATACGCCCGCCGTTGTGAACATCTGAATCGCCATGATTTCGTAAATCATACGTAACGATATCAAACCCCGCCTCAATCAAGTGTTTGTAGATGGGCATGAAATCCACGGACACGTTTCCCCAGTCCTTGTGCGGTACAGCTCCAGCTTTGTTGCCAAGAAGGAAGTGATTGAAAACGACGATCTTCTGGTTGTTGCCATGGCCGATATGCCAACCGCGAAGAGCGACGCCATCCAGCGATTCGAATTCTATATTTGAATAGGGTAGGTTCACTTCAGCAGGAGTTCTAAGAACCGGATTACGTTCAACTTTTTGGAAGAAATCAGCCATCTGCCGAATGGCAATGAATCTCTTGATTCTCTTGAGCATCGGTTCTCCAATAGTCATTTCTGGCGACAAATCTATCTTGTTATCGCAGACCACCTTGGACTGGGCAACGCGTAGGCCTTGCCCGCTATTCGTGATGACCAATCAGAAATTCGGGAACGGACGGTAGGTGCGATCAAGTGTCGCAAGCCAGCTCAACGGTTGTGCCGAAGACGAAACTTTGAAAGATCACGGATGATGGTTTGGGTCGTTGCTCCATCCGATCCAGCCGTCGCTATATAGAGACGTGTTAGAAAGCCCCATGACGTTGGCGAAAGTCAGCACTTCGGCTGCTCGCCAACCACCGCCACACATGAATGCAAGGTGCTTTTGCGTGTCGATCTTGGATTGTCGCCAAAGCTCTCGAATCTCACTCGCGTTTCGCATTGTGTTGTCGATGTTGCGATAAGGTGTGAGCGAATTTGCTCCTTGAAAGCCGCCTTGGCCATACACCGAGCCGGGAATGCGGCCTTTGTGTGCGTGATACTTATATCCGGACGTCTTGCCAGTGAATTCAGCCCAACTTCTAGTGTCGACCAACGAGAAATTCAGTGGAGCCCTCAGGCCTTTCTTTACTCTTCCGGCGTCGGCTATTAGTTCTGGTCGCGATGGGATTTTGACGCCAAAGTCGTTTGCTTTTGTGGGCTGAGTACTCACTGTTTCAACCGGGTAATTGGCGGCTTTCCAAACTGCGAAGCCACCGTTGAGGACTCGCACGTCTTTCACGACCATGTACCGCAGCACGATCGCAAGACGATAAGACGCGGTCGGGTCCGCGCTAGAGAGGATGACCGTGTCGTCCGCCCTGAAACCGAATTTTTTTGCGAATTCGCGGAGCACATTGGGGTCACCAAGTATCCACTTGGGAGGCGGCTCGAATTCGTCGGTGTTGACGTGAAAGCTTCGCGGCACGTGCCCGTTCGAATAGGAAGCGTTTTCCTCTCCCCAACTCACTTCGGCAAACTTTATACGTTTGGAGTGTTCGAATGTTTCTGGCTTCTCTCCGTCGAGGAGCTGTTTGACAATCCATGCCGGGACCAGGAGTCGGAAATTTTCGTAGCGTATTAGTGGTCTGTCTACGTCCTGCGCCCAAGCTTTAAGTTCAAAGTCGTAAAGCTGTTTGAAGCCGAGTGTGCTGAGGTAGTCGGCTACGCGATCTCGATCCTGTTGGCTTGTGCCACACAGCACAACATGCCGATGCGGATCGATGCCTTTCACATCCAGCACGGCGGACAGTATTTCCGCTTTGTCTTTCCGGGGTGAGTCGAGCCAGCTGGCTGAGAAGTCCACCGCGCCAGGCAAGTGGCCTCCGCGTTTGATTCCGTCCAATTTCCAACCGTTGAATGCATCGGTAGGTCGCGTATCAACAAGAACCCAGTCTTTATCGTCAAGGATATTGGCAACCTCGGCTACCGTGAGCGTTTTCGTTGTTTTCGATTCTTGTTCGGCGCGAAGCTCGGTTGTGCACATTAGGATCGAGTACACGATGCAAACGATGGCTCGAAGTCTTGTGATCGAAGCAAAGGCCATGTACACCACTTCCACTGGATAATCTTGCGTGACCCACTCTGCTCGATTTTATCGAATGCTACGACACTCGATACCGCCTCTTGCGTCGAAATTTGTTTTGTTTGAAGCATTCCGGTTAGGGTGAAACCGAACGATTGGGGCGACTTGAAGGTTGAGACATGGCAATTGAAATTGATCGGATCATGAAGTCGGCGGTGAGCCGAGGTGCAAGCGATATTCACATTCTTCCGGGACTGCCACCTCGATTGAGGATCAATGGCACGCTGCGAAATCTTGATACGCCGCCACTTTCGGCTGAAGATACCCATTCGCTGATGATGGGGTGTAGCCCCGCGACGAATGTCAAGGAGTTGAACGAGACCGGCGGAAGTAACTTCGCTTTGAATTTCGATGGCCACCCGGCGCTGCCGAGATTCCGAGTCAATTTGATGCGGGCTCAGAATGACGTCCATATGGTTTTGCGTCGCTTGCCGAGTCGCCTGTTTCTGCCAGAGCAACTGGGGCTGCCGGAGGAACTTGTCGCCTTGAGTTTTCACGCTCGCGGCTTTATTCCGGTTACCGGTCCTACAGGATCGGGCAAGTCGACAACGCTTGCCGCGCTTGCCTGGAATCTCGTCAAAGAACGCGCGGTGCACGTAGTGATGATCGAAGATCCCACAGAATATGAGATTCCTCATGGCATTGGCCACGTGACTCAGCGAACGGTTGGATTGGATGTTGCAAGTTTTGAGGAAGGAGTCCACGAAGCCCTTAGGCAGGATCCGGATGTTATCATCGTGGGCGAGATGCGACGACTGGAAACCATTCGGGCTGCACTGACGGCTGCGGAAACAGGCCATCTGGTCTTGGGGACTCTGCATACGACGACGGCGCATCGAACGGTAGATCGAATCATCAATCCATTTCCTGCGTCAGAGCAGGCGTATATTCGGTCGGTATTGGGGGAAAGCCTGTTGGGAGTCGTTTGCCAACAATTGTTGTCGAAAGCCGATGACTCGGGCGTTGTCGCTGCCTTTGAGTTTCTAAGGGCGACCAGCGCGATTCAAAATCATATTCGTGAAGGCGATACGCATAAGATTGTCAGCGCAATGCAGACAGGTGGACGACTGGGCATGCGATTGCTGGATGCGGACTTGGCAAGGCTTGTGCGCGAGGGAGCCGTAGATGTTAAGGATGCGATCAAGAAGGCAAACGATCCTCAAGAGTTGATAAAGTCACTCAATGACAATGCGGAGATTGGAGCGGCTTGAAATTGAATTCCATCCCAAGGCTGGTTTCGCTGATATTCGTTTTGCCTCTCCATGCGACCCGTCGTCGCTGAATCGTCCCTTTGATCGCTTCTGATTCAACCATTGGCCATTGGCGGAGTTATGATTCGCGTCTTGCCTGTGCGTTCTTCCGGAGACGGTATAATCTTTGTTTCCAACCTTTGCGAACAATTCTTGTGGGCTAACTCAGATGATCAGAATCAATGCGCTGATGTTTTTGCTTGTCGCTGCACAATCTGTAACGGCAGAAAACTTTGAAGCAGAGCGGGCTCGGAATTGGCACCAATGGCGCGGCCCCGATGCGAATGGAGTCGCGAGTCAGGGTGATCCACCGATTCAATGGGATGCAACGACGAACGTAAAATGGAAAGTGCCGCTCCAGGGACACGGGAGTTCTACGCCGATTGTTTGGGGCGATACGCTCTTTGTGACGTCTGCGGTGCGTACAGATCGAATCAGTGATGCTCCGACGCCTGATCGGCAGCCCCCTGAAGTCAAGATCGAAGGCGTGCCGCCACTTACGATCGAACCCGTCCCGACGCACTACCATCAGTTTCTGGTAAGTGCGTTTGAACGCTCGACAGGGAAAGAGCTTTGGAAGAAAGTGGTTGCCGAAGAGGTACCACATCGAGCGCATCATCTGGATCATGGTTACGCCTCAAGCTCACCCACTACGGACGGCAAGCGGCTTTATGTTTCCTTTGGCTCCGTGGGGCTATTCTGTTTAGACTTCGATGGCGAGCTGATTTGGAAACGTGACTTAGGCGACATGGAAGTCGCGAACGATTTTGGCGAGGTCGTGACGCCGGTTCTATACGGCGATCGACTGGTCGCCGTGATGGATCATTTGGGACAGTCGTTCATCGAGGCGCTATCGACGACGACTGGCAAGACGGTCTGGAAGAAGGAACGAGTCGAATTAGCGAGTTGGTCGACTCCACTCGTAGCTGAGTATGCCGGCAAGGTACAAGTCATCGTGTGTGGCGGTGATCGAGTCATAAGTTATGGACTCGCAAGCGGCGACACGATATGGGAATGCGGTGGCTTGGGCAAAGCCATCGTGGCTTCGCCGATTCAGGTTGGAGAATTGGTGTATTGCATGACGGGGCATCTTGGCGACTCGTTGCTGGCGATACGGCTCGACTCAACGGGCGACGCTACGGATACGAAGCAAGTCGCCTGGCGAACCAACAAAGCGACATCGTATGTGCCGTCGCCGATTGCGTACAACGAACAGCTTTATTTTCTGCGTCGTAGTTCGGGGATCCTGTCCGGTTTACATGCCAAGACAGGCAAACGTGTCTTTGGCCCGACGCGGCTGAAGTTGGACGGAAGTGTTTATGCTTCCCCGGTTGCGAGTGCCGGAAGGCTGTATTTTGTCGCACGCGATGGAACGACGTTAGTGATTCGCCATGGAGACCATCTCGAGGTTCTGGCTACGAATCGACTTGATGAATCTATTGACGCCTCACCCGTTATCGTTGGCAACGACCTGTTTCTGCGTGGAAGCAAGAACCTGTATTGTCTATCAGAAAAGTAGCATAGAGGAATTGGTCTGTTACGCCAGAACTTTGGTAAGAACTTTACCATGGACATTGGTTAGTCGTCGTTCCAAACCGTTGTGGTAGAACGCTAACCGCTCGTGATCGAGGCCCATCAGGTGTAGCAACGTTGCGTTGAAATCGTAGACGGACACTTTGTCCACCGCGGACTTGAACCCAAACTCGTCACTTTCGCCATAGCTAAAGCCGCTTTTGACGCCGGCTCCGGCGAGGAAACATGTAAAGGCGCCGGGGTTGTGGTCGCGCCCCGTTCCGTTTGCTTGCAAGAAAGGCATGCGGCCAAACTCGGTTGCCCAGACGACGAGGGTGTGGTCGAGCAATCCGCGCTGCTTCAAGTCGGCGAACAATGCGGCCGTAGGTTGATCCATGATTTCGGCCTGCATTGCATGGGTCGTCGCAATATTCGAATGAGAATCCCAGTTGGTAATGCCATTGCCTCCGGCTGGGTCGCTCCCGTTGAACAGTTGGACGACTCGCACACCTTGCTCGAGCAATCTTCTAGCGAGAATGCAGTTTCTCGCATACTTTCCTTTAAGTATGCTGCCGCCTTCCACGCCATAGGCTTTGAGCGTGGCTGCCGTTTCTCCTGACAAATCCATTACGTCAGGCACCGACGATTGCATTTTGCCGGCAAGCTCGTAACTGGCGATTCGTCCAGCCAGATCGGCGTCGCCTGGATATCTTTCCAGATGTATCGCATTTAGTCGTTTGAGCAGTTCGACGGTCTTTTGCTCATCTTGACTCGATACGGCTTCGGGACGAACAAGGTTATTCGGTGGACTACTCGCACTGAAGTCTGTGCCTTGGAAAGCCGCCGGGAGAAATCCATTTCCAAAATTGTTCTTGCCGCTGCGAGCCAACCCACGCGGATCATTGATGGCGACGAACGCAGGCAACTCCTGACTTTCCGTGCCGAGTGCATAGG
>CAYYHV010000468.1:0-5837 GCA_964471695.1 uncultured Pirellulaceae bacterium
CTCGCCTTTACCTTGAAGAAGAAGCGTCTCGATCAACACATTCGGTTGGGGCGAAAGTCCGGCGAACAGAATATTATCGCCTCGCTTGGCGGGCTTGCTATGTCGAGCCGTCAGTGTGCTCGCATAGCGACGACTCCAATAGACCCACTTGAGAATCGTGTTGAGTCGTTCGGAGACTTCTGCAGCCAACAGGTATTCGGACAGTGCATTTTCGTCAAAGGTATTCAAATTGACTTGTGACGGAACGGTCGCCAATTCGGCTTGCTTGGCATTGGCAATCTTTTCACGATCCATCATCATCTGTTGGCGCAGGCGATCTATCTGACCACGAATCCCAAAGATCTTGCGTCCCAAACCATCCAACTCGGTCAACGCTTGCTGGTACGATTCCTGGTTGCGAAGCGGATTGTCACCGGCTCCATCTAGAAGTTCTCGTAGACCGGTGACTTGCTCACGAATTGCAACGGCTTCCGTTTCCAAACCGGCATACTCCTGCGGCCAATTCGAAAAAATCTCATTCGCCCGTTGCACGGATGCAATCTCACCGGGTTCGCGATTGAATTCTACTGCCGCACTCTCCAGCCACTTCCGACCAACTCGGTCGAATTGCTGTACCAAATCGCTTTGCTTGGACGCGCCATCTTCTGCATCCAATAATCCCGAGGAGCGACGATCGGAGCCAAGCTTCAGTCCAATGACTCGTCCCCGCCGCACAACGGCTCGCCTCCGCCACAGTTCTTTCCGGTCCAGCCGCAGATCCACCAGATCTGCCTCAAAAAGGTTCTTCATTGAACGGTGCGGATCAGCCACCGCAAAGTTTTCCAGTTGCAATCGCGATTGACGATACGATGTTCGCACATTGGAAATTTCGGCGCGCGCGCCCGTGATCGACTGAACCGAACGGACGATCGTCGAGTTGATGATCGGGTTGATCGCCAGCAAAAGAAAGAGGATCGCCAACGCCAACAAAGTCAGCCGCGGGATCAAGTATCGAAATCGAAGTGGGCCAATCATGCAGCGGCTCTCCATTCTGCGACGTTCATTTCACGGTTCTGTTCTTGCCCCAACAAGACACGGCCCAACGTCAATCGACGAAAAACGTTCGACCAGATTGGGATGCGGCGGTCAAAGTAAGGCGTCAAGATACGCGCCATCGGAAACAATTGAAGAATGCCAATCGTTAACGCACCGAGAACCACGGTATTGTTCAATTGTGTCCACGGGACCAATGGGGATTGCCACCAGCGGGCGTAAGTAGCTTGCATGCCTTCGATCGACAACAAGTGCGAACCCACGGTATGAAACAGTGGATCGCCGATCGGTGCCAGTAATGTGAATATGCTTGCCGAAACCAGGGCCGCCGCAATGTTGACTCGCATTGCGAACATCAATCCGATCAGCGCCACCGCCGTCAAGTTGCCTTTCGGCATCAGACCTATCGCAATACCCATCGCAAACCCCATTGCGACTTTGCGTGCGGTCGATTCAGCCGTAATTGCCTTGGTCAGAAACCTCAGCGAACGAGCCATTTGGTAGAGCATCACGATTCCTTCCGCTAGCTTGATCAGTGGGGCGATTTGTCACCCGCGCTTTAACATCCAGATCGACTGCAACGATTAGCGATCTTTAGACGCTCACATCAGGATTGCGGGCGATGCAATGCAGTCATTGCCAGCGATACATGCCGCTCGAGGCAATTCTTGCTTGGGCAATTTCCGATTGGAAATCCGAGTAGATGCAGAGAAAGACAAGTCGCGAGGCCAGCTCGCAACAAGATTATCAAGACAAGCAAGCGGATGGGGTGGGATTCGAACCCACGGTACGTTCGCACGTACAGCAATTTTCAAGACTGCCGCCTTCGTCCACTCGGCCACCCATCCGGTGCTTGTATTGTATTTTGTATTTGCCCAGCAACGACCAAAATCGAACGACTGGTGCAAAAAGCGATGGATCGAACAGTGGATTCAATAACCACCCGCACGACTTCTCATTCCCAGATTCTACCAAGGCCGCTTGGCTTGGAAAACCTCACCCCGACTCGTCTCAACAGGACGAATCCACCGAGAAAAGGAGCCAGCACACCCGGATTCGTAAACGATGAAGCGGCCAGCCGAGAAAAGTGATGATACGAATATCTGCTGCACAGGGAAGATTTGCCCTGGCTTCTCGAGGAGTATCATCATCCTGCCAGGATTACTGGCGACCGCTTGCAGTGGAAACGCGTGAATGAAGCTTTCCTCACGCGCCCCCCATTCTTCGACGAGCCGCCGTATAACATTTCACGGGAAGCTTGAAGATGCCACGGGGGACACCACTTCGCTGGTAGATTTCAATTGTCTGGTCACTCTACCTTGGTGCGTGGCAACTCAAAGTATGACCGACGAACAGAAACTGGCTCGACGTTTCTCCCAAGTCGAGCTCATCGGGCACACGGACAAGATTTCGCAGGTGACGTTCAGTCCTAACGGCAGACGACTCGGCACGACACCGCGCAACGGAACCGTGCGACTGTGGGACCTCAGGGCAAGCCGCTCGCCATGCTCCGTGGCTCGATGGATGCGGTGCGGTTCAGACCCGACGGCAGCCGCATGTTGACACGGGAGCGTCATACTAAAGTCAGCCCCTTACAACCACCCGTTTTGAGGGTTAACGAAAGAGATCGTTGTTGCTTTAATTCATTATCAATTGACTCCATCACGGCATTACACAGCGCGGGACCGGCGATGACTCAGCGAACTTCGTACCTTCGACTGGTATCTAATCTTCAAAGAGCGATTCGACACGTCATCCCCGACGAACGACTTTCTCGCTTGGAAGCCATCCGGCTAGCCAATGTGCTGAGACAGTCTGACGACGAGCGGGTTCGCGAACTCATTGGCGGCATGAATTGATTCCGCGAGCGGTGCAACGATGCGCTGGTTGATTCTCAGGTCGACAATAGCTGGTCAGTCTCGACGTCGCGCCTAAATTCGGTTGGCGAGCATTGCTATGACAAGGATGCCAAGGATAGCTGCGACCAACCATCCGAGTTGCGACCAGTGGACTTCCCGTTCCGTCGTAGCTTGCCGCAAACTGACTCGCTTAGAAAGCATCTGCTGTGCGAGCGTGACATCGCCAGCGGCTCGATCGTCGGTGTGTTCCGCAATATCGGACGGGGCGTCCAAAATCTCTCCCAGGAACCCCTGAACCCAGCGTGCATTGAACGGTCGATCTTCGGGCTGTTTTTGCATTAAGTGGTGAACCAGGTTTTCCAATTCCTGCGGGCATTCGGTAACGCCGTATTCACTTAAAGGGGCTGGAGTAGAATTCATATGTTGCTCGAAAATTTGCACGAAGTTGTCACCAATGTACGGTGGTGAACCGGCAAGCAATTCGTAGAGCACGCACCCCATGGCATAGAGATCGACTTTCCCAGTAACTCCTTCATCACCACGAATGAGTTCGGGCGGCATATAGTTATAAGTTCCAACAGTGAGCCCGGTTTCGGTAAGGTCTTGCTCCCGCGTATCACGAGCAATACCAAAGTCGCCTAGCTTGAGAGAGCCGCTTTCGGTGACAAAAATGTTCCCCGGTTTGAGGTCGCGATGAATGATCCCGTAGTTGTGAGCATGTTGCAAAGCCGCCGAGATCTGCCTCATGCATTCTGCTGATTCGCGCCACGACAACCTACCGTTGGCCATCAACATGTCTTTGAGGGTGCCACCGCGGATCAGTTCCATGACAAAGAAAAGCTGCCCATCCTGGTCTCCGCCACCGTAGTAGGTAAGGATATTGGGATGGTCCAACTTTTCTAGGATCAGCATCTCGCGTTTGAAGCGCGAAACGACAATCTCGCTACTGCTGACCGCTGGCGAGAGAATCTTGACCGCTCGGACATCTTTCGTCTGCCTACAAGTAGCGCGAAAGATGGTGCCGACGGTGCCGGCACCAATCTGTTCGCCTAACTCGTAATCATTCAGATCAATTCGCGGCATTGCGTCGCATAAACACCAGCATGAGTAGACCGGGTAACAGGATTGCGATCGCTGATGGTTCGGGAACCAAAGCCGCATCCGACGCTGTAAACTTTCGAGCGTTCCACAGATTGTAGTCGGACACGTCGACTTGACCATCAGTGTTGAAGTCACCGTTGCACCACGATCCCTGCCCAAACTTGGATGCATTCCAAAGGTTGAAGTCAGAAACGTCGACTTGACCATCCAGATTCGCGTCGCCCATCCGAAACGACTCGCCGGCAGCAAGCTCCTCAGCCGCAGCATTTACCAGCCACGCTTCTGCATCTGCTGCCGTCACCTGACCGTCTCCATTAACATCAAACTCCGCCTTGTTTGTGCCGTTGACGACAGCATCTCCCAGAAGTTCCAAATCCGTACAGTCGTAGTTGTCATCGTAGTTAAAGTCGCCATTGTTGATTTGGAAAGTGAACTCAACCAAATCGAGGACCGATGCGAATGCTTCTTCAACGGTGGGTAGAATTTCAGCGGCGGGCAATTCAAATCCGGGAAAGAATGAATCCGGCCGCAACTCAACGGTGTACGAATACGCCTTCTGGTCGCCGTAGCTCCAATCGATACTTACACCACTGGCAACATAGAGATCCGATGCGGAAATCGGATCGTAGAACTCTCCGTGCACCGACTGAATCGAATCGCTCATCTCGATCGCAAGCTGACGCATGAGCTCCGCATCCTCGGCTTCGACGGAATCGCTGAATCCATAAGGGTAGAGAATCAATTGTGAGTAGGCATGAAAGTCGATATTTGAAACAATATTCTGATTGTCATAATAGAAATCGCGAACGGCCTGAGTCTCCGGCTCGGAGAACGGAGCTGTTCCACGATAAATATCGCTGCTGGGGTTGGAGCTGGAACCGTCGTTGCTCCCCCAACCGAAATCCCAGTTTCGGTTCAGGTCGACACCAAAACGGTTGAATCCCGTCGGTCGGCGATTCTTACGCCAAAAACGATCGGTCGTCCAACTGTATTCGTAGCCGTCTGGGTTCACAATCGGAATCATGTACACATCGACTTCGTCCATCAAAGCCCGGATGCCAGGATCGCTCTCGTACATGTCCAGCAAGGTATCTGCAGCATACATATTCGTCATCGGCGAAATCCATTCGCGGGCATGCTGCGTGCCATTGATAAAGACGGCTGGACGAGTCGATCGTGTTCCGCCGGAACCTGATATCTTGATGCCCCGAATGTCCTGACCTTCATAGCTTTGCCCAATATTGATGGGCGTCACAATGTCTGCATGATCGGTCGCAAACTCATCAAGTTTGCTGTAGACCTGCCCCAGTCGCTTGTAATTGTTGTACCAAGCTTGTGCGTCAGCAATTGACGACGTTATCGCGATTGCAAAAGCAACGACTACGATTTGTTTTAGACCTCTGCGCCTCATTCTGTTCCCTCTCCAATGTTTCCTTGCTTTCGCCTCAATCTTTAGTGTATTTGATTGACGTAACGAGCGCAAATGAAATTGAAGAAAAGAACTATACACGTCGAAATATGCCTTGGGAAACAGGGCATTCTTCAGGAAGCAGCAACTTCCACCACCATGCCAGCCCTTGGACTGGACGTTCGTGCCGCCGAATTGCCTATGAATATCGGCATGACACCCCAGAAGCTGTTCGGAATACCCAACGCGTTCAACGCGATTCACCGGGCCCCAGGATGAACCCCGGTTCATGAGCGACTGGCCCCGCGCCTTGGCCACGTATCGTTGATGCCTCTTCGTAACTTACCGTCGCAATCTCTTTGGATTTCTTTCGTCCGGCGATGTGCCCGACGATCGTCCCAGCGATTGTGCCGGCTGGATTGACATCGGGAAAGAAA
>CAYYHV010000469.1:0-1655 GCA_964471695.1 uncultured Pirellulaceae bacterium
CCTCTTTTCAGTTTGTTGAAGGATGTTCAGCAAAGTCGTGCTTGCGTCAATGACGACGGGTGTTGGGATTTCGCGAAGTTGTTTTTGGGTTTCGAACGCTTGTTTTTGGTTTGAGTCCTGTTTGTCCGACTCTTTCTGCCTTAGCGATGCGGCTTGTGTTTTGGGCATCGCGGTTCCGATTGATTCTTTCGGAACGATTACTACTGATCGTTTAGGATCACCTTGGAGACCAGAGAGAAAGAAGGCATATTTGCCACTCGCGGATATGGGAACAATACAATCGCATCCGGGGAGTCCATTACCAGACTTGGAGAGAAGCCCTACAGGATCCTGCCGTGCCAGGATGGCGAGCTGCTCGATTCGGGATTCGCAATAGGGCCACCAGAAAGAAACGATCGCGATCAACGCGATGCAAACAATCTTCTTGCTGTCTGCATTTGCGAAGAATAGGACTGCCAACATCAGGGTGAAGACTAGTGAAGGAAGTAGGTCGATTCCAACCAAAATGAATATAGAGTTCATGGTACAGATGGCATAGCAAAATGATCTCGATAGTTTGTCCGCGAAATATCCAAACATGACGATCGGCAATGCCGTGAACACAATGCAAAGCTGAATCGCTGGTAGCTTGCTCTGAAATGTCGACGAGCTTGCAATTTCCAAAAGTTTGGGAATGTAACTCTGGTATGCCGACAGGAAACCTGGAATGTGCACGTGAAAGGGTAATGTCCGTTGCCATACATCAAGGAAGATGAGACTCGCCATTGCGACAGCACAGATGAAAAACAGTGGCCTGTTTGCAAATACGGCTCCTTGGCGAACGGAATGGATGTGAATATTCCAATCTATGCAAAGTTCACGAAGGGTATTTTCGCTATCGGAATTCGCTTTTTCCGGACCGTCTGAATTGTCGTTCTCCGGGGCTTTCTCGTCTGTCGCCGGACCGTCTGGATTGTCGTTCTCTTGCTTTTTCTCGCCCTTCGTCGACGTGGGCGCTTCATGTGCGTGGGGAATCCCAGCGAGCTTTTGCCGGGAAGCCGTCAGTTTTTTGATCCGTTCTGGAATGTCTTCGTTTAGAGTTCTAGCAAGATTTTCGCGTTGCTTTATTAAGTCCTTGAGTTCCCGCTTTTGATCGTCGAGGTTGAAGGCATCTACCTCGTCATTCTCGCCGATGGTGTTATCGGGTCTTATGACGTCTTCCCGAGTGTTCTCCCTGATGGTGTTTTCAAGTTTCGTGATCTCACTATCCAGTCTAGCGACGTCTGCTTGAGTATTTTTTTTGCTTTCAGCGATTCTGGATTCTTCAAGGTCCAGTTCTTGCTGGAGCCTGCGCCTGATCGCAGCAAGGTTCACCCTTTCATCGATCAGCAGTAGGAAGAAAACGATCAGGCAGAGGCTCATACCAATTGCCACAAACAGCAATCGCGGGCGTTCAAATCCAATCGTTGCGACATCGCTCCAACTGGCCCAGTGCATTGCATTGACACCAAACCAGTTAAGCAAGAGCCAATGGTACAAGTATCCGGTCAATAGAAATTGCGGAACAATCAGCGACAGTAGATTGGTAAACGCGTCTTTGCGATTTCCGAAAGCGCTGGAAAATATCTTTGCCAACGCCTCCAATAAGATTTGGTCAAAATGTGGCATGTAAGTCT
>CAYYHV010000469.1:1665-5835 GCA_964471695.1 uncultured Pirellulaceae bacterium
ACCGATAGAAAACGAATGAAGTGGAATCTTGTTTAATCAATGACACTGGTACTATTCCGTTAGAAACGATTGCTTCGTGAGATCAGCTCACCAAACACGTCCCTGTTTACAACGATATTGCGCTCGTTGAAGTAGCTGGCATGAGCACAACTGGGCGATGGTCCGAAAGTGCCTTCGTTGCAGCCAACTGGTTCGAGATTCAGGAATTCGTCGTCAATTTCGGATGAGAAGCCGCGCAGCGTGCCGCCTACAATGTCGCCACGCGCGTCAACATTCCACCAGGAAGAGACGATGCCTGGCTTGTCACCAGACTCAGCGCCAAACTGAAGTCGTCGCTGAATCATTCGGATGCTTAAGGCGCTGCCAACTGTAAACAGGTTATTCACGCGACCGGGATAGGATTCACCGGACATCTGATGCAACGCTTCCAAAGCGACAACTGTACCCCAACTGTGGGATACGATGTCGATTTCACTACCTTGCTCGAGAAGTGGCTCGACGACTTTGGTGAATTCCTGGATGACTTTTCGGCGAGTTCTCTTCGAGAGTAGATACTTGATGAAGTCATCGACGCAATCAAGTCCCGGGATACCTAGCAACGCACGTTCGATATTCCGCGATTGGATATCTGATCTCGCTCCCCGCGAATGAGTTGGATTGAGCTGAAGCTCCATTGATTGGGCCGCTCGGTCATGGAGCACGTCTGCCAGCTCATCCGCCAATTGTTGTGCTTCATTGCTTCGTATGTTTTCGGCTTCAGGACTTCGTGATCTGGAAGAAACATGGCGACTCCAGAGAACCTCATGGTGGTTGTGCGCAAGCTGATTCGCCAGGTCGTCATTCAGGTGAGGTCGAAGCGACTCAAACCAGTCGTCGGAGTAACCTGGGTCGTGCCAACAAATACCGTGAACGTAGACTATGCTTCGGTTGGCTGAGGCATGTTCCTGTCGAGAGTCTTTCTTGGTGTGACTCTGAGGGCGGGGTCGAGACGCTGTTTGCGATCCGTCAGCCATGCTGAGAACCAAGTCGTACAGGTTGTCGAACTTTCGGTTCAAACGGTAGATCTCTTGGGAGATCGAAGAATCGGTTCGGGGACTCTCGGGTCTAGGCTTTTGGGAAGAACTGTGTTCGAGACCTTCGAGCACCGCCGTCTCCAAGTGTTTCGGGTTCATTTGAGGCGTCTGGCTAAAATCGGCATCCGAGAGTGCGCGCCGGATACGATTCATTAAATCCGAATGAGAAATCTCGCAGCCCTGCTCTTCAATGACTTTTCTGAAGTGAGCCGAAAAGGCTCCTTGAAATCGACCATCGATATAAGCATCAGCGCTCGTTTGCTTATCTTTGCATCCACTAATGCGGACATGGTTCGGTGGCAACGCAACACGAGAGCGATGACTCGATTCGCTATCGAATTCTCGTCGTCTCCGCCTTTCGATTTGCCGGAATACGTCTTTGGGGGGGACCAGGTATCGCGCGAAAACGAGATTGGCGTCCGTCGGAGATTCTCCGTCATTGAAGTTTCTCTTGGGGCGGTCGACGGCTCTCTTAACCTCCGCGCGTCTTGCACGTCGCGAACTCTCATATTCAAGGATAAGAGGCAAACTACGCAATGATTGGTCCAGTGAACGAAGTCCGGGATTGAGCGTTCGAGTACCAGTACCTGAATGACAACAATCGAGAAGAAAAGTCATCTTTACATCGGGTGGCAGCTTCTGGGTCCAGCGATGAATGCGATCGTCGACTAAATAGGTGTCGGGGTCATCAAAGTCCATGTTGTAAAGACAGAGGACCTCATCGAGTCCATCTAGTTCGTCGTCATCACCATCTTCGTTGGCGACTTGAGAACCATGGCCGGAGAAATGAAAGACAAGCCTGTCGCTTGGAGTGGCGTTCTCGACAAGCCACTTCCAGTCTGCTGTGATGGTGTCCAGCGTGACTTCGTGGTCGGTTCTCGCGAGGATGTCTTTGGCACTGAATCCGAATTCGCGAATCAACAGCCCTCTGATATTTTTGACATCTTCCACGCATCCGCGGAGATTCGGAACGTTGTCGTGTTGGTAATTGTTGACACCGTAAAGGACAGCTTTACTTCTCAATTTGTCTATCTCCTATTTTTGTTGGTATGCAGAGATCTGATTAACAGGATTTCTTTAGTCCTGCGGGAACAGATGGCTCATCAAGAAGTCGTGGCAGTGGGGCATCGAAAGCAAATTTGCATGGTGAACACCATTTTGTTCGACTCGGCGAGTGTTCTTGGGGACTCGGATGGGAACGCAGTCCTCCGGAACAGCCATGTTTGAGTAGTAGGTCTTGTCGGTCGGTTCGATCAGAAGCGACGGAATTCCTTTCCAGTAGACTTTGTTTTTTACCCAAGTCAGTCCGCCATCATCTGTCTCTCGGACGTCGCTCACCTGTCGCGTACGCGCCCAGACGTCATCCGTGGAAACAACCAGATCGCCTGGCAGGAACAGCGATTGCTTTTCGCCAAACTCATGTGGGGCACTGTGGCAGTATTCGTGGATGATTCGCGATGCCGTGACTTCTGCAGCGGGGGCGTAAGCAGCCGCCACGGCGCAATAGCTGATTCCATCGGGGCTGCGCAATTTCAAGGGTGGAACGTCGTCGAGAAGGAAGCTGGCGGCCTTTTTCGCGAGCGATGCAGGTGCGTGGAACTCTGACAAAGCTGCCAGTTGAGCGTAAGTGGCGCTCATTTTCGCGTAGTATCCGTGAGCATCCTGATGCACATTGTTTGCCAATTGATCTGCCATGAGACCCCATTGGTCAGAGCTGACAGCTCGGGAATTGAAACTTGGTGTACCAACGAGCGCAACGTTTCGAATCAATTCAGATATCGTGGGTTGTTCGCCAGCGGATTGATTGTGTTGCTCGGCCAACATGCGGCCGACCAACCCGCCACGACCAAAACCAATAATGTCGATTGTGTTCGCGGGCCGCTTCATGCCGCTTTCGCCAGTCTGGAAAAGTGCTGATAGCTCTCTGGCCAGTTGGTCGGCAATTTCGATAGAGCTTCGTTGAAGTGACCAATGGTCAAATCCAAGCACTGCTACGTACTCACGTTCCGCTCGACGTATAAACTCCTGACCCAGCGAATCGATCATCTGCTCGGTCGTTCCGAACGAGTCGTGAAGTAGGAGCAAGACACGGCCACCGATTCGTCGCCTTAAATCATTGCACAGTTGGCGCAGTTCACTGGGACGCATGGTATTGGCCTCCAAGTCTCCTTCTACTCGGACGAGCCCTTCCTGCGTCACTGTCCCTGAGTCAAGACTCTGAAGCACTTGATTGAAATTGCGACCACTACTGACGGGTATTCTCCACTGCCCAACAAGGCGTGATGAGTCGTCCAGCAACTGACCGCCGCGAATTCCGATGCGATGACGAAAACGTTGGTTCGATGTCAGGTTGTCCAGAAGTGGTGACCCTGGCAGACCGGCAAACTCTTCGCGGGAATGTGTCGCGTACTGCCAGTGCCGTATGCCATTGACTTGCCTCAGTTCAACCGCAATTTCATTTTCACTGAATCCCAATAGCCGATCTCTTCGACGGTGTGCGGATCGGAAAAGTGGAATATCATCCAAGATGGCTCGGGTTGAACGAACTGAAGCTTGCATGGGCTGGATCGGCTGACCCGTTGACGAAAACTTGCGTAGTCGCTTCAGGTTTCGCTGTCGATCCGTTGTTGTGGATTCCGTCGGGACCTTTGAGACGCCTCGGTTACTGCGGGAGGTCGTGTCGAGCGTGTCGTCAATTCCCAGGGAGTCCAGTAGTTTCATTCTGGAATCTCCGTAAACGATCATTCCGGCCCATGACAGGTCGCTCGCGAGTGCACCCTCCAATCGCTGTTTTGCATTGCGTTTCGCCGTGAAAAGCGACTCACCAATCGTGGCTCGCTCCAAGAGTAAGCCCTTGTAGAAGTCGGTCGCCATTTGGCCGGCAACATAGTCGCCAATCGGCCATAGCGGGCCAAGGTAGGCGGTTACGCCGTTGTTCGTAAAAGCGGTTCCCAAGCCGTATACATTGGTTCGATGTCTCGGCTTTCCTGTCGAACTCATTCCCGATTCACAAGCGTTTGCATAAACGAGCCATGGACAAGAGACGCAGTGCTTCAAGGTGTTGGCTAGTTCTTGGGCGTGCAACTCACCATCACTC
>CAYYHV010000470.1:0-1788 GCA_964471695.1 uncultured Pirellulaceae bacterium
ATTTGTGTGCTGGTGAGAAAGAACGAGGAACGCTCGAAACGTTGTTGAGCAGTCCAGCGGAACGCTCCGAGATTGTGTGGGGCAAGCTTCTGACGGTTATGTCCTTCAGTTTCGCGACGTCATTACTCAATCTATTTTGCATGACGTTCACTGCGACTTTTGCATTGCAACAGTTTCAGGGCATGATGAACGAAAATTCCATGCGATTGTTAGGTCCGCCGCCGATTGCTTCGGTGGGGTGGCTGGTCATTGCCATTATTCCTATTGTGGCACTATTTAGCGCTCTCTCTTTGGCGTTGGCAACGATGGCTCGTAGTACTCGTGAAGGCCAATACTACTTGATGCCGCTACTGCTAACGACAATGCCACTGATGATGTTGGCGATGTTCCCGTCGGCGGAACTCGATCTCGGAACCAGTATCATTCCAGTGACAGGTGTGATGTTGTTGTTGCGTCAGTTGATGGAAGGCGAATACCGCGAAGCATTGGTTTACTTCGTCCCGGTGATGACCGTAACGCTTGGCTGTTGTCTGATGGCAATTCGCTGGGCGATTGATCAGTTCAAGAATGAGAATGTGCTGTTCCGTGCCAGCGAGCGATTTGAACTTGCGTTATGGCTGAGACAGTTGGTGCGTGATCGGGCTGCGACGCCAAGTGTTCCTGAAGCGATGATGTGTGGCGTTCTGCTGCTGTTGATCCGGTTCTTTGCCAGTCTTTCCCTGCCGTTTCCGTCGAACTGGAACGGATTCATGGTGCTTACTGTTTTGACGATGGTGGCATTCATCGCCACGCCTGCATTGCTGATGGCGATCATGTTAACGACTGATGTGCGACAAACGCTCTTGTTGAAGAAACTCGACTGGAAGTCGGCAGGTATTGCCGCCATGTTTGCCGTAGCATTGCATCCGATTGCTATGGGATTGTCGACCGTCATTCGAATTCTCTACCCTGTCGATGTGGCGGCGCTCAAGCCGTTCGAAAGCCTGTTCGCACAAGCCCCGAGTATTTTGACGATCGTCTTATTGATGGCCGTACTGCCAGCGATTTGTGAAGAGATTGCATTCCGTGGATTTATTCTCTCGGGTTTGCGACACATGGGGCGTAAGTGGCGAGCCATCTTTGTATCCGCAATATTCTTTGGGATTGCCCACGGCGTCATTCAGCAGTCGATTTTGGCGGTAATGGCCGGCATGGTGCTTGGCTATATCGCCGTGCAATCGGGCAGCCTGTTGCCGTGCATTGTGTTTCACGCGACGCACAATGCGCTTGGGATTCTCGCCAACCAGTACATTCCCTCGTTGCTCGCCCAGAAGCCACAGTTTGCCTGGTTGATTCATTCCGTCGATAACTTGGCGAGTGGTGGGATGTTTTACTATGGACCGCCTATAATGTTGTGTGCGTTCATTCTCTCGGCCGGGTGTTTGCGTTGGTTCTCACAACTTGAGTATCAACCGACTGCGGAGGAGCGAGTGGTTAACTTGAGAAAGCAACAGTTGCAGGCCGTCCCCGCATAATGCCTTCTGGCAAACCCATTCAACTTCCCGATGGACTTCACCGAGCCCGTTGGATTGTCCCGGTGTCGACACCGCCGATTGAAGGTGGTGTGTTGCGCATCCACGATGGCACGATTGTGGCCATTGAGTCTTTCCATGGCCAAGCTGATGTTGTCGATCATGGCGACGTCGCCATGCTTCCGCAGTTGGTTAACGCGCATACGCATCTGGAATTTAGTTCACTTGAGGAACCTCTGGGCTCAGCCGGCAAGCCGTTTACCGAATGGATTCGGGA
>CAYYHV010000470.1:1798-5035 GCA_964471695.1 uncultured Pirellulaceae bacterium
TGTGCTCGCATTTCGGATATCTCGCGACTCGGCCGACTCGACGGCTGTTGAACGCGCCGTGCGACGGGGATTGGACGAGTCGCAACAGGCTGGGGTTGGTTTCGTTGGCGAAATTGCGACGGTCGATGCATTGGAACGACCGTTTGCCGAGTCGGCGACTGGGGGAGTCCGTTTTCTTGAGCTGATTGGTTTGGGTGACGAGCGAGTCGCACAGCAACTGGCTAGGGCGGAGAAGTTTCTGCAAGGTCACGACGTGGGCGAGGCGGCTTGGCAGCGCGGACTGAGTCCTCATGCACCGTATACGGCAGCTCCCGACTTGATTTCCGCTTGTGCGCGTTTGTCACAGAGTCACCGTATTCCGATCGCAATGCACTTGGGGGAAACGCCGGAGGAACTGGAGTTGCTGGCTTCGGGGAGTGGTCCGTTTCGCGAATTGTTGGAAGAGCGTGGCGTATGGAATGGGGCTGCGTTTGAGGCAGCCCGTCGACCATTGGATTACCTGAAGTGGCTTTCATCCAGTCATCGTTTGATCGCGGTGCATGGGAATTACTTTGAACGCCCCGAGTGGGAGTACCTCGGGCAGCATGCGGATCGGATGTCAGTCGCTTACTGTCCTCGCACCCATGACTACTTTGGTCACGATATCTATCCACTAGCAAAAATGCTTTCTGCGGGAGTCGCGGTTTGCGTTGGAACCGACTCGCGCAGTTCCAACCCGGATTTGAATCTCTGGGACGATTTGCGTTTCATTGCGTCGTCCCATTCGGACGTCTCTCCAGAGAAGATCATTCAGATGGGGACGATTTTGGGTGCTGACGCTCTCGGTCTTGCCGACAGGGCAGGGCAGTTGGCAGTGGGACGTTTATCCTCGGTGTTTACCATCCGACTCGAATCTGAAACGGGTTCGGTATACGATCTACTACTCGAGTAGAACGTTTTGATTGACGCAGATTGGTGCGAAACACTTTCGGGCTTGTTTGTGTTTATCTAGGTTGGTTAGGCACGCTTAAGACGCTCAAAACAGGCGGCACGATGAATTCGAGTGAAGCCGAGACAGGGAAGCGAAAAATGTCGGCTGCAGCAATGGCCGCTGTGGCCATCGCGCTCGCACTGATTGTCTATCTTGGCTTTTTTGCGGCTATTGTCGTCGACGAATTGGTGACTCGAACGCACTATATTACTTCGGCGATGCCAAGTGGTTTCGAAGATGCCCTTAAGGTCATTTACTACCCGCTGATCGAGGCGGTCAAATGGTTGATTGAATAGCCCGATGACTGGAAAGCCCAAAGTTCTCATCGCTGATTACATCAACGACGAGCTTCACCATGAGCGCACGATACTGGGTGATTTGGCGGAAGTCGTGGCGTTGGATGCGCACTCGGAATCCGAGTTGGCGGAACACATTGCCGACGCGAACGCGATCATGCTCTATCACAACGTCGGGATATCTGAGACTTCGATTCGGCGCCTTTTGCAATGCAAGCTCATCGCTCGTTGTGGTGTTGGAGTCGACAACGTTGATCTCGTGTCAGCACGTGCCCATGGAATTCCTGTGAGCAATGTTCCAGACTATGGCACGGAAGAAGTCGCTGATTCGGCGATGGGGATGGTGCTGTCGTTGGCACGCGGCATCCATCGGCTGAATACGATCTATCGTCACGCCGATCCGCCTGTCGCGTGGAGTCACGAAGCCGCCGCACCGATATTTCGGTTGCGAACACGGACGTTAGGCATCGTTGGTTTGGGACGCATCGGCACCGCGATGGCTCGTCGAGCCAATGCATTAGGAATGCGAGTCATTTATTTTGATCCCTTGTTGCCAGAAGGGTTTCGACCTCTGGTGGAAGCAGCGCGAGTCGCTTCGTTGCGGGAACTGATAGAACAATCTTATATCGTGACTCTGCATTGCCCATTGAATGAAGCAACGCGTCAGATGATCAACGAGGACTCACTCCAGTGGTTTCAACCTGGCTCGTATCTTGTGAACACGTCGCGTGGACCCGTCGTCGACACCACGGCTTTGCCCGACGCGATTGCGTCGGGGCGGCTCGCTGGAGCTGGAATAGATGTGTTACCCTCGGAGCCACCGGTTGGAGATGATCCGATGATCCTTGCGTGGCGTGACCCGACCCATCCGGCTTATGAAAGATTAATCGTCAATCCCCACGCGGCTTTTTACTGCGAAGAGGGATTCGTCGACATGCGTACGAAGGCGTCGGAGAATTGTCGCCGAGCATTGTTGGGAGAATCGCTGTTGAATGTGGTGAACTGAAATGACAGAGCCACAACCTACATGGATGCTTCGGCGATGAGTTCGTCTGCGGTCACGGGAAGCCGCAGGGTGAACTTGGCTCCAAGTCCGACTCCGTCGCTGTGTGCGGAAAGTGAGCCGCCAATTTCATGGGCGGCTAATGCGCTGCTGTGGAGTCCAAAACCGTGCCCATCGGTCTTCGTAGTGAAGCCGTGGGAGAAGATCTGCTCAAAGTCATCCTCTGAGATGCCGACACCGTTGTCTTCGACGGTGATGCGTATCGAATCTTGATCGGGAGCCAAGCCAACGGTTAATTCTCGATCTTCTTTGTCGCAGTCACGCAGTGCCTGTTTAGCGTTGCTGACAAGATTTACCACGACTTGAAGTAATTTGTGTTTCTCAGCCATGACTGAGGGTACGTCTTGATACTGACGTTTGATTCGGATTCGATATTTGTCGAGTCCATGGGATTGCATTTTGAGTACATTTTCGAGCAACGCCTGCAAGTCCACCAATTCCTGAAAGCCGCCTTTCTGCGCGAGAGACTGTTGCGAAGCAATGATCTGAGCTACGACATCAATGTTGCCGAGCAGGCATTGAACCTCATCGCCAAACGCATCTTTTTCCAAAGTGATGGCATGCGTCAGTTTATTCAGATAGGGAACAAGTTTTCTGCCCTGAGGATTTTCGGACAGGAAGTCCCCCAGATCGTCTTCGTGCTCATTCAGCATCTTCACGAGTAGCGGCAAGCGAGTCACGCTGGACGACTGGATCGACTCCTGCAAGACACGTACGGAAATGTTGATGCTGTTGAGTACGTTGCCAATGTTGTGCAAGACACCAGTTGCCATTTCGGCCATGCCGGCGTGATGCGCGGCTTTTTGTAGTTCTTTGCCAAGGCGCTCTTTTTCCTGCTCTGCCTTCTTCCTTTCGGATATGTCACTTTCGATGGCGATGAAATTATTGACGATGCCAGCCTCATCTCG
>CAYYHV010000470.1:5119-5833 GCA_964471695.1 uncultured Pirellulaceae bacterium
TGGCCACCCAGTAGGGATTGCCAGACTTGTTGTAATTAACGATCTCGACATCAAAGCCTTCGAGACTGCGAATGCCTTCACGCATGATCCGAACGGCTTCCGGATCCGTCTGTTCGCCTTGGAGGAACTCAGCCGGGCGTCGCCCGATGACTTCTTCTTCTGAATACTCCGTGATTCGCATGAAGCCTTCGTTCACCCATTCAATCTCTCCTTGAGCATTCGTAATCACGACTGCATTGTCGGTGTATTTTGCAACCAAGGCGAGTTTGCGAAATTGCTCTTTGGAAACCGTTGTGGTTTCCAGCTCTCGAAGCATTGCGTTGAATTGAGTCGACAGTTGAGAAAACTCAGCCGTGCTGTTCTCGTGAACGCTAAGACTGAGGTCCCTCGTTTCGCGGACTTGGTCCACGGCATCGGCAAATTCACGGACGGGTCTGACGGCCATCATTGAAGCGAGCCAAATTGACCCGACGAGGGCTGCACAAATGAGAATCGTACTCGCAATCAAGGCATTGCGGACGATGTAGACTGGGTTTGAACCGGCTTTGCGCGACTCGAAAGTCGTGACTTTCAGGCCCGGCATGTTCGCCACGGGACTGCTTGCCGTAAACCACTCTTCGATGTGCGTGCTGACCGGAACACCAGAATCGTGGGTCGAGTAAAAGTACCGGTCATTCAGGCTGATCGCGGTTACGGTTCGGGCGGTGTTGACGG
>CAYYHV010000471.1:0-2402 GCA_964471695.1 uncultured Pirellulaceae bacterium
CTTTACACTATGGGCCAGATGCGACTGGACCATACTGCCAAGCATCGCAAGTGCCACCGTGGTTGGTGACGTGATGGGTAAATTCCATCCGCACGGCGACAGCTCGATTTACGATGCCATGGTGCGCATGGCCCAACCGTTCTCGATGCGCGTACCACTCATCGATGGTAGCGGCAACTTTGGATCGGTCGACGGCGACAATGCCGCGGCGATGCGATATACCGAATGTCGCATGACCCGGTTGTCCAGCGATATCCTTCGCGATCTGGCCACGGAAACAGTTGCATTCAAGCCGAATTATGACGGCACCAAACGCGAACCGGTTGTTCTTCCCAGCCGCGTACCCAACCTCCTGATTAACGGAGCCACCGGGATCGCTGTCGGAATGGCCACAAACATTCCGCCTCACAATCTGAAGGAAGTCTGCAAGGCGCTCCTCAAACTGTTGAGCAATCCGGAAATCAAGGACTATCAGCTCGTCGCCGAAGACGCGGTTCGCGGACCGGATTTTCCAACCGGCGGCCAGATTATCAACAGCAAGGAAGAGCTACGTGATATCTATCGAACCGGTCAGGGTTCGATCAAAACGCGTGGCACCCACAAAGTCGTTGGATCAGGTTCCAAAAAGACGCTGCAGATCACGTCGATCCCATATGGTGTCAACAAAGCTGATCTGTGTGAGCGTATCGCCGAGTACGTCTTTACTGGCAAGCTACCACTGGTCACCGAAGTCCGTGATCTGTCGACGGACGACACGCGGATCGATCTCGTCTTGAAGAAGGATACCGACCCCGAAAAGGTGCTCGCCTTCCTCTACAAGAACACATTGCTGCAAAAGAACTTCAACTGCAACTTTACATGCCTCACACCGACCGAGAATCCGGAAGTCGGCGCTCCCGATCGTTTGGGATTGAAGCAGATCCTCTGGTACTTCTTGCAGTTCCGGTTAAACGTCATTACTCGACGACTGGAAAATGAACTCGCGTCGCTGGAACGTCGGATTCACATCCTGCGTGGCTTTATCATCGTCTTCGATGCGCTCGACACGATCATTCGCATTATTCGCAAGAGTGATGGAAAAGCCGACGCGGCTGAAAAGATCATGAAGCGATTTCCAGCCAGCAAAGGTGGCTTGGACGCCGAACAAACCGACGCCATCCTCGAGCTAAAGCTGTATCGACTGGCTCGACTGGAAATCAATCTGATCCAGCAGGAATTGAAAGACAAAGAAAAGCGCGCTCGAGCCATCCGGAAGTTGCTCAACGAAAACACCAAGGACACCAACGCTTCGGGCCGATGGAAGATCGTTCGTACCGAGATCGAAGAACTCATCAAGGACTACAGCAACGATAAAGACAGCAAACGGCGAACGATTATCGAAGCCGTTGAAAGCGAGCCCGAGTACTCGGCCGAAGACTTCATCGTCGCCGAAGACTGTCATGTCATGATTACGACTGACGGTTGGGTGAAGCGACAAAAACAGATTGCTGATCCTTCGAAAAGCCGGGTACGTCAGGGCGATTCGGTTCTCGCCGTTGTTGCGGGTTCGACTCGTGAAACCATCGGATTTTTCTCCGCCCTTGGATTCTGCTACACCGCGCGCATGATTGACATTCCAGCTTCGACGGGATTTGGTGAGCCGATTCAGAAGCTGTTCAAGCTCAAAGACGGCGACAAAATTGTCTCCGTCATGTCGTTCGACCCCCGAGTCATCGGGGACGTCAAAGAAGACAAGAAGAAGCCCGACCTCTGTCCGGAGATTCACGGCTTCGCCGCATCGAGCAACGGGTACGCCTTGCGTTTCGGATTAGAATCCTATGCCGAAGCATCCACGCGCAGCGGTCGACGCTACGCACGTGTCTCCGCCGGATCGGAGATTGTCGGTGTGTATCCGATCGACGCCGACGAAACGATTCTGGCCATCTCGGAAAAGTGCCGTGCTGTGATCTGCCCGTCGGAAGAGATCAACTACCTTTCGGGTCCAGGTAAGGGCATCATGTTGATCAAACTTGCGAAGGATGATCGACTGCTAGGATTCAAACCATCGACGGGTGATCGCGACTTGCTGCTCGTCGAAACCAATCGAGGCGCTCAAAAGACCATCTCAACCGCCAAGTACCGAGTCACTTCGCGTGGCGGCAAGGGCAACGAGATCCAGAAGAATGGCAAGATTGCGAAGATCATCAAACCTCCTGTGGAATCGCCACCACCTTTTGACGAAGCCGAATAACGAACCTATCAATTTCTCTGATCGCTGCACAATAATACTATGAGCACCGCTTCCAAGAAGAAAAAAACGGCCGCAAAGACCAGTGCAAAGGGCGGATCGTATGCCGCCAAAGACATTGTTGCGCTCGAAGGATTGGAACCCGTTCGCAAACGACCCGGCATGTATATCGGGG
>CAYYHV010000471.1:2412-5827 GCA_964471695.1 uncultured Pirellulaceae bacterium
GGAAATCGTCGACAACAGTGTCGACGAAGCGATGAATGGTCACGCATCGGAAATCACCGTCCAGCTGCATAAGGATGGTGAGACGATTACCGTTTCCGACAATGGACGTGGCATTCCCGTCGACAAGCATCCTAAAACGAAGAAACCGGCTCTGGAAATGGTGCTCACAATTCTGCATGCCGGCGGAAAGTTTGAAGGAGCCAACTACAAAACAGCCGGTGGGCTGCACGGCGTCGGCGCCTCGGTGGTCAACGCGCTATCCAAGAAAATGGTCGCCATCGTTCGGCGAGGTGGCAGTCAATACAAGATGGAATTCGCTCGCGGAAAGACCAAACAGTCCCTGCAAAAAATGAAGGGAAACATTCGCGGTTCGGGTACGACGATTACCTTTACGCCGGACCCGACCATCTTCCCCAAAACCAAGTTCGACCCGAAAACCATTCGCCAACGACTCGAAGTCGCCAGTTTTCTGCATCGTGGCGTCAAAGTCCAGTTTGTCGATGACACCACTGGTACCAAAGAGACGTTTTTCCACGAACAGGGAATTGTGGATTACCTTGGCAAAGTCCTCAAGGAACGCAACGCCCGGCCTATCCATGAGGCTCCGTTCACTTTCGCTCGCAACGAGAAAGAACGTATTGAACTTGCCGTCCAATGGACGGAATCCACAGACGAACATGTTCGCTCGTACGTGAATGGCATCACCACCGGTAGCGGAGGCACGCATGAAAACGGTTTCCGAGCCGCGTTGACCAAGGCTGTCCGCAACTACTTCGAGACACACAAACTGATTCCTCGCGGAGTCAAGATTACGCACGATGATATCCGCGAAGGCTTAGTCGCGATCGTTTCGATCTTCATTGCGGAACCTCAATTCCAGGGCCAGACCAAAGACCGACTGAACAATCCGGAAATTACCAGCGTTGTCGATGGAGCCGTGCGTCCTGCTGTTGAGCAGTGGATGAACAACAATCGCACGGTCGCCGACAGCGTGATCGCGCGCATCATTGCCTCGGCCCGAGCCCGGGCGGCTTCGCGGGCTGCAGCCGATTCGATATCGCGCAAAGTCAGCGGCAAGAAGACAATGTTGCCTGGCAAGCTTAGCGACTGTTTGAAAAATGGCCGCGGCGAATCCGAACTGTTCATCGTGGAGGGTGATTCTGCCGGGGGTAGCGCCAAACAGGGGCGCGATCGCAACTTCCAGGCGATTTTGCCGCTACGGGGAAAGGTCCTCAATACGGAAAGCGCAACGCTGAAGAAGATTCTGGAGAACAAAGAAATCCAGGACCTTGTTTCTGCCATTGGATGTGGCATCGGACCGCACATGAACTTGTCCAACATCCGCTACAACCGCATCATCCTGTTGGCCGATGCCGACTCGGACGGCCACCACATTACAACGCTGCTCTTAACCTTTTTCTACCGACATATGCCTCAACTCATCGGGGATGGCCGACTCTATATTGCCATGCCACCGTTGTTCCGAATCGACTTTGGCAAAGAGACCCATTGGGCCGCGGACGAAGCCGACCGGGCTCGGATCCTCGACGCATACACGGGGAGAGCCAATCCTGAGATCACTCGCTTCAAAGGACTGGGCGAGATGATGCCCAAGGTGCTTTGGGAAACCACACTGAACCCGAAGACTCGGCGCATGCTAAAAGTTGAAGTCGACGATCAGCTTGAAACAGATCGCGTAATCAGTGACCTTATGGGCCGTGACGCATCGGCGCGCTTTCGCTTCATTATGGAACGCGCCGAAGAGGCGGATGACATCGACGTTTAAGACAGACATCCATTCAACTATCGGGCCGCCCTAAATGCCACTTGACGACTATCCGATCCGAGTCACCCTGCCGGTATTGTGGGGCAATCAGGACCTGTTCGGACACGTAAACAACTGCATCTACATCCGTTGGTTTGAGTGCTCGCGCGTCGCCTATTGGGATCATGGGGTGCGCAATGTTATGGGGCTGGAAGCGTGCGGCCCTATTCTGGCGAACGTTAACTGCAACTTTAAGAAGCAAGTCCGATATCCGGACACCGTCCACGTCGGTTCGCGGATCGTCAAAGCCGGCAACACCAGCCTGACGATGGAACACGCAGTTTACAGCGAAACCGCTGGGGACATCGCAGCCTCGGGACACTCGATCGTTGTCATGTTCGACTACAACGCGCAACGACCGATTCGCATCTCCGACGAATTGCGAAAAGCGATCGAAGAAACCGAAGGCAAACCGGTAGCTCGCAAATAGGCGACGGTTGGGTCACAACCCTCACGCGCAATATGGCCTTGGGCCGTATACTTCTCGTAAGCACTTCTGTCGCGGACCGAGGTCCATGCTACGGCAAGAAGTCATACTCCTCATCGCCGCGGCTCTCACTCGAGTCGATACATTCGGTTTCAAAAGTGGCGTCGGCAAGCACCTACCGTCGCTTATTTTTTTGAGGCGCCCGTGGTTCTGAAAAAGCCCCCAACGTGCGACTCGAGAAGTTGAGCGGGAAAAAACGGCGAACACCCAGCGAAATTGAAAATTCGTTCCAACGCAGTGTGCGAGTCACAAGAATTTTGCTCCTGGGAATACTATTTGAGCGAGACAGAACGCGGCCCCGATACGACCTGTAGGTCGATGGCGAATTTTCTTTTTGCAGGTTCCCAACCCACAATCAGGAAGCGACTCGCGAATCATAAATCGGCCTGATGCGTTGATCGCATGATCGTGGCTCGACGCTTCGCGCCGTCGTTGACGGCTCGGTGCGCCGCGCCAACTTTTGACCAACGCCTCCAACGAACACCAAGGGAGAACCAATTGGAAAACTTTAACGTACGTCGCGCAAATACAATGGGTGGACTAGCCGCATTCGCCGTTGGCGTGCTCGTGCTGATCGGCATCATCGGATCAGTCGTGACGGTCGACGCTGGATATCGCGGAGTCAAAATGCGTTTCGGAAAAGTCGTCGGTGAAGCACTCGATCCTGGCTTGCACTTCAAAATTCCCATGATTGAGAACGTGCGCCCTGTCGAAGTCCGAGAACAGAAACTTAAACTCGAAACCAGTGCGTCCAGCAAAGACTTGCAAACCGTCAAGTCACACATTGTCGTGAACTTTCATCCCGTGTCCGACCAAGTCAGCCAGTTGTACAACAACATCGGCTTGGAATACAAAGAGCGAGTGCTTGACCCTGCCGTGGAAGAAACTGTCAAAGCCATTACGGCGCAGTACACTGCCGAAGAGTTGATTTCGCAGCGGACGGACGTTCGCCGTGGGATGGAAGAAATGCTCTCGGAGCGTGTCAAAATTAATCAGATTCAGATTACGAAATTCAACATCGTGAACTTTGAGTTCTCCAGCTCATTCAACGATGCAATCGAAGCCAAACAGACGGCCGAACAGGCTGCTTTGCAGGCCGAGAA
>CAYYHV010000472.1:0-5822 GCA_964471695.1 uncultured Pirellulaceae bacterium
ATTGTCGACAGCGCCCTGTGAAGGCGTAAGACACCATGCTGTTCAGTTTTTCATAGTCGAATCGTCGCCGCTCATCCATCGCCTCAAAATCAATCTCCAGATCGGCGAACTTTTGTTTTCGATCCGTAATGTGAATAGCGCGTCCACGAAACGGAGGGATGTAGTGAAACGATTCAAGATTGGATAGTTCAGCCAACGCTTTACGCATGGCCTGCATCGACAGTCCCGAACGGTCGGATAGCGATTGCAGTTGGAAGTAGACAGGTTCGAACCGCATCTCGCCAATGCGATCCTCAATCACATGAATCAGTTTTCGAACATTACGGGCTTTCGGGGAGACAAAGTCGAGTAATGTATCTGCGTGCGAATTGATCTGGACGACGGCCATATTGCGATGCGGTTCGTGTCGCTGGATCGCGCCGGCTTTTTCGAGGACTCGCTCACAGGTGCCGACGCCTTCGGTGCTGATATCCAGCCCCATGTCTTCTTTGAGCTGTATTTGGGTAATTTCGATGGGGTCCCGTTTCAGTCGACAGAGATACTCGTAAACATCTCTGACAATTTCCCGAGCCGGATATGCGCTTTCGATAAAATAGCGCTGAATACGCTGGTCATTGCTGCTGTAGAGCAGCACACAGTCCGACATCAGTCCGTCGCGACCGGCACGCCCCGCCTCCTGATAGTAGGCTTCGAGCGTGCCTGGCATATTGTAGTGAATGACGAATCGTACATCCGGTTTGTCGATTCCCATTCCAAATGCGTTGGTTGCAACGACGATTTCGACTTCGCCCGACATAAACGCTTCCTGAACCTCTCGACGTTCGTTCGGTTGCAGTCCCGCGTGATAGATCCCGATACAGCGTCCCGATGATTCGTGGACCATCTCCGCGACAGCTTCACAAGCTTTGCGAGTCGATACGTAGATGATGCCGGTCCCAGCATAGCCTTCGACCAAGTTCTTGATCGTTTCGTCTTTTTCGTTCTGGGCACCATGTTGGATAACGCGGTAGCGAAGATTCTCGCGTGCGAATCCCGCAATGAACGTTCGGTGATCCTCCAACCCCAATTGCCGAACCACATCGGTTTGCACATCCGGAGTCGCGGTCGCCGTCAGTGCGATCGTCGGCGGGTTGCCAATGCGTTTGCGGTATTGTCCCAGCCTCGCATAGTCATGCCGAAAGTCATGTCCCCACTCGCTGATGCAATGAGCCTCATCAACGGCCAGCAACTGGAGGTTCGAGGATTTGATAAGTTCAACGAATCGTTGACTGCGAAATCGTTCTGGAGCGACATAGAGCAGATCGTATTGGCCGTCCTCGACGTTTGCCAGCCGATCGTACTGCTCCTGCGACGACAACGTGCTGTTGATGAACGCGGCTCGGATGCCCTTTTCGCATAGAGAATCGACTTGATCCTTCATCAGTGCGATTAGCGGTGAGACCACTAGTGTCAAACCATCGAGCATAATGGCAGGCAATTGGTAACAAAGGCTCTTGCCGCCGCCCGTCGGCATGATGCAAAGGCAGTCGCGCTGCTCAAGGACGGAATTGATGACGTCCTTTTGCGCAGGACGAAAGTTGGTCAAACCGAATTGGTCAAGATACTCGTCGGGATTCCGTTCCAACTGGTTCATACTTTGACTAATCAACGCCAGTATCTAAGCCATTGATGCAGAAATATCGAATCATCGCATGCGTACAAATGTATACTATCGGTGATTATATGAAATCCCTATGAAAACAAAAGCCTCCAACTCTCACCTACTCCTCATCATCCGAATTATCAAGCAATGATTTGGTTTTGCGCAATGCCGCGGGAACGCGAATATCCTCGTCAAATTCAACATCATTGATGATGCGACCATCATTCGTATAGGACACCGAAACACCATGTCGCTTACCTTCTTTGTAGTTTTCGGACGACATTTTTCCGCCGTTTGAATAAAAACGCTCGGTCAGCCCATGAGGCACGCCGTCCTTGAACTCTGCGATAACATTGATTTCGCCGTTGTCATAGTAGCGAGTCGACTTGCCATTCAGTTCGCCAGCCACAAAGGATTTGCGACTGATGACTTGCCCGTCATCGCCGAAGTATTCCCAAACGCCATCCGGTTTCCCGGCAACGTACTTTTCCACACGCAACCGATGTCCCGTATCGTCGAATATGTCCCACGCGCCATCGGCCTTACCGTCTACGTAAATGCCTTTTTTGGCCAGCGTGCCATTGGGGTGGTTCAGGACCCACTCTCCGACGCGTTCCCCTTTCTCAAACTTCCCCTTGCGATATAGAACGCCGTCCTCGTGATACTCAATGGACAGCCCATGGGGAATCTTGGAGTCGTCGGAGTAGATGTCAGCCTTATAATCCCATTTGATTTGGCCGTTGCTGAATTTTTCAACGACTCGTTCGTTATCCAATAGTGTAGCTTCGACGTCCGATTCTAAATCGACGTCGCTCAGCTTCGTCTTGGATATCGTCAAGTCGTAATTCGCTGCCCCCGACGATCCATTCGCGTTAGATTGGTTGCAGCCGCAAATGGAGCCACAGATAGCGCAATAAATCAAACAGCCTAGGAGCGCGAGAACTCGCTTCACCCGCGCGCTGGATTGACCACAATCGGGCATCTCGATTCCTTATCCTCAAAGTACCTCTAGCCACTGCCTTGGAAATCCAGACAGTCGACTTGCCGCTTCCCCAACCGACGCGGGGTTGCTCAAGAAATCATTATAGATAGGCTAGCCAATTCTTGGTAACGACGTTTGGACCCTTTCGACGATCAAAAAGTTGATTTTGCAGATTTATTCACAATGACCGTAAAACCTAGAAGATTCGGTGTCGTAGCTGTCGTCTTTCGGGCTCCTCACTTCCTTGTGATTCGTCGTTCCCAGAAAGTTTCCGCGCCGGGGACCTACTGTTTCCCCGGTGGCGGGATCGAAGCGGGCGAAACAGAAGGTCAGGCGTTGGTCCGCGAACTTGAGGAAGAACTCGCCATTGTCAACGCCACGCCGATTCGAAAAGTCTGGCACAGCGTGACGTCTCGAAACGTGGATCTCGCCTGGTGGCTGACCGAATTTGACGAATCGCAGACTTTGACCGCAGATCCCGACGAAGTCGCCGAAGTCCATTGGTGGACGGTCGAAGAGATGCATCAATCGGGAAATCTGCTGGATAGTAATCTCGATTTCCTGACTCGATTGGCAAACGGTGAAATCATTCTCTAAGTCGCCAATCTCGGAATTCCGCCGCGTGAATTTTTAATACTATGAGGAAGGAAACAGAAATGAGCCGTATCTGTCGCTTCACTATGCTGCTGGCGATTCTGGCGACTCTTGCTTTGCCGTCGGGACTTTATAGCCAAGTGGCTTCGCCCCACGAACAGTTTGAAGCCTACCTCGACGATGAATGGGAATTCCGAGTCAAGCACTCACCGTTGTTCGCCACTTCGGTTGGGGATCATCGTGCCAACGATCGACTGGATAATGCCACGCAGGCAGCGGCGGAACGAGCCAACAAGTTTTACGTTTCCAGCCTAGAGCGATTGGACGCAATCGTAGAACGGGGATTGGACGACAAGGATCAACTTAATGCGAGGATTATGCGTCGAGTCCTCAGGCAGCGAATTGATGATCATCAGTTCAAATCGTATTTGATTCCGATCACGAACCGAGAAGGTTTTCACATCAGCTTTCCGCAGCTGGGCGGGGAGGTGCCGTTGGCCACGGAACAGGATTATCGGAACTACATTGCGCGGCTGAATGACTTTCGTCGCTACGCGAACGAGCACATTGAAGTCATGACCGCTGGTTTGGAGTCTGGGTATACGTTGCCTGCCATCGTCCTCGACGGTTACCGTAAACCGCTCGAAGTGAAGCGGAGCTGCGCAGCGCGGGGGCCGCAGCTATTGCTCAAAGCGTTGTGCCCGGCTACCAAGACTTCCTTGAATTCATGGAAGGCAAGTACCTTCCGGCGGCACGTGACACAATCGGCGCCTCGGGATTACCGAATGGTCGAGAATACTATCGGCACTGCGTTCGCAAGTTTACGACGCTGGATATTCTTCCCGAAGAGGTGCACAAGATTGGGCTGCGTGAAGTTGCCCGAATTCGGGCCGAAATGCAGGCGATTATCAAGCAAGTCGAATTCGATGGAGATTTTGCGGCGTTCGTTGAGGACCTGCGAACGAACCCGAAGTTCTATGCAACCTCAACGGATCAACTGTTGCAGCAAACGGCTTATGTCCTGAAAAAAATGGACGGTGAGCTTCCCAAGCTGTTCAAGACGCTGCCTCGGACGCCATACGGAATTCGCGTCATACCGTCGTACATCGCGCCACAGACGACTTCTGCCTATTACAAGCCGCCTCGCGGAGATGGTTCGGATGCTGGTTACTATTACGTTAATACGTACAACCTCAAGGCGCGGCCGCTCTATGGAGTCGAAGCGTTGTCGTGTCACGAAGCCGTTCCCGGACATCATCTCCAGATTGCGCTGCAACAGGAGCTTGAGGACTTGCCGAAGTTTCGACGCTATACGGGCTTCACGGCTTTCGTCGAAGGGTGGGCTTTGTACTCGGAGCGGTTGGCCCTGGAGGTTGGGTTCTATAAGGATCCGTACAGCAATTTTGGACGATTGACGTATGAGATGTGGAGGGCCTGCCGTTTGGTTGTCGATACCGGCATGCACTACCTAGGTTGGACTCGAGCTCAAGCCATTGAATATATGGAATCCAACTCGGCGTTGTCGAAACACAATATTCGAGCCGAAGTGGATCGATATATTGCTTGGCCTGGGCAAGCGCTGGGGTACAAGATCGGGGAGTTGAAGATTCGTGAGCTACGGGAATTGGCGGAGTCGTCGATGGGCGACAAGTTTGACTTGCGTGAGTTTCATGACGTTGTCCTGTTGGCGGGCGCGGTGCCATTGGACGTCCTCGAAGCTCGCGTGATGGCGCATATCAAGAAGAACTAGAGTGTCGTTGCTTTGCCAGGATTGTGCCCCAGTTTTGCGCGACATGAATCAGAGAGCGTAACTTTGTTCCTGGGGGGGCTCGGGGATTCACCCGGGAATTCACGATGATAGGTCGCCGGGCAGCCTGTGGCTGCGGCGATTCAGTTGTATCCCGCCGACTGATTCCCTACGATGAGCGTGGACGCATTCTAATTGGAGAGTAAGTATATGAGTACGGTTCAACGTCGTTCAGCTTTTACGCTTGTAGAACTTCTCGTCGTCATTGCCATTATTGGTATCCTTGTCGCATTGCTATTGCCGGCTGTTCAGCAGGCTCGTGAAGCCGCCCGCCGGACTCAATGTATGAATCAGACGCGACAAATCGGGTTGGCGATTCTGAATCTTGAGAGTGCGAATCGGTTCTTTCCCAGCGGAGGGGTAAACCCATGGCCGGACATCGCGTCCTACTCGTCAGGCGGAAAAGCTTTTGGCCCCAAGAAACAGGGGCTGAGTTGGGCGTTCCAGATTCTTCCTTATCTCGAGGAGAATGCCGTTCACAATCTGGCGACAACGGAACAAATCGCCGGCTCTCCCATTGGCATGTACTTTTGTCCGTCACGACGTGGACTGACTTTCAACGAAGGCGCTGGAGCCTGGTTGATGGACTACGCTTCGCTCCAACCGACTGGCAGTCGAGCTGACTTTGCCAAGCATCCGGAATGGTCGTCCACCTTCGACGAAGTTCTCGAAACAGGATGCGGAAATGCCCATGGGGATTGGGGAGTCGATTATTATGCCAACGAGCACAATCCCTTTCCCAAAGAAAGTTGGCGGCATCTCTACATCGGAGTTAACGGCGTAAAGATTCGTGCCAG
>CAYYHV010000473.1:0-440 GCA_964471695.1 uncultured Pirellulaceae bacterium
GCTTCCAGTGAATGCCAATCACGCCGAACGCCAGGATGATCCCGACCAATGCGATGAGGTAGCTGACGACGGCACGGATCGCGTACCGGATCGACGACTCGATCGGCAGCTTTTTGAGAACTGACAGTTCAAGGAAGCCGGGGATATTTCGAGTCGCGACAAACGTTACGATGCCGATGATGATGGCGAGAATCAAGTCGGCGATGGTCACGTTGTCGATGACATCGCGCGTCGCATAGCTCACGGCGCCTGTCTCGGAGGTCACGCTTTCTGTAATCTGTTGGCTACTCTGCCACAACGGCCACTTTTCGAGGAAGTTTAACGCTGGGACGACATCGCTCCATACAAACCATAGGGCGATCATCGTTGCTACGGCTGCCGCAAATCGAACCAGCCGCCGAGATTGGCTGATCTGTGCCTGGAGTTCCTCATGCGGCACA
>CAYYHV010000473.1:450-4591 GCA_964471695.1 uncultured Pirellulaceae bacterium
CCTGTTCCACGTTCAAACGACGTCGCTGCACAACCAGCAGACGAGTCAGCGTGGCTGCTACGATGCCAAAAATCGCGAGGATCCCGACCGACTCACGCAGTTTCGCGGTGAGTGCGCGAGCCGTGAAGTGATATCCCATCAGCGACAGCACCGCGAACATAATCGGAATGCAGATCATGCTCACCCAGATGAACGGCCAAAGTCGGTCCAGCCATCCATCCGAGTTGTGGCTGAGCCAACTATGGAACGCACCGACGCGCGGATGAAATACCCGCCAAGCCACCACCGCGGCGGTTAGCATCAAACCGGCAAAACAAAGCCGCCCCACTGCATCATTCCCCAGTGTTGCGGATAACTCGATTAGCGTTGTGGATGCAAACGCTAATGGCAAACCGACGAACAGCAATATACGCAGCGCTCTTCGCAAGCTGTCGACGGTGGTAGCGGACCATTCGAAGTGAGAACTTGCGAGGCCATACTTCCGCGTCACAACGAATAGAAATGCCAATGGAAGCGAGACGAAACCAATCGTTTGCAGACCTTGCGTCAGTGCGCGAGTCATTTCGTCAGCACCTTCCGCAAGGTACAGACGCCAAGCGACAAACAGGATTGATAGCGGGATTGGCAATGCAAGCAGGATCGAACCGATCAGCGTCTGGACCGTGGGCCAGTATTCCAAGCAGGTACGCTTTTCTGCTTTGTGGCCCCATTCTTCAAGTCGCTTCTTCCAACGAGGTCGCAACAGCAACAACAGCGTGGGGATCAAGATTCCAAGGGCGTACAACGCGGGGTGAGACGCCGCATCCTGGCGAATTACTTCAATCGGGTTCTGCCAGTTGAGCGAGGTCAATGCTCTTGGGGATTTGTTCGCGAACGAATCGCGATCCGTGATCGGTTTGCTGCTCTGCACCCAAAGAATGCGTTCATCCACAAAGTCGCGAAACTCCTGAACTTGCCGTAACGTTTGTTCCTGTGTGTTCGAGAGTTCTACGAGTGTGTCGAAATAGCTGCTTTGCGTGCGAATCAGAGGCGATAAAAGTTCGTTCCGCTTGGTGATGATATCGGTGGCGTGCCTCTTCAACGAATCGTCCAAACGGCGCACATCCGTGTCGTACTTCAGCAAAAGCGACTTCGACAGATCGGCCGCACGCTCATCTTCCAGTTCGAGGAGCTCGAATTGAGCGTCACTGATCGGTTGGGTTCGCGACTTAATGGCGGCGCGCAGGCGACGACGACTTGGCAAAGACAGCTTGAGCTTACGAAGCATCGACCCAACGGCGTTCGTTAGCCCGATCGCTTTGACTTTGCTTTCTGCGTTATCGGCTTCCAATCGCAATTTGTCCCGAGTCGCCTTGGCTTCCGTCAGACTTGCTTCGGCTGATCGTAACTTACCGACGACGGCTTCGTAGGCCTCGGCCAGCTCCACGTTCCGCTGAGCCATCTGCTGAAACAAAGGATTTCGCTCTCGCTCCGCCGCGTCGCGGGCATCGGCGGCTTGCTTGTTTGCCTGGTTCGTTCGTTCCTGCTGCACGATCGACAAAAGCTGTTGCGTCTGTTTTTCGGCGACCGTCAGATCGCGCGAAAGCGCATCACGCGTCAATCGAGCCAGGTCCAGCGCATCCTGCGCGTCCAACCATTGCAACTCTGCTTCGATGGCTGGTTTCTCCGCCTTCAGCATCAACTGCTGCGTCGCTAGTTCGTACTGTTGGGCCTGAGCGACGGCGGGATTCGCCGTGGCGGAGCGGTCAGCGAGTTGCTTGGCAACTGTTTCGAGGGTTTGAGCGATGGTAGAGAGGCGACTGCGAATTTCCTTCTTTCTTTCTGAGCTGTTCTGTACTGCGGCTTCGGCCGCGAGCAATTTGTCTCGGATATCTTTGACCTCGGCTTCGGCGGCGCTGAGCTGTTGTTCCAAGGCGGGCAGCTCCGCGTCTGCAGATGCAGGCGCGAACGGCGGCTGAGTCATCTCCAAACGCTTTTGTAACGCGGCTGCATCCTGCTCGGCAGCTGCGAGTCGTTTTTCGTAGTCTTGTTGGCGAGCGATAAACACCGTCACCTGGTTGAGGTGCTCTGTCGCGAGTTTGCAGAGTTCGGCAACTCGCTCTTTGGCCGCATCTTCAAGTTCCGCGGAGTTCGCGACTTGCTGGCGAAGTGCGTCGATTTGCTCCGCAGTGACGGTTGGTGCGGTCTCAGTCGCTGGTGGACTCGTCGGCGTCGTTGGTAATGCGGCTGGCGGCGGCGTTGGTGGTCGCGTCGGATTCGGCTGTGCCTGTTGAGGAACTGGCAATTGGCCAAAAGTCGCGTTAGCGAGTAGCCCCAGCAAAAGGCCGATCGAAAGCCAAAACCTTGATGCAGTGCTCGTGTGGTTTTGGGGGCCACTGGCTTGCCAGTGCCTTGGCTTCGAGTCACCTTGCTGGATGCAACTGGACGGTGCTGCCGAAGCCGGTACTACCAACCACTTAGAAGGACTTGTAAGCATTCTATTGCCCGTGAACCTTGTAAACGCTGCCACAGACAATATGGCCTGCCTTAAGTACAGGCACTAGCCGATGCTTGCCCGCGGATGAGATGAATCGGAATCAATGTGCTGCGATGCTGCACCGGCCGCCGATGTCCCGAATTCCATCAACATTTTGTGTACTTGCCGCTCATAAGACTCTTGGACGACGTCTAGCGGAGCGTTCCAATTGTCGGACGCCGATTTGAGTTTAGTAACAATTTCTCCAGGCTCGAAGACGAAAAAGAAGTTCTCAACGTCCGTTACCGATTCGACCAGTTCGGCCTCTATAAATCGGGGACGCGGCTCATCGTCAACGAATCCGTAAATAACCGTCACGAATGCACGCTCATCCGTTTCCCAAATCTGCAGGTGAAACGTTAGGCCATTCGGCTCACGCTTATCGTTGCCTCGTTGCGACTCCGCGACGATCGCTCCAGCAAACTCCACGCTGCGCTCGTTCGATGTAATAATGACTTGATGGTCCATCTTTCGGCTCCTTTGCGACGGAAACACGTCGGTACCCGAGTCGTATTATTACCATCAAGACGCGAAAAACCAAGCGATGAACCCGATAAAGTTGGCTTTCACCCGACACGTTGGTGAAAGAGTGGGGATTGGCCGCTTTGGATCATTGGCCTCATTAACTCCGTCCACGGGCAATTCGAACGCGCGATTTTCAACAGATCGAGCCGCGTCACTAGCGGGTTGGCGATCACCTGAGAACCCACTATCGTAAACCGAAATTTGACGTTGCTTGTTTAAGGAGTTCGAAATGTCTGGTCAGGTTAGCGGTGGATGCCCTTTCGCCCACGGAAGTAATACGACGGTCGAAAAGCCCGTCGCCAAATGGTGGCCAAAGTCGCTAAACCTCGACATCCTGCATCAACATGGTGCCCGCACCAACCCGATGGATGCGGACTATAACCATCGCGAAGCGGTCAAAGCACTCGACCACGATGCCGTCAAAGCCGACGTCGTGGCGTTGATGACTGACAGCCAAGATTGGTGGCCTGCTGACTGGGGGCACTATGGTGGGTTGATGATTCGACTCGCTTGGCATTCGGCAGGTTCCTACCGAATGGGAGATGGGCGAGGTGGTGCTGGCTGCGGCAACATCCGTTTTGCCCCACTCAACTCGTGGCCGGACAACGCCAGTCTCGACAAGGCTCGCCGCCTGCTTTGGCCGATCAAGAAAAAGTACGGCAATGGCCTTTCCTGGGCGGACCTAATTGTTCTTGCGGGCAATATGGCCTACGAATCCATGGGATTGAAAACGTTCGGCTTTGGATTCGGCCGCGAAGACATCTGGGGACCGGAAACGGATATCAATTGGGGCGTCGAGGACGAATGGCTAGCGGACAGTGCGATCCGCTACGACGATCTTGATAACGCAACGACGCTCTATAACCCATTGGCAGCAGTGCACATGGGATTGATCTACGTCAATCCCGAGGGAGTGAATGGTAAGCCAGACCCCGCTCGGACCGCACAGCACATTCGGGAGACGTTTGCGCGAATGGCGATGAACGACGAAGAAACTGCCGCGCTGACTTGCGGTGGACACACGGTGGGTAAAGCTCACGGCGGCGGCGATCACGCGAACATCGGGCCAGAACCGGAAGGAGCTAGCGTCGAGGCTCAAGG
>CAYYHV010000473.1:4609-5820 GCA_964471695.1 uncultured Pirellulaceae bacterium
AACCCCGGACATGACGGCAAAGCGACCAACGCGTTCACGTCCGGCATTGAAGGCGCATGGACGAAGAACCCAACCAAGTGGGATATGGGTTACTTCGACTATTTGTTCAATTACGAGTGGGAATTGACGAAGTCGCCTGCGGGTGCCAATCAGTGGAAACCCGTCGATATGCCGGACGATCACAAACCGGTCGACGCCACCGACCCATCGGTGCCTCGCGAGCCGCTGATGACAGACGCGGACATGGCCATGAAAGTCGATCCGATCTACAACGAAATTTGTCAGAAGTTCATGGCAGATCCCGACTATTTTGCGGATACATTCGCTCGGGCCTGGTTCAAGTTGACGCATCGCGATATGGGCCCGCGTGCGAATTACCAAGGGCCGGACGTACCTGCCGAAGACTTGATCTGGCAGGATCCTATTCCGGCAGGATCAACGTCGTACGACGTGGACGCCGTCAAAACCAAGATTGCTGAGAGCGGTTTATCATCTGCAGATTTAATCGCGACTGCGTGGGATAGCGCTCGAACGTTTCGCGGTTCCGATAAGCGCGGCGGAGCTAACGGCGCGAGAATCCGACTCTCACCGCAGAAAGACTGGGAAGCCAACGAGCCGGAACGCTTGCAGAACGTGCTTGCGAAGCTGTCGCCGGTTGCGTCGGAAAACGGTGTGTCGCTTGCGGATGTGATTGTCTTGGCCGGGAATGTTGGTCTTGAACAATCCATTAAAGCGGCGGGTTACGACGTCGCCGTTCCATTTTCGCCGGGGCGCGGTGATGCGACCGACGCGATGACGGATGTGGAAAGTTTTGGCGTTCTTGAGCCGTTGGCCGACGGTTTCCGCAATTTCCAGAAAGAGAAGTACGCGGTATCTCCGGAAGAGCTGATGTTGGATCGAGCCCAATTGTTGGGTGTTACAGCGGCAGAAATGACGGTACTCGTTGGCGGGATGCGTGTGCTGGGGACGAACCATGGCGGATCGAAGCATGGTGTCTTTACCGACCGTGAAGGGCAACTAACGAACGACTTCTTTGTAAACCTCACCGACATGCGGAACAGTTGGCAACCGTCTGCTACGGAGGGAGTCTACGAAGTCAAAGACCGCGCAAGCGGGACCGTCAAATGGACAGCTACCAGCGCAGACCTCGTTTTCGGTTCCAACTCAATTCTACGTAGCTACGCAGAAGTTTACGCGCAGGACGACAACGG
>CAYYHV010000474.1:0-5798 GCA_964471695.1 uncultured Pirellulaceae bacterium
AGCCAGTTGTGCGTGGGAAAAACAATCCGGAAATCTAATGGTCACTGCGGAAGTCCCCCCAAATACTACGGCCACTTTCATACCACCCGAATCGACCGACGGCACTCCAAAAGTCAGCGTGTTCAATGGAAATTTCACGCTGAAAGCCGACAGCTCCGGGAAGTCGTACAAACTAACTCCAGGTCGCTGGCAACTAATTGTCGAGTAGTCACAGACTGAGAGATCGTAGAACAAGCCGATGCGTTAGCGCCGAGTAAAGACCCCAGCGCGAGGCGCTAACGCACGGTGCGATACAGCTTAAAGAGAAAGATTCGATACCCATGCTCCGCAATTCAGTTTGTTGCATTTTTCTTATTGCCCTCGCAAGCCAAAGTACGCTTGCCGGAGAAATCGATCCGACGCAGAGCCGCTGGTACGACCATTATCGCAAACAGCCCAACGCGCCCAAGCCCGCAGCAATGAGGCTAAACACGGACCCAGAACCCAATCTCGCTGATGGGTTCACTTCGCTATTCAATGGCAACGATTTGTCAGGCTGGACTCCCAAAGGCGGATCGTGCACATTCGAAGTCAAAGATGAAATGATCCTCGGCAAGTGCGTGCCGGGTTCCAACAGCACCTACCTCTGCACCGAGCGGGCCGATTTCACCGATTTCATCTTCACTTGCGACATGAAATGGGAAATCGATGGCAATAGCGGTGTCATGTTTCGAGCAAAAGTCAAACCAGGCAAAAATGACACGGAAACCGTTTATGGTCCTCAAGCCGAGATGGAGGAGTTTTCCAAGGAACGCTACTGGTCGGGAGGCATCTACGGTCAAAGCTGTGGTGGCTATTTCTACCCTCTGTGGCTGAAAGCGCATAAGGCCGCTCGCGCTGCGATGAAGAAAGGCGAATGGAATCGACTGACAATATCAGCCAAGGGCAATGTCGTTAAGACTTGGGTGAACGGTGTGCCCATCGCTCATTGGATCGACAATGGTTCGTACCCTCGGGGATTTTTTGGTCTGCAAATCCACAAAGGAAAGCAAGGCGCCGTTCTCTGGAAGAACATTCGTCTCAAAAATCTAGACAAGGAGAAGCCCGCGGTGCCAGTCGGTGCGAGCCAAAAGCCAAACATCATCTTTATGCTTGCCGACGATCTTGGATTCAATCAACTTGGTTGCTACGGAGAAACGCCGATAAAGACTCCCAATCTCGATCGACTTGCCAGTCGTGGGATTCGATTCACACAGGCGTATGCCGGCAACACCGTCTGTAGCCCTTCGCGCGTATCATTGTTCACAGGTCGTGATGGGCGGTTGATGGACAACAACTCGAATACGGTTCAGCTTCGCGATATTGATGTTACCGTTGCACATGTCCTCAAATACGCGGGCTACGACACGGCGTTGTTTGGAAAGTACTCGATCGGCTCGCAAATGGGAGTCACCGACCCGCTGGCCATGGGTTTCGACACGTGGTTTGGCATGTACTCCATTCTTGAAGGCCACCGGCAATACCCCAACATTCTTTGGCGCGACGGCAAGAAAGTACGAATCAAATCCAACGAAGGCAACAAGAAGGGTGCATATGCTCAGGAATTATTTGCAGAAGAAGCCATCGAGTATATCAACCAGCCTCATGATAACCCTTTCTTTGTCATGCTAAACTTTTCTTCACCTCACGCCGAACTCGCAGCTCCCAAACGCTACGTCGACCTCTACCGCGACCAGTTTGTCGAAACGGAATACGAGGGAATGTCGGGGGACAAACCTCGCGACAAGTATGCATGGTATTACCCTGAACCCGTTGCCAATCCACACGCCACCTTCGCCGGAATGGTTTCGGCGCTTGACGATTATGTTGGGCAGATCGTCGGCGCATTGGAAGCAAAAGGTATTGCCGACAACACACTGATATTCTTTACTTCCGATAACGGGCCTCATGATGAAGGTGGCGGAGACCCTGATTTCTTCAAAGCATCCAGTCCCTATCGAGGCATGAAACGCGACGTTTACGATGGGGGCATTCATGTACCGATGATAGCCCACTGGCCTCGCTCCATTACTCAGGCGCGAGTCGACAACACGCCATGGGCATTCGCCGACATACTCCCTACGATTGCGGAAGTCTCTGGTGTAGCTCTCGAGCAAGTTCCACGAGTCAGGACCAACGGCGTTTCGATACGAGGCCTGTTACGGGATGATCCAGAACCCATGGCTGAACGCACGCTTTACTGGGAATTTGGAAAACAGGCGGGCGACCCGAATTCGGGGATCGTTGGAGAGGTATTCCAGGCGGCTCGACGAGGAAAATGGAAAGCCGTTCGCTATGGAACAGATTCGGCAGTCGAACTCTACAACCTCGAGTCGAACCCGAGCGAAGATCGGGAGCTATCGAAGTTGCATCCTAAACTTCATGACGAGTTCACTGAACTCTTCAAAAAGTACGGCCCCTGATTTTCACGCGGCTATTCAAGATAGAAGACCTCTTCGAGTGATGTGGAAACCGGAGAGTTATCGTGGTGAACCTCCATGATATCTGCCATGTAGTCCCACCACTTTTTGACGATTGGGTTGTCCCTCAGATCTTGCGAACCCGCTGTACCGTCGACTTTCTGAAATGCGAATAGCGTATTGCTGTCTGCATCGAGAAAAATCGAATACTCACAAATCCCGGTATTTTTCAGAAGCAGCTTTAGTTCAGGCCAGATCTCATCATGGCGTCGCCGGTACTCTTTTACGTTGCCCGGTTTAAGACGCATCTTGAATCCGATTCGTTGCATTGAGTCCTCTTCGTGGTGACAAGCTGATCCAAAAGCCGTCTTAGGCTAGACGTCTGCCACTCAATAAAGAAACGTTTTTTGAATCCGAAAGAATAACAAGCTATCAACCCTGTAGCACGCGAGTATCTTGAACGACGCAGCCACGACCAAAAATTCGCAATGGCTTCCAACGCCCAAAACCAATAATTGTCTACATGAAAACTATCATCGCCGCTATCACATTGTGGCTCACCTTGTCGTCTTTTGCGTATGCGCAATTTGACATCAAATTTACCATTACGAATGGAACCGCAGCCACCCAAGCCGCAATCCAGCCACTGCTAATCGAAGCAAAAAACTTTTGGGAAAGCGTTGTCGTTGGATACCAGGACGGTGTCAACCTTACGGGCGCCGATATCGACGTAGACTTGGAACTTTTGGCTGGTGGTACAACCGTGTTCGGAGGACACGGGCTCCTTGGGAACGCTACGTCACAGGGCGGCTTCACCTTCAACGCCAATGACGACGGTACGCGTAACCGCGGCTTTATCGCCTTGAATCCGGTTTTATCGAGCGACGAACGGATGCAAAATGCCATTAACCATGAAATGGGCCATGCAATTGGAATCGGTCGCTTATGGATTGAAAACGGCGTCTATTCATTGGACAGCGGTCAATACACCGGAACGAATAGCCTCGCCGCTTACCAGCAGGAGTTTGATGCCAGTGCGACATTCGTGCCCATTGAGCTGGATACTTTCGCTGGGCCAAACGTGCATCTCGACGAAAATAACGAAATCGTCGATGCCTATGGTCGCCGTCTCTCCAATGATCTCAATACCGGTTTCATTGATGAAAACCCGAACGACACCTTTCTCAGCCGAACGACTGCAGCTTCACTTGTCGATATAGGTTTTCGCATTCGTCCGATGTGTGATTTCGACGGGGATGGTGTCTGCGACGTATCGGATATCAACGCCATGCTGGAAACTGGCCCTATTGCCGGCGGTGTCGCCGCAACACTCGGAGTATCTGATCAATTCGATCTAACTGGTGACGCAATAATTGACCGATCCGATTTGGTAGAATGGCTGGCAATTGCCGCGGACGAAGCCGGTCTCTCATCGCCTTACAAACCAGGTGATGCCAATCTTGACGGAGTCGTGGACGTCTCCGACTTCAACCGTTGGAATTCAAACCGATTCACGTCAACTCTCTTGTGGTCGGACGGAAACTTTAACGCCGATTCGGCGGTTGATGTTCAGGACTTCAATGTCTGGAACGAGAATAAATTTACTTCGAGCGATTTGGCGGCTGTCCCCGAACCATCATCCATATTGTTAATTCTCTCACCGCTACTGATCCTCACCAACTTGCGTCGATCCGTTCGCTGTGCTGCGAAATAAACAGACGCCATAATCTTTCAATCAAGTTCACAGGCAAATGTCGGTTGACCAGTCGCTCCAATGTGCACGCACGACATACACCCGGGCTTTGACAATCGGTCAGTGCTATGAGCGAAGCACTGCATCGAAATGCGCGAAGTTTGTTGATTCGATTCTTTCTCAAACCTGGCAGGGATAATTTCAGCATTGTTTACGGATACAAGAAAAGACGACGACAGATTCTCTCGACTGGGTATCGACTCGGCTCCCGGTCAAGAAGTGCGTCAAGACGTCGCAGCCAAACACTTTCGTGGCAAGCGACTTCCGGGGATACCCGTCGATTTTTCCCATGGCGATGTGGATGCATTTGCACCACAGTCTCAGTCAATCGGCGACTTGGTTGAAGGATTCCACGAAGGTGGCTCTCAAGCCTATACCGAATATCGCGGGAAGCTTGCGATCCGCGAGCTATTGTCAAAAAAGCTAGGTGATTTCACCGGAGCGCCGGTCGCCCCCGACCGCGAACTCATTTTGACACCCGGCACTCAAGGTGCGCTATTTCTGGCCGCCGGTGCGTGCATCAACCGTGGTGACCAAGTAGTGATAGTAGAACCTGACTATTTCGCCAATCGCAAGTTGGTCGAATTCTATGAGGGGCAGATACAGACGGTTTCCCTCGACTTCATGGAGGCTAAGCAAAGTGCCGGCCTTGACTTGGATCGACTTGAGTCATGCTTCCGCTCAGGCGCAAAAGTGTTCATTTTTTCCAACCCAAATAACCCGGCAGGTGTGGTGTATTCTCCCTCGGAAGTTATCGCGATTGCACGGCTCGCTGAAAAGTATGGCACATTCGTGATCGTTGATCAGCTCTATTCACGTCAGATCTTCGAAGGGTATCAATTCACACATTTACGAAGTCTAGACCTGATGCCACCGGATAACCTGTTGACCATCATGGGACCTTCAAAGACGGAATCCTTGAGCGGTTTTCGACTAGGCGTGGCATTCGGTGCTTCAAACATGATTGGCCGAATGGAGAAGCTACAAGCCATCGTTAGCCTGAGAGCAGCTGGGTATTGCCAATCCGTTCTTAAATCTTGGTTCTCGGAACCTGACGGATGGCTGGATACGCGCATCGCGCAGCATCAGTCAATTCGCGACGACCTCTGCCGAATATTCATGACAGCCAAAGGATTTCGTGTACGCTCGCCGGGCGGTGGAAGTTATTTGTTCCCGCAAATGCCAAAGCTAGAAATCGACATCGCGGAATTCGTGCGGGCGCTACGTGCATTGGCCGGAGTCATCGTGACGCCCGGTTCGGAGTTCGGCGCTCCGTTTGCGAATCATTTCCGGATCAATTTTTCGCAGAACCATGACGCAGCCGTGCAAGCAGTAGAACGACTCGTTGCAATTGCTGACCGTTATCGTGCCTGATTCGTGGCGTCACACAATCAAGAGGAAAACGATGGAGCACGCATTGAGTTCGAGAGTCGTCTGTTCATCTCATGCCGAGTAAGCGGCCTGCAGCCTGGCAATAACTTACAAGGCCTCGACGCCAGCTCTGAGCGAACTGAGGAGCTTCTCGACTATCAGTCCTCGAGAGTGATGACGATGCGTCACCAACGCAATCTGCCGAGCGTATCGTTCGTCTCGGATCACCGTTGCTT
>CAYYHV010000475.1:0-5795 GCA_964471695.1 uncultured Pirellulaceae bacterium
ATATAACCGCATACGACTGCCAATACACAAACCGAAAGTGCCATCGCCAAGATAAGGACTTGTTTGGCAGAACCACCGCGCGCAAACCGTGAAACCCGAGAGGTTGATGAATGCATACCACGTATCTCCTTTTTAGTGGATTCGGCGACGCCAGCGCGTTCTTACCATCATTGAGCCAATAAAAGCAAAATAGTTCGTCGGACGGCGGATTCCGTTGTTCGAGGCCCAGTCGCTGTTGCTTGAAGTGAGTCCGACCGGATTCGTTTCACCGATCGTCGTAAAGCACGAAGCATGCAAACTCAAAGGAATCTGTTATTGTGACGTAGCTACTTTCCGATCAAGATTGCCAAAACGCATTGTCGACAGGAATTTCCTTTACCCTTGGAATGATGTTAATTTGATCCAAAGGGGGACGAAGCCTTCGCGAGAATAGATCGAGGAAATTTTCAACGGCACACAACAGGGTAGTGATATGCCTGGTTTCTGGGCGGGAGGCCACGATGCCTACCGCGACGGTTTGTATGAGGAGTATTCCAGTCGTCGAAGTCAACTCGAGCGCGAGTTTGATAAAGCTGATTCCGTCGAAGGGAAGCGGCGCCTTGCAAAGCAAGTCCAAGAACTCGACGATTCCTATCAAACGAAACGGAAAAGCGGAAGAGACAGCCTGTTTTAAAGATGCCAAGACTTCAATCTGCTGAGAATGTTGACCGAGTCTACCGCGAGCACGGTTATGTCAGACACTGCTTTAGGAAGCGTGAATTTGCGGTCTTGCGTTTGCTCTGTGCGTTTTTCGTCTGGTGTGTTCCCGGTTGCGGAAAGAAACCTGTCGAAGGCTATCCACCAGGCGTCGTCCGGATAACTTATCTTTCGGCTGCGGATGATTCGCAACAACCGGCTCTATACTGGTCGCCTGACGCCAGCGAGCCGGTTCCCTTGTTGGTGGCTCTACACACTTGGTCCAACGATTATGCCCAGGCGGGTGAAGAAGCCCTGTATGCCAAGTGGTGCCAAAAAGCCGGCTGGGCCTTTGTCCATCCTGATTTTCGAGGTGCCAACCATCGCACGGAGGCAATGGGCTCGGACTTGGTTGTCGCGGATATCCTCAGCGCCGTTGACTTTGCAAAGTCATACGACAATATCGACGAAGAACGCGTCTATTGTGTGGGTGTCTCGGGAGGAGGTCACGCGGCTTTGCTGATGGCGGCCCGAGCTCCGAAAGTCTGGGCTGGTGTATCGGCGTGGTGCGGTATCTCGGACATCGCGGCTTGGCATCGAGAGTGTACGCAGGCAGGACGTAACAAGTACGCGAACAACATCGAGACTGCACTTGGCGGCCGTCCTGACGTAACGGAACGAGCCGCTGAAGCCGCGCGTCGGTCTCCCGTATATTGGTTTTCTAAACTCCAGCCCAATAGCTTGCCAAATCTTGACATTAATCATGGTATCCGCGATGGACGTGACGGCAGCGTCCCATTCACGCATTCTCTGTTTGCGTGGAATCAGTGCGTGACCAAAGAAGATGCGATTCCGGAATCGCTAATCTCAGCTTTCTACAAAACCCATTCCGTTGGCGAAGAATTACAGCTGATGAATCAAGTGTTTGACACAAATAAGTCGCTAATGCGATCCAATTTGCCTGTTTTTCAGCGTGCTGCGGGCAAGGCTCGAGTGACGATATTTGATGGGGCTCACGAGATCAATCACTACGCTGCGCTCAATTGGTTAGCTGCACAACGACGGCAGCAGCCGCCGGTTTGGGAATTCAGCGAGAGTTTATCCTTGGAGTAATGAGCGTCTTCTCGCTGGAATGGTGTCAGCAAGTCACTCAGTGGCTTACCATTTCTTGTGTATGACGAGAAATTTGCAATTTTTAGTTGCTGCGATCAACATTCTGCATAGATTAGTGGATAGTCAACAAAAATTTGTTCGCAGGTCGGACCTAATAGCTAAACAAAAAAACGCGGATTCTATTTGTCTACCCAATTGTGCTAGACAAAGAGAATCGGCGTTTTTTTGTTTGGAATCACATCATCTTTTTGGGGAAGTTATGAAGAAGACGACACTTATTTTCGCTTTGCTCTTTGCGTCAACCGCTCTCGGTGGACTCGATACAGCGACTTACGTCTCCCACGATGGCGGCGGCAGCGGGATGGTTACTGGTGATATGACCGGCGTGAATCCCGTAACGATTGAAGATGTAAAGGGTGGCGACCTTTGGAACGGCGGCGATCAATTCATGTATCTTCATGACAGCGTTCAAGAGAGGGGCAATTTTTCTGCGATGGTGCGAGTTGTCAGTCAGACTTCGGCAATTGACGGACGTTGGGGAAAAGCGGGAATTCAAGCACGGGCCAGCTTAGACGGAAATTCACAAAACGTGATGACTCAGGTCTACCCAGGCAACGGCTCGCAGTTCGACGCACCTTCGAGCGGCGCAGATCATAATCCCGTTCCGGCCCGAGCCGGTGGTCGAACTTCCGACGACGGTCAAAACGGTTTCGAACGCCCAATATTCCTGGAACCGAGTTCAGGTTTACTTGGGAATGCTAATGGTGAAGTCGCGAATGACTTTTTTCGGGAAACGGTTGACATTCCTGCCCCAACGTCACCCGCAGTGTGGCTTCGACTAGATTACACCTCAGCCTCCAATATCTTCATGGTTGGCGTCGCGGAAGACGTGAACGGTGCCCCGGACGTCTGGAATTGGGCTGACCCAGTCAGTGACGTTCCCGCAGATGGAGATGGGTGGTATGTCGGTATTGGTTACAGTGCACATGGTGATTTTGCCATCGCGGACGGTGAGATGCACGGAGTAACATTCGACAATTACTCAATCATGTCCGATGGCGGTGGAGACCCAATTGACGGCGACTTCAACGCTGACGGAGCATATGATTGCGCCGACATAGATGCATTAACAGCCGATATTGCTGCGTCAAACAATACCGCCGCTTTTGATCTCACGGGCGATGGATCAGTGAATCTTAATGATCGTGATGCGTGGCTGTCCGAAGCTGGTGAAGCCAACCTAGGCCCTGGCAAATCTTATCTGGTCGGTGATGGCAACTTGGACGGCGTCGTGGATGTCTCTGACTTTGGCATCTGGAATGGCAATAAGTTCACAAGTGTTGACGCCTGGTGCAGTGGTGACTTTACGGCTGACGGCGTGGTGGATGTATCTGATTTTGCTGCTTGGAACGGTAGCAAATTCACGTCATCGGACGCCGCGAGTCCAGCGGCTGTACCCGAGCCTTTGGGGCTGTTCTGGTTGTTACCAGCCGGCTTGTTTTTTGCGTTGCGACGAAAGAATTAGATTTTGTGAAAAACAGTCGACAGAATTCGTGAGTGAATCCGTGGGACGCTTGTCCCCAACTTACGTGTTGGCAAATTGATCCACTTTTCACGGTTACGTTCCGCGCTCGTTAATGTGTGAGCGCGGAATTTTGGCGAGCGCAAAACAGCGCTGCCCGTGGTCGAAAATGGAATTCTGGCTACCATACCCATGGATATCGACAGCCACCGGATATACGTTTGCCAGCCTGCCACGCGTTCTCCATCGCGGTAAGGATCAATTGTGAACCAACAACTTCGTGCAGACGTACTTGCTTTGCAATTTCTTCCACCGATGTCGACTCGCAATCTTTCAGCCAAAAGCATTCATGAGTTGGTTAGCGGTAAAACGGTGCTCTTGGTGTTTTTGCGTCACTTTGGGTGAACGTTCTGCCGCAAGCAGGTGGTCGATCTGCGAACAATTGCGGAAAGCGGAACCGTCGACTTCCCTCGAACCGTATTCGTTCATATGGGATCGGCGGCACAAGGCAACAACTTCTTTGAAACCTACTGGGCGAGTGCTGCCACAATCGGAGACCCAAAACAGCTTTTACATCGCGCCTTCTCTGTGAATTGGGGTTCGGTCAGTCAATTCTTCAAATCAGGTGTTTGGCGGGCATATTTCGAGGCGAAGTCGTATGGAGTTGGGATGCCTCAAGGAAATACGATGCGAAATCCGGGCGCTGTGCTGATTCGAGACGAAGAAATCGTCTTTTCGCAGCAATTTGAGCATTTCGGCGAGCCCGTTGACACAGATCGAGTTGCGAAATGGTTCGAATCCCAGGGATAACGCCGAAGCCATTCGCCCGTTAAGGAAGTCGAATATGGACCTTTGCTCCGATTTCCATCCAAATTCTGCGACTTCGACGACCAAATTCCCGGTTCGTGGAAATTCATGGAGTATTCCGTAAGATTTATTCTCAAATAATCTTGCGTCGAACGCGGTTGCAGTTAAATTGTTAATATTCGACTCGGAAACTAAACACGGTAAAGAACTAATCTTCGATAAAGTTTTACAATTTAAACGGAGCCGCACTTTGCGGATCGAGACTCAACAACGCTGATTCAAGCATCTATCTGACTAGGTTATTGAATGAGCGTTTTTTTGTTTTACGACATTGAATCGCCAAACTACGGAAGAAACTTAGAACTCATTCTTTTCGATTAAAAGAGCAGCCAAGCCCAGAACCTCATAACGAACGCTATCCCTGTTGCCTTGCACAAGGCAACCGGGATGGCGTTTTTTGTTTGGACTCGTGCTTTTCTGTTCGATTCCGAATCGAGAAACGTCTTTCAACTTGTCATTGAACGACCAGTTCTAATTTTTTGTTTGGAGATGATTTAATGAAGAAGACTCTAGTAGCACTAGCAGTAAGTCTCGGATTGGCCGCCGCTGCCCACGCCGGCTTGGACACGTCGACCTACATCAGCCACGATGGTAATGGTTCCGGTAGCGTTTCTGGCGACATGACCGGTGTTGGCGAAGTCACACTGATGGACGTACAAGGTGGCGACATCTGGAATGGTGGAGACCAATTCATGTATCTCCACGATAGCGAAGAAAAAAGCACAAGCTTCACCGCGACCGTTCGCATCGTCAGCCAGACGGCTGCAGTCGACGGACGTTGGGGAAAAGCGGGTATCGTTGCTAAATCGGCTCTCGACGGAAATGCATCCGTAGCGATGGCGCAGGCAGCAACTGGAAACGGTTCGCAGCAAGACGCCCCTTCGAGCGGAGCTGACCATAATCCCGTTCCACTCCGACTTGGTGGTCGCACAGCCAATGACGGACAGGGTGGATTCGAAGACGCAATTTTTGACAGTGCAGGCAATGAAGTCCCTAACACTGTTTTCGCCGAAACCGGCACGAACATGACTTGGCTCAGCCTCTCTTGGGATTCCGCAACGAACGCATTTGTTGCAGGTTCGGCTCCTGACGTTGGCGGTGCTCCAGGCGAATGGAGCTTCTCGGCACCACGTGACAATGTTGAAAGCGATGGCGATTGGTACATCGGTCTTGGCTACAGTGCACACAGCGACCTGCAAATTGGTCCTGGACAATCAGGCGAACAACCTGGAGCGATGCACGGCGTGACGTTCGACAACTTCTCGTTCCAAGCCGTTCCTGAGCCATCCAGCATTGCCCTTCTTGGTTTGGCATTGCTCGGAATGTTTGGGTTCCGTCGTCGCTAAGCGACCCGCTGCTACTTAGAGTTTTCGAGAGAGCCGCTCATACGAGCGGCTCTTTTTTTGTTCATTTTGCTATTCACGCACTGCTTGCGTGACCGACTCAACGGGAAAGATCGCTACAACCATTCTGGTGATAGCCGCAACCTCACCGTTACCCGACTAGGTAGGTCGGAAAAAAGTCCTATCATAGAGTGTGTTCGCCTAAACCCTTGAAACGCCTGTCATGACATCTGTCTTGCCCATCAATCAACGCGGCCGCTCAAGTGCCACTCGTT
>CAYYHV010000476.1:0-5780 GCA_964471695.1 uncultured Pirellulaceae bacterium
GATTATCACTGTCCGGAGCAACACTGCTGTAAAGATCAGCCAAACCAAAGCTCGCAAAACCTTCCGCGTCTTCAATGTCCGTCTCAACGATTGTCAAAAACTCTGGCGGCAGATTCGCTCCTGGGACTCCTGTCGTTTCGGGGGTCGCACCGCGAACAGCATAACGCAGCTTACCTTCCGTCTGGGAAACTTCCACGCGTACCGTGGCCCATCCGTTGCCAATAACACCAGGGATCGGTGCGTCGAGATTGGCAACCTGCTCATAAAAGTCGATGAAGTTATCGCTGGTTACGTTCGTCCCCATGTCGGGCGCGAGATAGCTGAGATCGAACTGATTTACGGGCCCCGGGTTCCCCGAGCCGTTTGCATTGTCTTGCCAATGTCGATAATCCGAACTGTCGCCGCCATCGCCGCTGATCGAGATGTAGTGGCCGCTGCCGGAAAAGTCGCAGCACCCAGCACTGGTCAACTCGAAGAGGTGGTTTCGAGTGACCCCGTCGCCACTGACACCAATTTGGATATGCTCTGTACTACCATCGGCACCAGGCTCCCAGACACCCATGTAAACATCCACGGTCATCGTATAGTCCGTGACGCCGACAATCTCCGTGTTGTGAAAGATGGTGTAGGCTTCGGTTTCATCCGAGCCGCCATTGTTCGCGGTGGTATTCACTTTAACTTGAACACCAGTCGTCGACCCATCCGTGGTGTTCGGTGCGGTGCCGATTCCGAGCCCAGCATAGTCGAACGCCCAGCTCACCGAACCATCGCCTCCACCACTAACGCCTCCGTTTACGACGGTGTAGTCACTCGAGCTATCCGAGTTCAGATCATCACTGACAATTGTGACTTGTGCGCTCGCGGCGTAACAAAACAGTGTTACGAAGCTCAAAGAGAGCATCAGATTGATTTTCTTCATTTTGTCGTCCTTTCTCAGTCGTCTTCCCAAATCCCGATCCAACCCATTATTTCACGGTTTTACGCCAACAGAAGCATTGTAGTAAGGCGCAATTCTTAGATACAGCGAATACTTTCCAAGGAAGAATCCTTGAAACTCAAATTGCAAGTGAGTTGAATTTTCATATTTTCATCTTTATCCAAACCTCCATTCTGATATTATTAGGTCTGGTAAATCACACATTACAAAATGGTGCATGTCTAATTTCGCCGACATAATCTTTCCAAATCGCGAGCAGCTACTGCATGATTATCAAGAACGTCTGCTGTTTTGGCCTTCCGAGGCCAAAGCAGTTGACGTTTTTTTTATCGATGCCGTGACTGAATCGTCTACGGCTATTAGCACCCGTGATTTGTGACCGCGAAACATTATTTGCGGTCGAAAGAGAGGTAGAACTGATGAGATTTAGACTTGCTTTGGCTCTTGCCGGCACGCTCCTTTGGACAACCGCTGGTTGGGCTCAATTGTTTTCAGAATCCTTTGACAGCGCTGCCGCGAATGTCAAAGTCAACGCACAATCTGATACCGCTTTTGACTTCGTCGACTATTCCGCGTTCGGAATCCCCGAAGCTCCACGTTCGACTTCTGGTTCCGCGACGAGTGGAATCAAGCTGGAAGGTAACCTCTCGGTCGGCAGTGCTGCTGGCGTAAATGTCCTCGCTGGCTCGACTCCCATCGCATTCTCAGGCAATTACCGCGTCTCGTTTGATTCGTGGCAGAACCTCAACATCAATCCATTCCCTGGCGGATCGACTGAGCAGCTTCTTTGGGGTGTTGGTTCGGACGACGCGAACGTCATCGAAGCGCGAAACACTCGCAATGACGGAACTGCGGGAACTTGGGGCTGGCTTGCAGGCGAAAACGGCTATGGAACCGAAGACACGGCCATTTTCGAGAATGGTGTTGAACTCGCCGACCTTGGCGACACGCAGACGTTTGAAGACGTCAACTTCAATTTGGCTTTCCCTTGCCACGCTGACGGCAACCCAACGACTGGAGACGCCGAACCACCCAACGGTGCACCCATCAATGACTGGGTCCAAGTCGACATCGACGTGCTCGACAATGGCGATGGTACGAGCAATGTTGCTGTTTACTACAACTTCGTTGAGTTCTTCAGCGAAACAGTCGACACGGCTTCCGCAAGCGGTTTCGCTCTGCTGGGATACGAAGACCCATTCGGTTCGGTCAACTCCGATCCCGCCAACACGTTTGGCATTTTCGACAACTTTGTCGTAACAGCTGATCCTTCGGGCGTCCCAACAGGCGTAATTCCACACCCTAACGGATGTGCTGTCCCTGAACCTGACTCGGGCCTCATCAGCCTTTTGGGATTGATTGGCTTCTTGGCGATTCGTCGCAAGTAAGCTTAAATCGTTAAGTCGCTTTAAATTCAGTGTAGCGGCCCGGTATTTCCGGGCCGCTGCTTTTTTATCATCCTGCTACCAGCCGCCATTCTTCGTTATGCGGCCAAGCAGCGGCTCTCCTCTATACCCTGTGCATCGAGATGTTTACATTCGACAAAGTCACGTATTCGCAACGGCCAACACGAGCTTTCGTCATGAATCGATTTACCTCACCGACTGTCATACTCCTCATCCTCTCGGCGATACTCAGTGGTTGTGGTGGTCAGGCGGACCGCATCAAGCCACCAGCCATCAATGCATCTGCGGCGGCAAATACCGCAATGGAAATGTTTGACAAAGATAGCAATGGCCAGCTTGAAGGCGACGAATTGGATGCATCGCCGGGCATCAAATCAGCGTTAAAGGCGGTGGATACCAACTCGGACAATTCCGTTTCGAAAGACGAGTTATCAGCTCGGATTCAAACCTGGATCGATTCCAAAGCCGGAACACTTCCTGCAAGTTGTTACGTGACTTTGCGGGGCCGCCCGGTAGACGGCGCGATGGTAACGTTAGAACCCGAACCTTTCCTTGCGGATTGGGTAAAGCCTGCGACCGGCACCACGCAGATGGGGGCTGCAGAATTGGAGTCGGTAAAGTTCGGTATGCAAGTCGGGATGTATCGAGTGAAAATATCGAAGATCGAAGGTGGAAAAGAAAAGATTCCGGCAAAATACAACGAAAATACAACCTTAGGGGCAGAGATCACTTCTGCTTCACCGGCGGTTAGTACGACCCAAGGAATTCACTTTAAGTTGAAGTAATTTCCCAAGAACCATTGGTCGCAAGTCGTTACTACGTAAAAGTTTGGTTTACCCTAAACAGCGGATGCGTTAAAATGCGAAGCGGTATGAGAGCAGGGGCTAACTGGTCTCGCAATGCACAAGGGACATAAGAATGCAAAACAGAGTCTTCAAGCGAAACGCCTTCACATTGGTGGAGCTGCTGGTGGTCATCGCAATCATCGGCATCTTGGTTGCCTTGCTGTTGCCGGCCGTTCAACAAGCGCGTGAAGCGGCTCGTCGAGTACAGTGCATCAACCAATTGAAGCAGATATCACTCGCATGCCTTCTTCATGAAGAATCACTCCGCTTCTTTCCCTCCGGCGGATGGTCGAAGGAATGGACGGCTGATCCAGACCGTGGCTTTGGCAAGAAACAACCAGGGGGTTGGGCATACAGCGCATTGCCCTACTTGGAAGAGGGGGCACTCCGTGACCTTGGGAAGGGTGTCACGAACTCGACTGAGCGTCGCCAGGCAATGATTCAGCTTCACACCAACCCTATTGGATCGTTCTATTGCCCTTCACGTCGCCCAGCCCAATCAACGGGTCATGATTGGCGACGTATTAACAATGCCCCTCAGGTTCCCCTTCTCGATTCGGTTGCCAAGAGCGACTATGCTGCTAACGGCGGCGACAGCAAATGGTCAGCAGGGGACAATCCTCCATTTCGCATTCCAAGCTCCTACAGTCAGGCTGACGGAGATTTTGACTGGACAGAAGTCCTCGATCAGCGTGATACTCGCGATCCATTCGCCGTCTATATCACGGGCATCATGTACATCCGCAGCGAAGTCAAGATGCGACACATCAAAGACGGGACGACGAAAACTTACTTGGTTGCCGAAAAGCATGTCGACCCGGACGAATACACGGGCTTCAACGGCAACGATTGGGGCGAGAACCAAAGTATCTTCTCGGGTTTTGAATGGGACAATACACGGCTGACCAATCCCGTCGGTTCACGTTACGAGCCTTCGCAAGACACGCCTGGCCGTTCCGGTCACTTTGCCTTTGGAAGTGCGCATGCCAGTGGTTTCAATGCTGCGATGTGTGACGGCGCCGTCCAGCACGTAAATTATGGCGTCGATCGAATCGTTCATGGGTTTCTTGGTAACCGCAGAGATGGTCAACCAGCCAGCCTGACTGACTTGTAGATCATTGCGGCTTCGCAACGGTTTTCGGTTTGTAGCCGGTGCGTAGTTGTTCTTCAAAGTTGTACCTGCACTCTGGTGAGTCCAGGTACGGGGCGCCGTAGGATCAGGACGGCTGTTCAGCCTTTTCCTGCCTAGTCGTCGTAGGATTGAACGCTGACTCCTTGGAGCTTGGATTGAAGTTGGGAGAACTTCTCGATCTCCCATCCAATTGTGACCGAACGCAATCGTTCGAACTGCTTCAACAAGGGCAGGAGTGCTTCGCCAGAAAGCCCCTCTTTTTTATCCGGTGGTTCAAGCGTCAGGCTTTCTAGTTTCTTCAAGCGAGAAAGCTGCTGAAGAAACTCAGCAGAGATGGGTCCCGAGCGGATGACCGCCCCTTCCAGTTCACTCAAGCTACCAATCCAATTGCAATGATTTTCAGTCAGTTCGTCGGCAACAAAGACGAGCGACGCGAGATTCGGCAATCGAGGTAGCTCGACGTTCTCTTCCGGCGAATTCGGCGTTCCCAGAATCAGCACCAAGTCTTTCAATCGTTTGGCTTGCTGCAAGATAGCGAATCCCCGTTCGTCCGTCGTTGCCAAGACCCGCTCAGCAGCCACAAACAATTCTGCGTCGATACCGTCAAACCAATGCGGATCAAGGACATGCACCCTCTCCACAGAGAGTCGCAAATCCTTTGCCACTCCCTGATCTCTCGAACGCAGTTGCAGATTCTGCATGATCGAGTTGGGTCGAGAAAGAGTCGTCAGGTACAGGCCGTTGTTTTGTTTGGCACGAAACTCAATCCATGACGCGGAATGAAGATTTTGAAGCACCCTGCCAACCTCTTTAACGTTCTCAAGGTAAGCGTTAGGCGCAGCCAAATTAAAGTCGCGAAACATCGTCTCGTCGACTTGGCACTCAATGAGTCCGATCGTATCAAACGACAAACGCTCGAAGACTGGTTCCCAGCTGGAGTCAATGCTGCTATTTACCAATCGTAGACTTCCACCTTTCGTATTGAGCGGTGAAAGTGCCAGCAGATCCTCGATTCGAATTCCCGTGCATTCAAGAATGCCACAAGAAACGTCCGTCGAGCCAAGTCGTTTTATATCTGCGTTATCAAGTGGAAAGTCGAAATCCAGCCGCCCAAGTTGCGGGAGCTCCAAGAGAGCAGCGAGTGAGGTGGCGCTCATGCCAGTCGACTTGATGTTCAGCGAACGCAGTGCCGTTAACGAACTCAAAGTGGACGTCGACTCATCACTGACTGCGGTCCCCAGCAGATTCAGTTGCTCCAGCCTGGGGCATTCCCCAAGAAACTGCTCAATCGTTTCATCGTTGATCGTGGAGCGAGCAGCATCCAATCGCTTCAGGTAGGGAAAATTTACCAGCTCGGGAAAGCACCAATCATCGCATCCCCGAAAATCCAGCTCAACGACTTCGTAGCAATTGTCAACGATATTCCACCCGGTACGGGGAAACCATTTTCTGATTTTGGG
>CAYYHV010000477.1:0-928 GCA_964471695.1 uncultured Pirellulaceae bacterium
GCAACATGCCGGGTGTTGCCGCAAAGTTGGAGTCGATCCCAACCGCATGGAATTGCGCCCCCAGCTTCGCATACTGCTTGACCAGAATCGGAATGTCTTTTCCATCATGTTCATTGGCACGAATGTGCCGCGACAGATGTTCCAGATCGACTTCGTACTTCTGCAAATACTCGATGACTTCAGGATGGACCGGATGCTCAAACGCTTTGTGGGGCACCACATCGGCGCCAGGCGTCACCAGGGTTTGTTTCATTAACGCGACGGAACTAACGCGGTAAAGTTTGCTAAGCGACACCGTGCCGTAAAGATAACGATACTTGGGTTTCGATAGCAAAAACCCGCCAATGCCTTTCCACAGCAGCAGCAAGGCATGAAAGCTCCGTTGATGATCGGGAACGATAAACGAGCGTCCCATCTCCAGACACGGTTCAGTCCGATTGATGAAGGACTCGCCAAAGTCGAACATTTGAGAAAGGTAGACCCCCGCCAATCCATCTCGCTCGATCAACCGATCTGTTTCCCCCATTCGATAAGCCGCAATAATCTCGTTGTCGTGCTGTTCATCGCATACGAACAGATGCGTGTACGTTGCGTCAAACTTGTCCGTGTCGTAGGGTTCGCCACTGCCTTCGTCCATCGTACGAAACGTCATCTCCCGCAACCTTGAGATTTCACGCACGGTATTGGGCAGTTGATCATGATAGCCGTAGTACGCCGCGTAATTCTTGAATGTTGCGACTCGTTGATCACGCGGCAGCGCGTCAATTTCGGCTCTTATTTGATTGGGTTTGCCAGCAGGACCCAACGGCTGCTCTGTCGCAACAACAGATTCATCCTTTGGCCATGGCGGATCGAATTGTTGATCCTTAAGAAAAACCTGCAGTCGCAGGAAGTCACTTGTTTCCTCAGAATTTAGTCCGCTCATAAG
>CAYYHV010000477.1:938-2673 GCA_964471695.1 uncultured Pirellulaceae bacterium
GCTTATGGGTGATCCAACGCTCAAGGTGACGGTTTTCCGCTCAAGATGAAACATCTCACGTACCAGCATAAGCAATCGGAAGCGGTGGTAAATCCTACCTAACGTTTGAAAAAGTTGACTGGTCCCGCCTGAAAAATGCACTGGGAGAACATCAGCACCGCTACGCTGCGCAATCGACACGGGTAAGCGATTCCACTTGCCATCTGCGACTCGCGATTTCTCTTCTTGATAATATGCGACTCGACCAGCCGGGAAGACTGCCAACAAGCCGCCGGAAGCGACGTGGCGATTGCATTCTCTGATGGACGATCGGTTCTTTGGGTCGTTCGGCAGCAGCGGCTGGGTATAGATCAAGTAGTCGCGAAGCTCTTGGATCATCATCAATCCACGATTCGCCAGTATCTTGGTATCGTATCGGACTCGCCCCAAATGATGACTGAGGATGACGCCTTCCATTGCTCCGTACGGATGATTGCAGACGACGATAAGCGACCCTTCGGCGGGAACACGTTCCGCCAACGCCTCAGCTCCCAAAACCTCGATCTCCAGCGCCGAGAGAATCTTTCCGGTGAATTCATCACGGTCATGAATCTCCGCGAGATGTGTGTCATAAAATCGCCTCAGCTTGCTTAGCCCCATAATTCTATCGGCCAACGGCGCAATCAACCGTACGAACTGGCCGCGCAAGCCCTTGGGGGCGAAATGAGTAACTGAGAGTTCTTTGTGAGGCTTGTCCATCGACCGTCGCAACTTCCAGGTCACCGTTCAATCGTGAATTGATATTCGCAACGTTCCGATGGTTCGCCTTGTTCATAGGTCTGCTCAACCCATCGAACGCAGCGGTCAGAATCTACCGTTAAGATGGTGGAACACCGTGTGCCATAGTCTTCGCTTCGAATGAAAGCCGATGACAACAATCGTTCGCGTTCAAGAGGGATGCCTGTACCGGGTAGATATTTATCTTCCGCTTTGGTTTCATCTCGCAGGATTGCCATCAAACGATCATCATCCAGAGGGACCGAATCCTCACAGCACTTTTCAAGCGCCTTGACGCCTCGATTGATCTTCGGCCAAGGCGTATCCAAGGCCGCATTCGACAATCCGTAAAACCCACTCTTCAACGGAATCGAAACATTGGTACGGTTGCTATAGACCGATAGCCGATCCCATTGTCCAAATAGAAGGTTGTAGCCGTTGTAGTCGTCGCGCGATTCCTTCAAACGATTTAGCAGTTGATCCTCCGGTTCTCCGTCGAGGAACCCTGTTACCAGATGTCCGCGAGAAGGCGCGTCAGGGTTCTGTTTCCTTCGTTCTCGAACGTTGGTCAATGCCGCGATACGGCCGGATTTGGAAACCCCTAACCAGGTTCCTCCAGCCTGAACGTCTTTTCCTGCCAACACCTGCGGCCGGTCTGTCCAGAATCCTGCAGCCGTGGCTTCGCGACGATAGAACTCATCGCGATTTGCGGCCACTACCAATGGATATTGGTCATGTCGATTTACGGCTATGAACAAAATACACATCGGTGAAGCACGCCAGAGGACCAGTAGCGAAGGCTTACATCGTATACCACGCTACTGCCCCCGGAACAGTCGGGACACCCGATTGGATTTTGTCTGCAATCGTCAAATTAGCCGACTTTGACGCGTTTGGGGCCAGCTGCGCAAACCGCCTCGCTGGCTCCGTCGGCATAGGTCTCGAAATTATCACAGAACAACCCCGTCAGCTTCTCGGC
>CAYYHV010000477.1:2723-3087 GCA_964471695.1 uncultured Pirellulaceae bacterium
TTTGAGGATTTCACTCGGTACGCCCGGGCACTGCACGACCACGTCTATCCCGAAGAACGGATCGGGAGTCGTTTCGGCCTTGATCAGCTCGCCCGAGTGAATCGCATCCACAATGGCTCGCGTATGAGCCAGCTTGATGCGTTTTCCCACACCGTACGGACCACCCGTCCACCCCGTATTCACGAGCCAAACATTGGTTCCGTATTTCCGCAGTCGTTCAGAGAGTAATTCCGCGTATCTGGCCGGGTGCCAAACCAAAAATGGTCCGCCGAAGCAGGGCGAGAAAGTCGCCACTGGTTCGGTAACGCCCATTTCTGTGCCAGCCACCTTGGCGGTACAGCCGCTGATGAAATGGTATTCCGCC
>CAYYHV010000477.1:3097-5770 GCA_964471695.1 uncultured Pirellulaceae bacterium
GTGTAAGTTTGCTTACCGGTGGAAGCACACCAAAAGCGTCACAAGTCAGGAATATCACATCGTTAGGCTGGCCACCCATACACGGAATTGCTGCGTTTTCGATGTACTCAATCGGATACGAACCGCGAGTATTTTCCGTCACGCTCGTATTGTCAAAATCAACATGCCGATGCGCCGCGTCATACACTACGTTTTCAAGCACAGCGCCGAAACGCAACGCATCAAAGATTTGCGGTTCCGCCTCGCGTGTTAAATATACGGCTTTGGCGTAACATCCACCCTCGATATTGAACACGCCTTCGTCCGTCCAGCAGTGCTCATCATCTCCAATTAGTAAGCGCTTCGGATCAGCGGACAACGTCGTCTTGCCAGTCCCGGACAATCCGAACAGCACCGACGTCTTGCCCGACTCTTTGTCCGCAGTCGCCGAGCAGTGCATCGAGAGGACACCCTGCGCCGGCATCAAAAAATTCATCAACGTAAAGACGGCTTTTTTCATTTCGCCGGCATACTCGGTACCCAGAATGACGACTTCCTTCTGTTCTAGACTGAGGTCGACGCTCGTCTTGGAAGTCATCCCGCGCGTATGCCGATTCGCAGGAAAGGCACCGGCATTCAGAATCGTGCATTCCGGTTCACCAAAATCCGCGAGTTCCTCCTGCGTAGGACGAATTAGCATATTGTGCATAAACAACGCGTGGTAGGGCCGGGCACAGATGACTCGGACCTTGATCCGATACTTCGGATCCCACCCGGCAAATGCATCGACGCAATATAGTCGTTTCCGCGTATTCAGATAATCGATCGCACGCTCGCGATTAATATCGAAGACTTCGGGATCCACCGGAATATTCACGGGCCCCCACCATACGTTGCCCTCCGAATCCGGATGTTTGACTACGCGTTTGTCACTCGGCGACCGTCCTGTTTTCGTTCCAGAATACGCGATCAGCGCCCCTCGGTCAGAAATGGATGCATCTGGGTCCCGTCGAATCGCCTCCTCATACAACATAGAAGGGGCTGGGTTTCGAACAACGTCTTCGACGGTGATGCCAAAATCCCGAAGATTAAAAGCCATAGACTCGCCCAAATAATGGTAGGTAAGAATGGTCGGTAGAAATCACAAGCCCCCGGCGCAATCGGCGTCGAACGACTTGCTATGACGATTGAATCGTTATGGTGGATTTACAACTCGGCGTCCAGTCGATTTGTCCATCTTGCGATTCAAAATAGCGCTCCGACTATTCGTCGAAGCTTGAATCCAGTTTGTCGAACCAGTTGAATTTCAAAATCAACGTGGCAATCACAACCACCGTGCCAGCAATCGTCGCCTCAGTCGACATGCGTAAGACCAGATAAATCGGCAACACAATGATGGCTGTTTGCCAAATCGTTCCGATCAGGCAGTTGAACATATCGCGGCCGAACGCACGATTCGGCTGGATCGAGGCATCATCCGACAGACACAATTGATGAACTGGCCCCCAGAATCCCCATGGCCTCACACTGATATAGAACGACTTGAGCGTCTCCTCACTCTCGGGGGAAGTCAGCAGACTGGCGACTACCGTACAGACCGCACTGACGGCGAAAATGAACGGAAACGCGTACAACGGCTCTGCGGGAAGAATGCCCAAATCCTTGAAACTAATTTGAAAAATCGCCAACGCCGTACCGCTGACCATACCCGCAAAATATCCGACGGCGTTCAGACGCCACCAATACCACTTCAGGAAGTTCGGAGCCACATAGCCACCGTACAACCCAGCCGTAATCCATTGCAGGATCGAGTTGATTTTGGTCACGCGCATTCCTATCGCGACTCCCACAATGACCACGCCCACTGAACACAAATAGCTCATAAGTATCTCACCGCGAACGGCAGATTTCGTTTCCCCGTCGCCGCGATTAGTCGACGAACTTGGGTCCGCACTAGGCAACTCAGAACGGCCGAAGTAACGCTTATAGACGTCGTTCACGAGATACGCAGCACCGGCGTTTACATTCGAGTCGAAGGTACTCATAAACGCCGCCAACAACCCCGCCAGAATTAAACCGACCAGCCCAACGGGTACAAAGTTCTTCAAGACGAACGGCAATATCTGCTCAAAATCGACGCGTTCCTCAGGCACCTCTTCAGCCGCGTCATTATCCCCAGCTCCCCCGGTGTCCGTCGCCACGACGGCCACTTCCGTCACCGCTGGTTTGGAAATCAGGTCGTCGCCGAAATTCACCAGAGCCAAGATCGTCACACCCGCCACAAGAAAGTTACGAGGGAACATCAGGATCGGTGACACCAAACCGCTCATCATCGCGGCTTCGCGTGGCGTTCGAGCCGCCAATACGCGTTGCATGTCGTAGCCGGGCGTCGGTCCCGCCATACTTGCATGAATGCCTTTAAGTATCGCCAGCATCATGAAAGCGCCGATCGCCTCATACAGCGGCTCGGATTGAATCTCTGCCTGAACCAGAGGAATATGGTTCGTCCAATCTAAATCTAGATTCCATCCGAAGAATAGCTGGTCCCAACCGTCCGGTACAACAGCCGCGACAGATTCGGCACTCACTCTTCGCAACGCGATCATGCCAACCCAGATGGACACAATCGTCATGAGCACGAATTGAATGACGTCCGTCAGCACCACGGAATACATACCACCCACAGTTACGTAG
>CAYYHV010000478.1:0-5743 GCA_964471695.1 uncultured Pirellulaceae bacterium
AGCTGGAGTCGCGTGGCTGATCGGAACGCTGGAAACGGCGCCAACCGCCCACCCCTTGGCTTGCAAGTAGTGCGCAATCGACTCAGCATGTTCGCCCGTCGGTCCGACGTTAATCGAACCGTTGTACGTCTTGATACCCGCCATCATACTGGTCGCGGATGCCGCCGAATCCGTAAACGCGTGCCGAATAGGATCACCATCGGGGCCCGCCACAATGTATTCCTTCGGTGAGGAAACCGACCAAGGGAATTCACCGGCGCGTTCCGAGTCAAAACCGCCTCGCAGTTCGTGCAATTCCCCAACCGTCTGCTTGTCCACATCCACTTTGGCGCCATAAGCGTAGGGACTGGTTACCATCCAACCGTATTCGCTGGTCCCATTTGCATCATAGTCCTGAAAGTGCGTCCCTTCGCCACGACCTTTGTCATAGACAACACCGCCACGGTTGTAGATCGAAGCCGCCCTGGTCGTCTGCCAATCCATCCCGTCAAAGACGACGAGAAAGACATATCGCTTCCCAGCATCAAAAGCGGCTTTTTGAATGTGAAAAATATCCGTCTGATCCATATAGTCGGCGGAAGCATTCAGCGTCTTCTTTGGCAACTCGCCGTAGAGTTTCTTTAGATCGTCGGCTCGCCGATAGACGCTGTTCTCACCGGTATAGTTCTTCAGGCTTAGCCGGCTGTTGGTTTTGGTTCCATAGGTGTAGACGGGTATCAGTCGATTTGAGTGAGTTGTCCATTGCGTGTAGTTGTCACGCTTCCATCCCCAGTGGGCCACGGGAGTCTTACCTTCCACAATCGCTTCCGTTTGGAAGTCGCGCAAGAAATCAACTTTGGCTTCTTGGGCGCTGGCATGACTGGCCGAAGCCAAAAACAGACCGAACGTTACCCACCTCGCAAAAATACTTTGCGACTTTTTGTTATTCACACCCAAGGTTGATTTTCTCCTCACCTTCCACGCCACCATTGCCTCATCCCTTCCACCACAACTCGCATTCTAATTGCCGGTTCACATTCTTACCGAAACCGCCGTCGGCTGCACGACCACGCAACCAGATTTCTGATCTTCGGCTCAGTCGCACAAGTGTCCTATCTCCTTCTCTGTACAAACTTCAGGCTGAGATTGCTGATTCTTGCAGATCGAACGGCGATTCGCACTGCCGTACTATTTATCGACCATTCGAAGCGTTATCTCTCGTTTCACGAATCTATAATCGTTGTAACTCTCGCTCGATTCGCATCGTGAACGCTCGCGACGACGAATCGGAATGTTTGAGGAACAACGCGACGGGTGGACGATTTCAAGGGCAACTGCTCGTTGCAATGAAAGGAGCAAACGTGAGTGGGTTACGCTGTGAAGCTTGGTGGGAACAGACCGGATATGGTCGGCAACCCATGGACAACTTGGAGCTAACTTTTCGCGAGAATCGCATCACCGGCTCAGGCACCGATATCATCGGGGCGTTTACGTTCGATGGTGAATTGTATGGTGGCGGACGTGTCCAGATTCGCAAACAGTATCTCGAACGGCACCACGTAGAATATCACGGCCTGTTTGACGGAGAAGGCACGCTCAGCGGCACTTGGAACATCGTCAATATGGCTGGCAACTGGATGATCAAAGTCGTCGGCGGCAGAGATTTGGGTGCCATCAGGGAAATGGAATCCATTCCTGACTGGAACGAGTCGAATTTCGCATAGTGGAATTCCAAGCAGGCACAACCAGCGGGACCAATTAATACTTGGGGCAAACAAGCGTTGTCTTTCATTGAGACGGCACCGACGCGATGGCTGTCGCTACGCTTGATCTTCTTCCAATTCCATAATCGACTTAATCATCGACTTATTGGCATCAGCCGAGTCGTCATATTTCGTTCGCAGAGCTTGTTCCAAACGCGATATGTCGCCTAGCGCTCCGAATGCTGGGTCATCCTGATTCAATGAAAAGACGCCGTACATCTGATTCAATGTCGTTTTCATTTCTGTGACAACGGCTGCGAACCCCTCTTCATAAACGATGTGGCCTATAATTCGCAACGCTTCCAACTGCGAATCCATGACCGCTTGATAATATCGTTTCGAGTCACCTGTTTCCATTCGCGACGCGACTTCGCGAATCTGCATTGAGAACTTGGCGATCTCACCACGAAACGAAACCTTCCATTCGTCGTTGAACCGCACGAACGTAGCCAACTGAGGCCACATAAACGTTTGGTAAACTACATGGAGCGTCTGATCATCCTCAACGATGGTGCCATGGTAGACAAAGTCGATTTCTGACAGCGTATCGTCGATTTGCGGTTCGCCCGCAGAAGATTCACCTTCATCGATCGGCACTTGCGGGAAAACAAATGCATTCAGATATCCCGCGAAGACTTCGAAAGCCCCCGAGTCAACGATTTCCTGGCGTGTGAGCGACAACTCAATTTGATCGCAAATATGCTTCGCCAGAATATCGTTTGCGGCAGCGTCAAGTACCGTCAGAAACAAATCCTTGAACTCCGCCAACTCCATTGGATGGACTTGTCTGGCAAATCCCAACCAATCCTTCTTCTTCACAATTGCGTGTAGCCGCTCGTGCAATTGGTGGCCAAGCGATTCAAGTTCTTTCTTAGTCTCCATAACCTGCACAGACTAATCCAACTGACGGAGGTTGCGTAGCCGTCGAGGGTTCCTCATAGTCCACGAGTCGTTCGTGATCCATTCATTCCGCCGACAGCTTCTTCAATTCAGATTCCCAGTGAGACTCTCCCTCCGTGGAACCGGCTTTCTCCGAACACTCTCTGAGTTTTTCGGCAGCATCAATCATCAGGTTCCGACGACTGTCCGGGTCGAGGTCCTTAGCCTTAGATTGTTGGAGTCCTAAGAAAGCTTCTTTCATCAGCGATTCAGCCTCCTCAAGTTCACCGTTTGCCAGGGCGATCATGCCTAGCAACGATCGCGCCGTATGCAGCCGCCAACTGTCTTCATCGCGTTTACCATCTCTGACAATCTGCTTGATAAGCTTTTCGCCAGGAACATACTGCTTCAGCTTGACCATTCCACGAGCGATTTGCAGTCGAAGATCCAGCGACTCATTCGAGTCGTTGGCATAGTTTCCAGAGAGCTCCTTCAATTGAGACTTGGCAATAGCATTGAATTCATCCAACTGTTTCGTTTTCACGTAAATGTTGCGAACCTCAGTCAAGGCATTCGCAAATCTGGGATCGCAACCACTTCCCTTGAAGGCCTTTAAGAACATCGCTACGGCGAGATCATACTGCTCACTATCGCGGTAATTAGTTCCGAGGCTGAACTGGGTGCGCACAGTATATTGGTGTTCCGCTCCCATCGTCTGTTCCAAATGCGACAGGACTTTTTCGAACATCGGAATTGACTTGTCCAGCCGTTTGGCCTTCCAGTAGGTCATCGCAAGGTTATTACGCAATACCATCGTTGAGGGATGTTCGTCTCCCAGATCTTCCATGCTAAATGAAAGCGTCTCTTCAAAAATCGGAATCGCCTCGTCAATGCGACCAGCTGATTGATAGGCAAACGCGAGGTTGTTCATCGTTGAAATGGTGTCTGGGTGACGCTCACCCAATTTCACGACTCGACGCTCAAGCAGTTTCTCGTTGGCGGTGATCGCATCATCCAACCTGCCCAGCTGCTCGTAGATTACGGCCAAATTGTTTTGCACCGTCTGCGTAAAGGAATCATCGGGACCAAAATGCTCCATTAATCCCTCCAGAGTCGATTCGTAGAGGACCAGTGCCTCTTCACTCCTACCTGCCATAGCGTAGGCCGAAGCGAGACTATCGGCCGCGATGAAGGCATCTATCGAGTGCGGGTCGCGCTGCCGTTCTTTCTTTACGACCTCTTCGTGCAACTCGATCGCTCGGTCGGAATTGTCGAGTTCCGAAAAAGCGCTGGCCAAAGATGCTTGTATGTCCCTCAGTAACTCACTGTCCTCCAATAATTCGTCTTGCGCCATGGCAAGTGTCTCTTCGCCAAGTTCAACGGCCTTGTTGAGCTTCCCGCTTTTACGGTAGGCAACTGCCAAACGTCGTCTCGCCGCCAATCGGGCCGGCATGTCGCCATTTTCTCGCTGCAATTCTAACTCTTGTTCTGCCGAAGCCAACGCCGCATCAAACTCTCCCACACCAACGAAGCAAGTGCTAAGCGTACCGAGGACTTTGGCTCGACCAAGGGCGTCGAGTTTCGAATCGGCGAGAATTTCCTGAGCACGAATTAGGACTTCTTTCGCCGTCATGTCCGCATCGGCACCGCTTTGGGGAGTCGCACTCATGAACGAATCGGTCACCACATCCAGCACATCGTTTGACCGTTTTGCCGAAATCTCCGACTCTGCCGCCGAAGCCTTTGCTGCAGCCGCCGAAACAGTCGCTTCGCGCCAATTCCAGGCGATTCCCGCCGTTCCGGAGATCAGTGAAATAAGGAGCAAACTGGCAAGTGCCGCCGGCATAGGATTTCGAGTGCACCATCGCCACCCTCGCTCAAGCGAAGACACGGGACGTGCCGAGATCGGCCGACCATCAAGGAAGCGCTCAATATCCGACTTCAAGTCGCTGGCTCGTTGATAACGTCGTTCCGGTGACTTTTCCAAACACTTCAGACAAATCGTGGCCAAGTCACGAGGCACGAGGCTATTCAACCTCTGGGGATTCATCGGCTCGTCGTGCATGATCTGCTTGAGCAACATGCGGAGATTGCCACGAAACGGTCGTTCGCCAGTCAGCATTTGGAACAATACGACGCCCAACGAATAGATGTCACTTCGTCGATCAGCCTTGTCCGCTTCGCCCCGCGCTTGTTCGGGAGGCATATAGGCTGGCGTGCCCAGAATTTTCCCGTCCATCGTCATCGTCATTTCGTTACCATCGCGAAGTGCAAGTCCGAAATCCATGATGGTTGGCGACAATTGAGAGTCGATGGCGATGTTGGCTGGCTTAAGATCGCGATGCACAACACTCTTCTCGTGGGCATGTTCCAGTGCATCGGCTAGCGTTGCGCAAATAGTGGCTGATTCCCGCGGGCTGAGCATATTGCCAGCCAGATAGTCCTCCAGCGTCTGCCCTTCGACAAAATCGCTGACGATATGCACCGTATCGTTCGCACGTCCGATTTCAAAAACGCTCACGATGTGCGGATGGTTTAGTGCGGCGCTTGCGCGTGCCTCGCGCACAAAGTCGTCGATCTCTTTCGAAGAAAGCTGTTCACGACGAGGAATCTTGATCGCAACGATTCGATCCAGTTCGGTGTCTTCGGCTTTCCAAACGACACCAAAACTTCCTTCTCCGACTTGTTCGATCAAATGAAAGTGACCCAACTGACGATTCGCAGGCTCGAGAGTGCCCGCTTCCTTAACAATCTGAATAGGTTCGCCACAGGTAGAGCAAGCGAAGTTGTTTATTGTCGAATTGGCATCGATCTCCGATTGCGTACCACAGACTGGGCAGCGAACGCACAACGAAGAGTCACTTGTGCGAGCATCACGAACGGCCGCGCGTGCCAATCCGGCAGCCCGCTGGTGTCCAGATTCACCGGCAAGAGTCACGCTAATTTCGGCCGCAACCTGTTCCACAAGTTGCGGATGGAGTTCCAACTCGACGAGGGGAACCTCGCAAAGTCCACATTCGGTGATGCCTTCGACGACAGAACCTTCCGCCAGCTGCCGCAACAAGCAAGTCGTTTCGGTCAAGTAGTGTTTGCATTGTTTCACAGCTCGCCCAATGCCTCCC
>CAYYHV010000479.1:0-5728 GCA_964471695.1 uncultured Pirellulaceae bacterium
ACCAAGTACAGTACCGATAATCTTTCCGTCGGCTTCTGCGACAAAAAACAAGCCGTCGTCGCATCCGAACTTGCGATCGATGGCGGCGGCGGGATCATTGTGCCCAGTCGAATTGGGGAATACCGACTCCCAGAGCGAGACGACTTGAGTGCGGTCATGTGTTTCGTAGTTGCGGATTACCATGGTGCATCGCCGGGCGTGAGTAGGGAGTGAAACGGAATTCTATCCAGATAGAGTGGATCTGGAGTAAACTGTTCGGGACGGAGGACGAGATTGTTTGTCCTATTTGCGAAACGCGTTCGATTCGCTTCTCGGTTTCTGGGTTATGGCAAGGAAGTTTCAGTTTCGTATTCGCGATTTGCTGTGGCTAATTGCGAAGTATGGTCTGGTCCTGGCGGTCTTCAGCTACGGAAAAGGCTCGAAGCGAAATATCGAAATCGCTCTTGAACAATTGGGATTGAATCGTAACCTTCCCCAGGGCCTTTCGGATTTACTATTTGTCAGCGGAAGCTTGGTCGCGGTGATCTACATCGGCCACATTGGCGTGCAGTGTTACGTGGCATTTATCGAGGGACTGTATTCAGATTCTGGCAATTTGGAACAAGTCTCACACGATACGAGCAAAGAGTAAGGAGACCGTCAGGCGCCCACCGGATTGTGTGGCGCGGACCCGCGATGGACAGAATGGTTCGACGTCAACACTATTTGATAGCAACCAACCTCTTGATCGTTCGCACGTACAGGACACCCGCTGAAATCGCAGGAGACGCCAAGATCGGGTCGCCCATCGGGTTCGTGGCGACGACGTTAAACTCAGGTCCGGCGTCTAGCACATAAACGTTCCCGTCTTCAGATGCGCAAAATATCCTTTTGTTATCCGACACGAGAGAGGCAATGATGCCTGCGCCTTTGGGTAGCCGCCTCTCGTAGACTTTCTCGCCCGATGTTGCACCGAAGCAGCGAACAATCCCGTTGGAATTGCCAAGGTAAAGGTGATCGGCGACAACGATCGGAGTCGACATGTACGATCCACCACGTTTCGTACTCCAGACGATCGGGGATGAATCATTCTTAACGGATTTCGAGTCGGGGGTTATGTCTCCCCGTGCGTCCGGGCGAACTACGTAAATCGGAGACTGTGCGCCATGAGCGCTCGTGATGTAAAACCAGCCGTTGGAAACGAACGGTGTCGGTACCGGATTGTCTCCACCGCCTTCGATCCGCCATCGCTCGTTACCTGAAGCGAGGTCGTAAGATACGATCGCAGGCCATCCGTTGATCACGACTTGCGTTTCCGCTCCGTCCGTATGTATCAGCGGCGTACTCCAGTTGCGAACGGAATCGCCATCTCGAGAGACTCGCCACGTTTCTTTTCCATCGCTCAAACGCAAGGCCGACAGATAGGGATCATCAGGGTCGTCACAAATCAACACGATCGAACCGTCATGGACCGCTGGCGAGCTGGCGTAGCCCCAACCGACTCCGTACTTGCTGATGTTGATCACACCAAGGTCCTGACTCCACTTCAATTGACCGTCCAAGTCGTAACAGTAGAGCCCTTCCGATCCGAAGAAAGCAATAATCCGACCGTTGGCGACGCAGACGCTGGTGTTGGCATGAGTCGCTTTGGCATGTCGAGTCGCTCTCGGCATGCCCTTTCTTGCTACACGTCGCCAAAGCTCTGTTCCGGTATTCTTGTCGTAACACAAGACGACCCAGCTTTGCTCGCCATTGTCATCGGCTGCGGTGCGAGCCCCGCCAGCCTTCAGTGTTAGAGGAGATTCACCGTTTTCGGCAATCGCTGTCGCAAGCAACAATTTGTCGCCAACAATGACAGGACTGGAATGGCCCAGTCCGGGTACGTCGACTTGCCACAAGACGCCTTCCGGTTTCTCACTCGTGATATCAGCATTCCATGTTGTGCGAACTTCGTAACCTTTGGCGATGCCATTCCCGCCAGCGCCTCGAAAGGATGGCCAGTCAGTGGATGGAATAACAGCCGGTGTTGCCGCGGTCGAACTCGCTTCGTTATTCAGCGATGGTGCGGTCGGAGTCCCCGATGATTGTGCTTTCACTGGGGATTTCGGTTTCGCGGGAGATTGCGGAGAACGGGATGTCGCGTCCGACGCTGGTTCAGCAGGTCGATTCAAGAATATCCGATTTTGCGCGTCGGAATTGGCTACCGCGATATCCTGGAAGCCGTCTGAATCAAAATCACCAACACACAACCCATACGTTGAAGTCGACTTGTCTCCAAATGCGATCGGTTCGAATCGCAGCCCCCGGTCTCTTCCCGTTCCACAGTTAAGGAAGACAGTATTCTGTTCCATTACATTGCCAGCCACGATGTCGGCAAGTCCGTCTTGATTCAAATCACCGACAACCATCGAATACGTTCTCTCGCTCTTGTTACCGAGCTTCACGGCTGGTTTCAATCGTCCGTCGCCGTTCCCGAGGTAGATGATATTTGTGTTTCCAATATTCCCTGTTGCGCAATCCAGGTTTCCATCATTATTGAAATCGGCGACAACAACCGCTCGCGTTGGATCCGCCGAATCGCCAAATGCCAGGCGTTCCGTGAATTTGAGTTTGCCGTCGTTCAACAGGACAGAATTTTTCTGATGGTCGCGATTGGCTAATAGCAAGTCGTTGTCGCCATCGTTGTCCATGTCTGCAACGGCAACATCAATGGTGGAATCACGCTTCGAACCGAAAGCAACGCTCGTCGGAAAATTGGCGTTTCCATCATTCAGGTAGATGCGATTAGGGCGCCCACGACTGGTAGCCAGCACGTCAATGTCTGAGTCCTTGTCGATGTCTGCCAATGTCAGACTGCGCACGCTGGAAATGTCACCCAGCGTAGTGTGGAATTTAAAGCCGCCGTTTCCATTGTTCAGGAATATATTGCAAGGCGCCATGGCGTTGCCGGTGGCAATATCCAAGTCGCCATCGCCGTCTAGATCAGAGAGCTCACAGGCGTAGCTCGTACACCGATCATGTCCCAGCGGCCGCATCACGTTGAAGATGGCTCGTCCCTGATTCAGAAAGACAAAATTCTGCTGAGGCCAGTGTCGGCCGTTGGCGATGATCACATCGAGCCTTCCATCGGCATTGACGTCTCCACATCGAACCGACGCGGAGAGGTTCGTTTCGGTGCCCAGCAATAGCCGACTGTTTGTGACGAATCTTCGTTTGGCCATAGCTTCGTCGCCGAACGCCAAGTCCGTTCCAGCGGTTACTAGCAGAACGATCTTGAAGAGAGTGACCGCAAAAGCCTTCGACCGCGATTCGCGAGAGCATGGCTGCAGTTCATTTTGTAATGTCTTCACGCAAGCATCCTTGAGTCTTGAATTTGGATTTTGAATTGTACCAGTACAGCCGTGGACTCAACAAAGAGAATAACGTGACAAAGCACGTCACAACGCGTCGAATTCTGGACCGGATGGACTCACCCAACGCGACACGCTGCCAGCTTGGGTCTGACATGGAGAGCCTGGGTTCCCTTAGAGACGGTTACGCTGGAGTCGCGTACGTTGGGTCTATCTCGGTGAAATCATCAACTCAAGCGCAACCAAAGCGACTAAGACGCCGACGAGCGTGTAAATAACAGTAGTTGGGATCATCGAAGGGTGGGCGAGAAACTGTCGAATGGAACCAAGTCGGTGCCATATTGCGAAACCCATGGGGATGGTGATCGCTCCGAACAAGTAAAGTGTCCAAGCCGGTGAGCCGCTTCTAAGCATGACACCGCAATCGCCGACTCTGTCGGATGCGCCGAACGCGATGTAGGCACCGTTGGCGACTAGGCAAAATCCCAGAAAGAACGTCGATAGACTTCTCGCGACAGGAAGTCGTCGAGGAACGAGCCACCATACAATGGCCGGAATTAAAGATCCAAGCAGTGGGCCCATCCACACGACTATGGATGGGTGCGGATTCGGTTGAACGTCAGTTCGAGAAATAGATAGGGGATAAAGGATGACCTGCTTGACCGTACCACCCGTTAATAGAGCCCCAACCACGTGCCCCGCTTCATGCATCGCCATCATCGCGAACCAGCTGAGCGTCAGTAGTGAGCCGACGAAGACAATCTGGTGGAATCGCTCAGTCATTTCCGGAGTTCGCATTGGGTAGGCCTACGTTCTTAAGCGCTGAACCTGACAAAGTCGGAACGCAAAACCTCTTGTCGCGACTCAAGCATACTTGGACAACGGAAACTCGCGCACTTCGTTCATCTCAGAGGTTTGAATCACGTGATCCGTTTCGGTGTTCAGGCACGAAAGCCATTTACCGCCGTGGGCGAAAGTATCAATACACGCCCAACCATCAAATACCAACGGAACGCCGTCCTTCTGCGCTGTGTGTCCGCAAACCACACGTTTCCCAGAAACGTGCGGAAGCTCCGAGCCACCAATATGCTTCCACCGCAAAACATCGCTTGTTTGGTTGGCGAGCGACACATTCGCCTCCACACTGGCGTGAACGAAGATGTCGAATTCTGATTCCCAGAATGAGGAACCCGAAACCAGGAAACGAATATGCTCGGGCGCTACGTTTTCCAATGATCCACCATACGAATCAAGCGTGGCTTGACCGCCGGCCTGCAACCAAAGATTCAACGGCCCACGACCAGAGATGGCGCTGCGCATTAACTCTTCGTGATTGCCGGTGATGCAAATGACTTTGCTCGTTTCACGCAAAGACAGAATCTGTTCAATAACCTGTTTCGATTCCGGGCCCCGATCAACTACATCGCCGAGAAAAACGAAGGTGTCAGACATTGTTGGAACCAGCACGTCCAGCATCTTCACTAAAGCGCCATGACAACCGTGTACGTCACCGATTGCGAGTATTCGACTGGACATAGGTCACCATTGATGAGCCGCGAAATGTATTAATCCATGCCCAACCAGAGCGCGTCCCACAAGATCGTATGAAACATCCATGCAATACCAAGGCTTGACACAACTGCGACAAATATCGAGCCAACGACCAGCCGCCGAGCCAACGGTCGTCGGATCAATATCACCGACAGGAATCCCGAAATAATCGACAAGATACAAGTCGACACCAGAAAAGTTTCCCCAGTCACTCCGGCGTAGAGCACCTCGTAGTGTGGCGCACTTTCAGCCGTCTGAACAGTCGATAGGAAGCACGTCCGGGCGACTGCCAAAAGTCCCAGCGACGCAACCGTTACAGTCGCGCAACCGATGGGGAATCTACCTGCGGCTTGAATCATTGCCAATACCAGTCGTTTTGGATCAGCCTTAGATTGGTTCATGAAAGTAGTAACACAACCCATCCGGAGCAACCACAAAGAATACGTTGAGCTTCTTGCCGTTGCGTTCATCGACTCGCGTGTTCCCAATCGTCACGCCATTGGTTTCCAACTGCAACTTAATGCCTGTGAGATCGACGACACGAATCGCTGCGCCCTCCTGAGAAGGATCACCACCATTAATCGCAAAGCCAATTTGAACGCCATCCCGCTCGAGGATCACAACCGGATTCGGTGAATCGCGACGTTCGATTTCGGTCATGCCGAAATGTTTGCAGTACCACTCCGATGTAACGTCGAGGTCAGTCACGGGAAGCGCGAGGACATCATCCTTATAGGGATTGGCGGAGAGGAATGTGGGTGCTGCTGTCATAGGAAAGCCCGTTTTGATGGTGAAGGCCGATTGTGTGGTGGGTTAGTGGTGCGAGGGTTGTACAAGCCGGCTTGAAC
>CAYYHV010000480.1:0-4696 GCA_964471695.1 uncultured Pirellulaceae bacterium
GCCGAATGGCGTTTCAAATCGCGGCGAATCGCCCGTGCGCGATCCCTAATACGAGCCGCCTCTGCCCGCAGATCTGGATCTGCCATCATCTCCTCAACGTCACGGAGCATGTCGGACCAATCGCGATAGTCGTCGCCAGAAATAGGAGCCCACTGTCGGTCGTTACCACCGATGACTCCGCCGCCAAAACGCGATTCATTTCGTGGCTGTTGACGTGGATCGCCCAACCGATTGCCGCCGCGGGGACCACGAGGCTGATCCTCCGATGGACGATCTCCCCGGCTACCTTGTCCATCCTGAGGCTCTTGTTGTTCTCCATCGGACGGCTGGCCCTGACCTTGCTGACCTCTTTGGTTCTGGCGACGTTGCTGATCTTCTTCCTGGTCTTGCTGCTCTCGTTGGCCACCTGGCTGGTTGGCATTCTGCGGCTGCTGTTCGTTCCCACGACGGCTCTCACCCGATCGTTGCCCACCGCGAGGCTCGTTCTTATCGTCTCGTTCTCGTTCTTGTGGCTCGCTGTCGCGTTGCTCACCATCTTGGGGCTCGTCACCTCTTGCCCCACGACGCCCTTCGGCAGGTTGATCGTCCCGCGAAAGGTCTTCAGATTCTCTCGCCCCATCGCGCGAGGAACGTCCACGGTTGCCTGAGCGATCTTCCGAGTCTCGCTCTTCGCCACGTTGCGACTCTTCGCGCTCACTGGAAGGGTCTTCGCGACGAATTTCATTTTCAAGCTGTCGGTTGAGTTGCTCGATTGAATTGCGAGCCAACTTTAGCGCTTCGGTTTCGTCGCCCAATACGGACTCGGCGGCTTCATCAATCCCTTCTCGTAGCTGCTGAATACCTTCCGTTGCCCGTTGATGCTCCGCTTCCGCCACGTCGCTCAATCCGCGCTGCAATGATCGTCGCGCAGAATCTAACGCTTTATCTGGACGGGATTGTTCGGTTTCACGAAAAGCATCGTAAAGTTTATCCGCCAACAACGGCTCGTACTCTTCGGCTTCTTCAATCGTATTCTTCATCCGTTCACGAAGCTCCTCGACCGCTTCGCTGCCTTCGGCGAGCTTTTCGACAATCTCATCGCGATTGTCCTTCGCAGTCAACGAAGTATTTTCGTCCTGCCGCCTTTCTGCGTCCGCCATTTCCTGAGCAAGTTCCATTTGCTCCTTCTCAAGGTCACGAGCCCGATTCCGCATCTGCCGCATCTCTTCATTAAACTGACCCGAAGTTCGCTTCTGAAACTCATCTCGCAGTTCCTTCAGCTCTCGTTCGGCTCGAGTCCCTTCCGCCGCGGCCTGCGACACATCGCCTTCTTTCAACGATTCTGCGGAACGCTGAACTTGATCGCGTGCCTGCTCCAACTGCTGGGATTGTTCGGCCATCTGCTCCTGATTTTGTGGTTGCTGCATGCGTTCCTGCAGCTCATCGGTATCCCGGAGAATTTGCCGCTGCTCTTCTTCCAATCGCTTCAGTTGGCGCTGAATCTCGTCTTGTTCCTCTTCGGATTCAGCTTCTTCCAAAGCCGACTGGAGCTCCTTGATACGTTCGTTGAGATCATTTTGTCGCCGAGCCAACTCGCGCAGTCGACTGAGAATCTGGCGATTCTCACGTTGTTCCTCCGTTTGCTCTTGCTGCTCTTGGGCTTGTCGCTCTTGCTCGTAGCGATCGGCTTGCTGCTTCATATCCAATTGTTGCATCTGCCTCTGCTGCTGGCCTTGCTGTTGCTGCTGCATCTGCTGTTGTGACATCTGCTGCTGCTGCACTTCGAATTCGCGTGCTCGCATCTTCAGCAAGGTTTGATAAGCCGAATGTTCATATCGCATGGCGGGAGTCAGCGGACTGACCGCTACCGTTGTGTCCGCCTCGGAGAGCGCTGCGATTGCATCGGACATGTTTGAGAGCAATTCATCCCCGAGCATCTTCGATTCATCGTCCTCCAATTTTTGCTGGAGTTCATCGGCTTGTGCAAACGCTGACTGTTGCGATTCGATCAGCAGTCTTACGTCGTCCTCAAACTGTTGCGTCAATTCGCCGCGTGTCTCACGACGTATGACTCGCCAAGTCGCATTGATGATTTCCTTTTGCAGTTCCGCAAGTTTCGAAGCTTGTTGAGCATTCTGATTTCCCTGCTGTTGCTGCTGATCTTGTTGTTGCTGCTGCTGTTGCTGACCGCCCTGAGCCTGACGATAGATTTCTTCGAACGGGCGAACCTCGGCAAAGTACATATCGCTTGCCGTGCGACGAGCATTTCCATCCGGGCCCAGGTCCTCCGCCCAAAAATGATACGCAATCAACTGATCCGGGACTGCGTTCAGTTGCTCTAGTTCAAGCAAATGCTGGATCGCATGTTTCTTCTTTCCAGGCTTAGATTCGTCGATCACCAATTCTTTCGGTTCGTTTCCGCCGATCGAGTAACTGACTCCGATTCGCTTCAATCCAAAATCGTCCCACGCGGTCACCTCGAGATTTATTTCCTCGAGGGCCGACACCTGGACATCCTTGGATGGTTCGACCAACTTCAATTTGGGCGTTCGGTTTTCCATCGCGTTGATGGCAAATCGTGGTGGTGATTTATTCCCGCGGCCCGAGGCATCGCTTAAATTCAGTCGATACTTGCGCGTACGGTCGATCGTCACATTGGTGACCCACAGCGTTGGGTCGTCGGTCGAAGGCGCCAGTGTGATCTTCGGCTCACCCGGCTCGTCTGGCACCAGTACGGCAGATGCCAATGGTTTATTGACCTTCAATTTGAAGGTAGCCTCAGTTCCAACGACTGCCGTGATTCGGCGAACGTCCTGCAGGTGCTTGGATGCCCGCTTGGTATATTCGGGAAACTTCAAATCGGCATCGCTGCGTTCCAACCGTGGGAACTCATACACCGAGACGTCATAATTATCTGATGTCCTGTCGCCATAGCGGACTCGATACTTCAGCGGCTGTTTGACTTGCGTAATTCTGCCAGCAAAAACCGGATCATCAAGACTCTTCGTCATCACCACCGTTTTGGTCGTGCCGTCAGCCATGGTGTACGACAACTCCGCCTCAGGTGGGACGTCGCCATGAAATTGAGCAAGAACCAACAGTCGCGTACCCTTTTCGACTTCCGTATTCCCCGGTTGTACACTCAAGTCGTAAATCAAGGGCACGTGTTCTGCCACGTCATTGAACCGATGAACCGTGCCGTCGTCTTTCGGCACAGCCGTCATCAGCAGGGCGATCGCAGCCGCCCCCAATCCCACAAAGCCGAATAGGGCAGCGATGGCTGACGTACCTAGTTGCCAATTGGGAATGATGTTTTCCCAATGCGTTTGATGGCTATGATGTAACGCGCGCAGAATGACTTCCTGCTGCAGGTAGCCAAATTCGTTGGCGTCATTCGGCCGCTGTTCAATCGCAGTCAGTAGTATCGCATCCAATTCCGGATACTCGGACTCGATCTGGTGTGCCACCTGATCCACATTGGGTTGGGTGCTTCGCGCCCACATCCAAGCGCCAATCGTCGTCACCAAAGTCGCCAGCGAAACCCAGACTCCCGCATGGGGCAAGTGTGTATCCAACGGTGACGCCGCAGCACGATTCATCATCAGCAACACAACTGCAACGACGGCTCCGATCCCCCAGACCACCGCCAGCGTCATCATGGTTCGTCGACGATGCGCCCGCTCAACGACGGGCTGTATTCGCCCTCGCAATGCTGGATTCAGTTGATTTGCTTGTCGATCGCTCATACTTTCCATCCAATACGCGTTTCCGCTATGGCTCGTCACCTTCGCGGAGTTTCATTGTTACGGCGAAACGAAGCTAACTTTCAATGATGTCTTGTGCCCGGTTTGCCCGATCTGTTCTACCCGCAAGCCACGTTTCGCCCAGTATCAACGCTATCGCACCCACGATCAGCCACTTCCACAGTCGCTGTTTGTCTTCTAGTTCTTTGTCCCGCAACTGACGTTTCTGTTCGACTTCGGAAGCCGCATCGAGATGTTTTCCAACCTGGACTCCGTAGGCAGTCAGTTGCTCCAGCGGCATAGGTTCTGTTTGACTTTCGGCGGGATCAAGATTCACGGCAATACTGACATCTTCCATGTCGGAAGGACCATCATTGACGGTAAAATGATACACGCCTGGTCGATCAAACTGATCTGACACTGAACGATCCGGGTCTCGGCGAAACGATCTGCTCTCACAGCGAACCGTTGCGTTCAGATATGCCGCCGGCAATTTTAGTGGCTGTCCAATCACCATCGAATCGACGACTTGTGGAGCAGTCGCCGAGAACTCTATTACGCGATTAATGATTGGAAGGAATTTGCTCGACAGCGCAAGTTGACTGTGCGACGGCTGCCAGCCCGTTGCAAACACAACGACTTGGCCTTCGCCCTCTTTCCGAAGGGTTTGCCATATTGCCGGCGAATCATCATCGAAACGCGCAATCACGTCGGGTTGAACTTTGAACCTGGCGCGGAGGTGACGCCAAAATCGAATTTGCGTGAAGTCATTCAATCTCGGAGCCGCAAAAGGGCGAAAGATTGAATGTTCGAAATCAATGCTCCCCAACATCGCATAATTCGAACTCCGTTTGGGCGTCATGCTTGAATCCGATTCGACCAACGTCCAGTCAGCCGTCGATTCAAGTTGCTCTATTTCCGACAGCACGATCAACACCGTACCGTCATTCGCCAGATACGCTTTCACAGCCTCA
>CAYYHV010000480.1:4706-5726 GCA_964471695.1 uncultured Pirellulaceae bacterium
CTCGACAGGCCGCGTGATTACTAACAGATCGGGCTTGTCCGAATCGTTCGAACCAAACGGCGCATCTGCAACGTATTGCTCGACGATCACTTTCCGCACCGGCGTTTCGAACAATGCGCGTTCGAAATAGTACAACATTTGGTCCGGATCATCGGGTTCCTCGTTGCCCAGATACGCCACATTAATCTGCTGTTGATTTGGAGGCACCACGTAGAATTGATTGTCGAAATCTGTGTCGTCGCCGGAAAGCACCAATCGCTCGGCTTTGTCATTGCCATCGCCCCGAGCCACTTTAAGAATCTTGCTCGCACCGGGTGGGACGTAAAATGGGACGCCATGCTCCGATTCGCCAACCAACGACTCTTCCGAATCATCACGCGCCCAATTGACGGAAAACTGATCGTTCGTCGAATCCATACTATTGCGAACGATTACCAGATCCCGCATCGCGCCAGGGTCCGTTTCGTCGGCTCCCAGCAGCATGAGCGTCGCATTAGTAAGCATCTTCTTCGGCACAATTCGATCCACGTCGACTCTGACGTTGGCAGGCCAACCGAAACCCTGCAACGTCTCCGTCGACGAACCGGCTTGCATATCGCTCACCAGAACAATCTGTATTTTCGCGGGATCACTTGCCTTGTCACTCTGCTGATCTAACTCGTCGGCCAGCTGCGCGAGGGCTTTGCCTACATTCGATCGCTTCCAAGTCGGCTGTAGCTCATCCAAACGATAAGAAACGCGAGCCCCATTTTTGGATTTCAGGCCGAACGGTATGTGGCAACTCAGATCGGCATCAAACGTATAAATTGCCACAGCGTCTCTGGCATCGGCAGCTTTCGCAATTGCAGTCACCCGCGCGATGGCCTGCTCCCACAAATCGCCACGCCGCATACTCGCGCTGGTGTCCAACAGCACCGCAAGTTTACGTCCCGCCGCATCATCCAAACCCAAATCGACATTCTGACGAAAGAACGGCCGCATAAAGGCAGCGGCAATAAGTGCAATCGCCCCCATTCGAAG
>CAYYHV010000481.1:0-5661 GCA_964471695.1 uncultured Pirellulaceae bacterium
TCACATTTTGGAAGCCTCGCCAGAAGTTGCGCCGCTTCGAACGGTGGTGAGCAAACGGCTAATGGATTCACGCAAAGTCGATATTGCACAAAAAGAACTCGACCGAATGCTGAAGATCCTTTGGCGAGGCGGTTACGTTACGCTCGAGCCACGACCACCACTCGAAGCCGTTTCGCCAGACGTCGACCAACCCGACGATACCGAAGCAGAATCGGAGAAAAGCGAGCCGCCCACCACCCTGTTTGGCATGTCGCTATCGGATAAAGAAGAAACGCAGGAGAAAAAACCGGCCAAGGCGGCAAAGAAGGAAGACGACGAAGAGCCACCGAAGCCCCGCTATCAGGCTGAGTTCGCGCATCCAACCGACGAGCTTTATAAGCTCAGCCACTTCCGTGGCGTCAATCCATTGTTCGGCGTTTTTCTCATCAACCAATTAGGAATTGCAAATCGAGCTGAACGATTGCAGGCTCTGGAAAGTACGCTGGAGATGCCGGGTTCCGTTGCTCGTTACGTTCGCGTTCCATCGCAGGACGAGCTTCCACCGGGGCCCCTCGCGACGAATCGACTGGACGAGCAGCTGATTCGCTTGGGAATTGTTACCGCTGAGGAACTGTTACCGCCCGATCCGGATCGAGAATACGATCCCTACAATCCACCACCACCGCCGCTGACTTTGGCGCTTAAGCTTCGCAAGCTGTTCGATCACGACTTTCCTGGAGTCGAAGGGGTGCGAACCGTCCCCGTTTGGTGTGCCGGTGAGGTTCTTGCATTCAACGGCGACTTTAATAAGTTTGTGACCAGCAACCGATTACAAAAACAGGAGGGAGTCGTCTTTCGACACCTGCTACGGTTGATTCTACTGATCACGGAATTCCAACAGATGTGTCCACCCGATACAACCGAAGAGGAATGGTACGATGATCTGGATGAAGTCAAAATCAAATTGACGGAGACTTGCCAGGTGGTCGATTCGCAGAGCACCGAAAAGACTATTGAATCCGCAAATCGAATCGAAGACGAACCGAGATAGTCGCTGCTCCGAGAGGCATCGACGGCAGCGGAATTCATGATAACGATCGCTATCCGCTTTAATACTCCCTTGTCGCCTGTCCCCACGCATTCCCATCCGAATCAAACTCGACTCGAATAACCATAGGGCAACAGCATACCGGACAATCCTCGACGAACTGTTGCCGATCCCCGTGGGCTGGGTCGACGGGGATAGTGATTTCCTCTCCGCAACTATCGCAAACGTAAGTAACTGTATCATCCATATCGGCATTTTAGGCGGAACCCGGCCGTTTGCCATATGATGAAGTCCTCGCCTACCAAGCGGCGATTTGGCGCCGATCGAAATTTACTGCCCATTCTCACATGAATCGTCCGAAACCTACGAATTGCCGACTGGCTGCCTTCAACGCCTTCGCAGCCGAACTTCCGAAGTTGGCGACGAATCGTGGTCTGTTGCGAACCGCGATTGCCATCTCCATGCATGAACTTGGCGATGTTGACGTGGAGGAAGCCGAGCATCAAGTCGTACGGATCGTCGATCGCATCAAATCCGCCGTTCGCAACCCTTCGCCACGAGCCATGGTGGCCCACCTTCATGACGAGCTATTCGAGAAGCTGGAACTTCAAGGCAACGTTGATGACTATTACATTGCGTCCAATAGTTACATTCCAAGCGTGATCGAAACCGGGTTGGGGATTCCGATCTCGTTAACGCTGGTCTACGTTTACGTAGCGAGGGAGCTGGGATTGAAAGCCGACGGAATCAATGCCCCCGGGCACTTTCTGGCTCAGGTCACCGCGGGCGATGCACCGATGTACGTAGACCCGTTCTTCGACGGGCAATTGCTCACACCGGAAGATGCGTTTGGCCGAATTTCGATGGCCATTGGTCGTCCCGTTATGGCCGCTGATGAACATCTTCGCGTTGCGACGCATCAGCAGTGGATTGCCCGCATGCTGCATAACCTCGTGAACGTCTTTGCAGCCGATGGGCGGCAAAATGATGTTGCCGCGATGTCCGAGATGATGAACCTGTTAGAGCAATCACTCTTCTAGACTATTTTTGCGAGCACGGATTCGATGGCCCTTCCCAAAATCAGTTTGTACCTGCAATGTAGCAGTTGCGATCGAGTCGAGTACTGTGACGTCGACAATCTGCTCCGCAAACTGCGCAGCGTACAGATGTTACGCCGCAACGTGGAACCCGACGAAGAATTGATTCGCGAACTGATCGCGCAAGCCGCTGATCGACTGCCCTGCCCCAAATGTGATTCGCACGGAGTCTCGATCTCCGACAACGATCCCTTTGATGATGATGCGTGGGGCGACCCCAAGAAATGTGAACGTTGCTCAGCCAAAATACCACCTGAGCGCCTGGAGGTTTTTCCAGACACGAAACTTTGCATGAAGTGCCAATCGGGTGAAGAACGGGGGGAATCCTCGGACGAACCCGATTTCTGTCCGCGTTGCGGCGACGTACTGCAGATGAAACGCCGGACCGGCGGCGGGTTGGCTGGCTACCGGATGGTCTGCCCAAGTTGCACACGCCGGTAAAACGATGAAGATGAGAATCCAAGGCACAGTGATTTGCGGACACCAAGTCGCCTCGGGCCAAGGCGGCGACTTGCGCTATCCAATCGGTACCCTAGGGCTGCAGCTGCCGATCTTCAAGTCGTTGGGTTTGGACGTCGACGACTTTTTCGCGGGTACGATTAACGTGGATATCTCACCGGCTCGCTTCCAACTCACCGAGGTACCGGTTCGATTGGATGAAGTGGAATGGACTGAGCATCATCCGCCTGAGGATTTCTATTTCTTCCCATGCCATGTGGTTTTGGGCGAAACCAAGCAGAATGGCATGATCTATATGCCATCGCCCCAGACCAAAGCGGAACACTTTCAAAAAGACTCGGTTCTGGAGGTGTTGGCTCCTTGGATTTCGGGTCTTTCCTATGGTGACAGCATCGAGTTAGAGCTGACTGCTGGCGGCATTGCATTGTTCAACTAGCCGGTTTTCGCCAAAGTTTGCACAATTGGCTGGCGGCAACTTACCTTGAGAACGGAACAAAGAAATCTCGCTTTCAAGGGGGCAAACCATGCGAACTCGTACATCTACAGTCACCGCTGCGCTGATCATTCTGCTTGCAACTTCGGTTATGGCACAGGGGCGAAAGTACCCGCAACAAAAGGTCGCCAGTCTGGGACTGTTTGAAGCCATTGATTCGTCGGCCATCGTCGTCAAAGCCGTCCCGCAATCGGAAAAGCTGGTGATCGTGAAGCTCAAGAATCAAACCAGTGCCCCGCTAGCCATCGAGTTACCCGATTCGATCGCTGCCGTACCTGTACTGGCTCAGCAGCAGCAACCGGGTTTGAATTTTGGAGCGGGCAGTCCCCAGAATCTCGGCATTGGAACGCCAGGCGGCGGCCCACTTGCGGGGCCCCGCAATCCTGCCCAGAATCCCGGCGGGCAAGGTTTCCAAGGCAATGGGCAATTCCCGTTTCGCTTTAATAAGCACGCGCTAAGAGCGCCCAACGATGTTGTCCGGTCGTTTGAGTTCGATGCTTACGACAGCGCCAAGCAATTCAAGCAGCCCAAACAACCAGTTGCGGCTCCTACATCGTCGGCGACTACTGCTGCCAAGACCGTACGAAAGCAACTCTCCAGCACGCTCAGCCGACAACCATTTCTGCCGGACGGTCGAGTCCCGATTAAACCTCACAGCACCACAACGCTTCGTTTGCCCAGTGTCTGTATGGAATACGGCGATCCGACTCCCAATCCCTCTCATTCGTTTGTTCTTGTCCCGATCATCGTGGCGAACACCAATCCTCAAATTCCGGTGATCTTGGCCCAGCAAGCCAGCGGCGCTATTGATCAGGCAACCGCACAAGCCGCGATGTGGCATGTCACAAACGAAATGAGCTGGAAGCGACTGGCTCGATTGGGTCGCTTTAAGCGTTCGCAGCTGATCGCCGCCAAGCAGCTATTTCCGCACGAAAGTACCGTATCTGCAACGCGGCAACGCAAGCCAAACGCGCCCCGAAGTTCAACAGGCAATCGAACGCATCCCGACGCCTCATCCTCTTAACGAGTCGAAAAAGGGGACTCGCTCGTCGTCGGCGCGATTGACGTTGCCATGATCAGCAGACGCTAACGCCGACGAGGTGCCTGCTCCCCTTTTATTACACCACCGAATCTGCGAAGTCCCGCGAGTAAGGGAATCGTGGCGATAAGCATCCACAGTCCAGATGGTTCCGGAACGGTTAGCGGCGAATTAGAAGTAATCTGTGCGGCCGTGAATTTGTTTGCGTTGCAAAAGTTAAACTCCCCCACCTCCACAAATACCTACCCATTGAAATCCCCAGTTACCCAGGCAGCAAAATTGGTGAACTTGTTTTGGTTCCACAAGTTGAAATCCAATACATCAACATAGCCATCGAGGTTGGCGTCGCCCGGCAGGACGGTTCGTACTTCGACTTCATTGCCCAGTACGCCTGCAAGATCATTGTCCAGTCGCGATGCGCCGTATTCAGCGATGCCAAAGTCGTTGGCGGTTAAACCTTGAGGGTACGTTGCGACCAGGTGGGCGCCATTCATCCCGAATCCACCGGCGAGGACTCCAAAGAATTGCTGATCGCCCGCGAAGTGTACACTAAGCCATATTGCACCAGTGACGACTTGTTCTAAGCCTTCGTAGAAGACCTCGTCCGCAGCCGGTCCGGGAATCACGAAACCCGCCATCGGTGATTGGAAATTCGTATACATCGAGCCCGTATTGGGATCGTAAACAAAACGTCCTTCGTTGGATTGAACAATCTCAGTGCCTACACCGACTCCGGGTACCGTGCCTGAATCCTGAAAGATGTTTGCGAGAATGATGAGGGCGTCCGATACGTCGACGATTTGGTCGGCGTTCATGTCTGCGTGGCACCAACCATTGCCACTTGTAAATCGATTGGCATCCCATGCTCCCCCAAAATCGCTGGCGTCGACTCCGCCAGACAAATCGGTATCGCCCATCAAGTAGGGAGCCCCTACGTTGATGTTCCCTGCTTCGGTCAGCCACGCCGTGATATCGGATCGTAAGACTTGGCCATCCCCCGTCAAATCGAACTGTGGCGGATGCAGCCCATCGGCCACGGCAAAACTCAATGCATCGATATCCTGGCAGTCGTATTGCCCGTCCCCATTGAAGTCGCCAGTTTGGCCGAAGACGAGGCTGCCGAGTGAAAAAGTCGCAACGATCAGCATCATCGAAAAGCGAGCGTGCATCTTGAGCCTCTAGGATGTTGCAGTTGGACAGTGCATTATGAAAGTGGCGAGTGAGCCAAACCGGTTGCCGTGGCCGGAGCCTAGTTTATCGCCTGTTCTCCCAAATGACAAGAATTGGACAACGCGACTTGTTAGAGCGTGCCCAGATTAACGCTATCGGCAATGGGGCGGCTTTGTTCACGGCCACACAGATCGGCGGCGAACGGTTCCAGCGAGGCGAAAAAGGGGGCTGGCTCGTCGTCGGAGCGATTGACGTAGCCATGATCTGGAGACGTTGACGCCGTTGAGGTGCCTGCTCCCCTTTTTCGACTCGCTGGAACAGTTCGCCGACGATCTGTGTGGCCGTGAACAAAGACGCCCCATTGCCGATAGCGTTA
>CAYYHV010000482.1:0-5659 GCA_964471695.1 uncultured Pirellulaceae bacterium
CGCCTGGACTACATGGGGGAACATGACCAATCCCGGCAATGGGAAAAGACGAGTCGTTCCGCCGAATGCATCTTCTGAAAACTGGGGTGGCTGAACCGACATGAATTCCCAGCTTAGGTGAGTCTTGATGCGTTAGTTGTGATCCGGTCCGTCAGTCTGCTGAAGCAAGATGTATCTCAGGGATCAGGTCCGGTACTATGTCAATCTTAGGGAACTGCTCCTCGCTGGCGAGTATTTCCGCACAACACTTTTCGAGCTGATCCAAAAATCCCTGTAAATCCAGCCCCATATGGTGCGGTAAATATTTCTCGAGGTATTTGCGACAGCCGAAATAAAGCTTCTTCGCTCCACGAATATTTCCGTTTCCGAAGTGATGAAGGCAAACCGCGGCCTGAATCAGTCCCTGGTAGAACTCTCTTGACGGGCCCTGATACTCCGTCCAAAGTTCCTCCCATTCGTCATGAGCCTCGAAGAACTCACACTCATTGAAAAACTCAATACCCTTGAGATAGAGCGGGTGGTAGTCGGTTTCCGTCATTTACTAGCCTCAGAAAGAGAACCGATCGTGAGTTTGAGGAGTCTGGGTTGAGGCAAGCTACTCTACGAGCGTTCGTGAGGTCAAAGCGTCCACAAGTCAATTCGTTCGCCAGCCAACCAATGGACTGTAGTAAGCCACCCATTTCCAGTCAAGATCCGGAGATCCGGTAATTGTCCCCAAACCCTTGACGCAAAAGTGCATGTGTCCCCACAATGCTCCAGTGGTGGGTATCTTTCTCGAAGGGCTGCGGCCCTAAGGCTTTCAAGTGAAATCAGTGAGCGGTGCACTTGCGCACACTCGCGGTGGTGCCATGACGGCTACGACAACTGAAAAGCGTTTCGCTTCCAAAGTAGTAAGGCAACTGCGCAAAGACTACGGCGACGCAGAATGTGCCTTGAATCACGATTCCCCTTTTCAATTATTGATTGCGACCATTCTGTCGGCTCAATGTACTGACGAACGCGTCAACATCGTGACGGCCGAATTGTTCAAACGGTATCCTGCCGCGAACGATATCGCCAAGGCGCCCATTCGTTCGCTTGAAAAGCTGGTGCAGAGCACCGGCTTTTTTCGTAACAAGGCAAAGAATATCAAGGCATGTTCGCAAGACCTCGTAGCGCTTCACGATGGGGAGGTTCCGCAACAGTTGGATGACCTTGTCAAATTAGCCGGGGTTGGTCGTAAAACTGCCAACGTGGTGTTGGGGACTGCCTTTGGAATCGCCAGTGGGGTCGTAGTGGATACCCACGTTGGACGCATCAGTCGCCGATTAGGGCTGACCGAAGAGAAGGATCCGGTCAAAGTCGAAAAGGACTTGATGGGCAAATTGCCCAAGAAAGAATGGGTGATGTACTCGCATCGCGTCATTCATCATGGGCGAGCCGTTTGTAAGGCTCGCAAACCACAATGCGATGGTTGTTCGTTCGAGTCGTACTGCCCTCGTGTCGGCGTAGCGTCAACTTCGACTTAGTGTTCGTTCGTTTTCATTTCTGCAATTTGACAAATCAAACGTTGGTGGCCAAATCATGATTCTCACAGGCGATGAAATTGCACGGAAGATTGGACAGGACATAAAGATCGATCCCTACGATCCAGATCGACTTAATCCAAACGGGTACGATCTCACGCTACACAATGAGTTGCTCACGTATGAAGAAGTCGTGTTGGACATGCGTAAATCAAATCGCACCCGGCGTATTCGCATTCCGGATGACGGGTTGGTTTTAAATCCTTCGCAGTTGTATCTGGCGAGGACTGCAGAACGTACGGAAACGTTCAATCATGTTCCGATGATTCAAGGACGATCGTCGATCGCAAGGTTAGGATTGTTCATTGATGCCACGACAGGATTTGGTGATGTCGGTTTTTGCGGATACTGGACGCTGGAATTCTTCGCCGTCCAGCCGGTTCGCATCTACCCCGGAATTCCGATTTGCCAAATCATGTACCACACGGTAGAAGGCAATATCCGAGAGTACCAAAGCGACAAATACCAGCACAATCAAGATATTCAACCCAGCTTGATGTATCGCGAACTAAACCCCGATGCCGTGGAAGAAGATCCACAAGCTCGGTTTCAATTCGAAGTCTGAGAGGGAGATCGCAATCCCCGTCAAGCCATTTGTCGGCGGAGACGTTACATCAACGCCCGGTGGTTAGGTGCGTACGAACATCGTGGGAATACGACAAATCACCGTTGAGGATAACGTTATCGAAAAGTCGCCCGTGCGACTGGCACGCTTAGACTGGTACGATTCGACGCTCGAGAATTCGGCGGATACTTGTGGTGCGGCGACACCCGGAATCATGTGGGCTTTCTTCCTCTATCCTCAGATTTTCACTCTGTATCGCCTGTCTATCACACAATGGAGAGATCCTGGCAGTGTATTGCTTAGTGATTGGGTTTCGGGGGTCGTCCTGAGTATGGCACTGGGTGTGCTGGTCGTTTTCTGGGGGATTCTGATCGCGGCTGCCGTGACGATCTTCGTACCACCGCTCAACTATCTGTTAAATTTTTCGCTGTCGGCACGCAATCAGATAGCAGGCGGCGGATGTCTAGCTGGATGTCTGGGGATATTGCCATGGTACCTTCCTGTGGACTTGGACTATCTCGACATGCTGCATTTCTATCCACCCATTTTCTATGTTCCGTTGATGATGGCGGTTGTGCTTGGCCATGTCTGCACACTTTTTGTGGCCGGGCGAACAAAGCTATGGCTTGGGTGGGCGAAAGAGAAGGTTGATCGAAGCCGCGGCTATCGACCTCAGTTTGCGTTGGGACGAATTTTCGTTCTCTGCACCGTTGCAGCCGTAATTGTGGCTGGACTCAACGGGCTTGATCCGCGTCTTGCCGTTTACTTTGCGATCTATTTTGTGCTGCAGAGTTTCCTGTTAGTTCTTGACGGTTTGTACTTGAAGCTGCGGCAGTCGATCCTCGCACGTTAGCTATCTGGTTTAATCCGTTCCGTTGCGCAGCGCGTGGCGATTTCGATGACAGGCTTTTGGCCGGCGAAAGTCGTTTCGATCGAAGGTGGCGGCGGTATCAATCTGAGTCTGCCCGTCGTCATAGTGATGTCGCGGTTTCAGAATTGGTGGCTCTTGGCTGCCGTGACAAGTCGTAATGAAGCTGGCACGCAGCTTGCGTTTGGTCGATTGGAGCAGAGACGGCGGCTTGAAACGGACTGAAACTCACAATGGAGAGCTATCGATGAAGAACGTACGGGGGCGAAGCGTATACGGTTTGGCTGTTTTGGCGGCGTGTTCGGGTTGGGGGCTGTTCGCTGCTGACGCGGGAGCCCAAGGCTATTATGGTGGTCGAGGCAATTATGGTGTCGTTTCCGGCGCGTATCGCCCGACATCGAATCTGTTTTACAACAGTAGTTCTAATCGCAGTTGTTATGGCGGTAGCTCTGTTCGAAGTGGCTCATACGGGGGCGGAGCAGGTTATGGCGTTCCCTTTGCGACTCGGCAGCCCGTCGGTTCCCAGCGATACGGACGCAGCCACTATCAACGCAACGCTGGGTTTGGTCCTCAACACTATGGTAACGGCGGATACGGCTACGGTGGTTATGGAAACTACCCGAACCGCGGGCACGCTCATGGTCCGTACCCTCGCGTTCCTCGCTAATCTTGCCGATCGAAATTGATAAGGCTAAGAACGGCTTTTAGTGTTTTTTGACGTCTTACGAAACCGAAAAAGCCCGCCGGTCCTTTCAGACCAGCGGGCTCTTATGCTTTGAATGATTGACAAGTGCGAATTGGTCTGCGCTACATTACCGAGAAGTAATTGGCAGCTGCAAAATCAAAATTCTCAATGGTCATTTCGATCGGTTTGCGTTCATACAGACAATAGTTCTTGATCTGAAGCAGCAAGTCACGTGGTTGGCACATCCGGAAAGGTCGATTCACAGACTTGTAGTGATTTTCGATCATGTGATCCAACGCTTCCTGGTTGAACGGAATCTTCATGATTCTCGCCATAAGCTCGAAGAGTTCTCGATAGTCCGATTCAGGCGGATCCTCGACTTCGATTTTGTAAGGGATACGTCTCAGGAAGGCGTCATCGACCAAATCCTTCGGCTCGAGGTTCGTGGAGAAGACGACCAACTGATCGAAGGGGACTTGAACCTTCTTACCACTCGGTAGATTCAAGAAGTCGTATCGCTTCTCCAATGGAACAATCCAGCGATTGAGCAATTCGTCAGTGGTCATGCGTTGGCGGCCAAAGTCATCAATGACCAATGTGCCACAGTTGCTCTTGAGTTGGACCGGACCTTCATTGATACCGGTGGCTGGGTTGATACCCAGTTCGAGGTGATCCATCGTCAACTCACCACCAACGATGATGGTGGGGCGTTTGACGCGTACCCAGCGTTGATCGGCTTTGTTGAGCGTAAGCAGCCCCCCATCGCTTTCGACGGGAGCCTCTTCGTGTTGGCTGGGATCGAAGACGCGAATGATCTCGCCGTCGATGCCGATCGAACGGGGAATCCAGATTGTTTCGCCGAAGGCTCGAGTGACTCGCTCGGCAATACTGGTTTTACCGTTACCGGGAAATCCGAAAAGGAACATACCTTTACCGGAGTTCATCGCGGCTCCGAGCTTTGTGAACATCGTCTTGTTAATTAACAAGTCGGAGAAGGCTCGTTCCAAATCTTCACGGCATGGGTTTTGATGCTGGAGAGATTGGGCGGTGACGGCACTGTAGTAGGCTTCAAGGGTGACTGGCGCGGCACCGTAGTAGGTACACTTCGCTGACGAGACGCGAGCTCGAGAGCGTCCGGTATCCGTCAAGGAAATGTTGTAGTCGTTCATTTTCGTCATGCCACGGTAGTGGATGAGTTGATCGAACTTCATACGATTCAAAAGCTCGGAGATGAGCTTAAAAGGCATCTTGATCTGATCAGCAATCATCTGGCCCGTAGCTTCGCCACGAACGTTCAGGTATCGCATGATAAGTTCTTCGCATTCCGTCGGATTCGTCTCAGCCTCTTCCCAGGTACTCGGCTCGGTAGGAAAGAATTCCTCGGTGGGGGCTTCGTGTTGACCGGGGGCGATCGACGGCTGGGGGCGTGTCTTGCCTCGTTTCTGCGGTGGATCGGGAAGCGCTGGCTTTGCTTTTTCGCCAGCGATTGGCGGATTTGGGTTCATGGCTTGAGGTGGCCCGGGTTGTGGGGGACGCTGCTGGGGAGCCCGTTGAGGCTGTCCAGGGCGTGATTGCGGCTGCTGTGGCGGTTGTGCAGGACGCTGCTGTGGCGGCGGTGGAGCCGGGTTTCGGCTGAGTGGAGCCTCAGCGGTCAGCTGATTGAGTCGGTCCAGAAGTCCATCAATGGATTCGTCTGCCGAGGATTGCTGGGGAGCTACGCCGGGGTTGCCAGGGGGAATTGCCATTCTCGCTTCATCCGAATTTGACGCAGAAATTGCCTAAGTTGCTCCACAACCGTAGGTCGCGTTCGAAGAGGCGGCAAATTTTGCTGAATCGGATAGCAAAAAATAAGCGTTTAACGGCCGAATAGAGGGCAAATGCGATCGAAATCACATAAATGAGGTAATTACGGCTAAATGAGTCATAGGACTAACCGGCCAATCTTGTGGCAATTTCCAATCAAAAATATATTACTG
>CAYYHV010000483.1:0-5322 GCA_964471695.1 uncultured Pirellulaceae bacterium
GATGAAACCACGCCAGCATACCACCGCTGATCGCCAGCATACCACCGCTGATCGCCAGCATGATTAGCGAGAGAATTACAAACCCGTGCTTCCAGTCCAGCCCGGGAATGTGCTGAAAATTCATGCCGAACACGCCCGCGAGAAAACTAAGTGGAATGAAAATGGTGGAGATGATTGTCAGCGTCTTCATCACCTCGTTGGTCTTGCTGCTGACGCGGTTGAAGTGATAGTCGCGGAGAATGTTGCAGTTTTCCAAGCAGTGGTCGATTCCTTCTGACAGTTGTGTTACGTGATCGAGGCAGTCTTTGAAAAATACCTGAGTCTCGGGGCGGATATCACTTTCGCCTCGCTGCATCTGACTGACCATTTCACGGTGCGGTCGCAGCCATTTGCGCAAGTCCGTCAATTCGCGTCGTAGTCCGTGAACAGCATCCATGGAAAGCGCCGTACCGTTGGCGATCGAATCGTCCAGCTCGCCAAGCTCTCCGTCGATCTCTTCCATGATCGGGAAATAGTGATCGAGGACTGAGTCGATGATTGCGTACAAAAGATAGTCGCTTCCTCGCGTCCGCACGTGCCCAGCCTTGTTTTCGATTCGCCGTCGTAGCGGCCCCAGGCAATCGCCTTTGCGTTCCTGAATGGTGATGATCGTCTTTCCGGCGTGAAAAATGCTAAGTTGTTCCGATTCCGTACGAGACGCGAACATTCTCAAAACGCAAAAGTTGTATGGCTCAAACGCCTCGAACTTCGCACGCTGGTGCGTGTTCATGACATCTTCGAGGGACAACGCGTGCAGATCATACCGGGCGGCGAGTTGCAGCAGTAAGTCCGAATCGCTGGTTCCCACCACGTTGATCCAAACGACCCCGTGCTTTTCTTCGACGTCCGCGATTTGAGAAAAAGCCGCCGGTGAGATCGCATGAACATGATCCGACGTAAAAGCCAAGATTTCCATGGCTGCCGCCGCCTTGCCTTCGACAAGCAGCGAGCCCGGTGGGCTGCCGGGCTGGGCAACCTTTTGATAGCGTCGTTTTCTCTTTTTCGAGCGAACCATTGAGACTTGGTTTTCTGTGCGATTGGGTGAGTTGCGATATTATCAATCGAGCTATGCCTAGCGAAACCGCTCCGCAGGGTAGACGACATACCAGCGTTAGGCGAAGCTACTGAAAACAAACTGCAAGCCGCTCGCCCCTCACGAGAAATGCTAAGGGAATTCGAGTCTTTTTGTCACCGGCAAACCGAAAACCATGGAATTGCAATTTGCGATTGTGACCTTGCTGGTATTGCCGAACTTTGCCGACGCTTAGACCGAGGAGCAAACGGCGAAAGTCAAGGTTGTGATTGCACAATCCAGACCTTTGTGTGTCGCGTCTGTCATACGTTTGAATCAAGGAATGAGCCATGAAAAATGTAGTCAGCGACTTTTTATCTTTACCAGTGCAATCAGGCGTCGTCTGGCAAGGCGGCACATTTCGTTTGGCTCTCTGCTTAACTCGGACGGATCAGGCCAAGTCGGAAATGACGGCGTGAACCCGCAACCATCAGAACCTCTGGCCGAGTTAGAACGCGCACAAATGGCGCTGTGGTTATCATGTGAAACGGAACAGGTCCACGCTAACCCCGATCCCGAAGCTCCGCCGCTGCAGGTTCTCGTCAAAACGATGTGCGACGGGCAGAATCGCATCCGTCGGCGACAGGCGAGATTCCGATTTCGCTGGAAACTCACGTGTATCGAATCATTGAAGATTTGTTCGGCTTGGGTCATTTGACGATAGGCTGATAACTTACGTGGAGTCACCAGTCCAGATGGAAATGGACAATGACTCGCTTGGAGGCACGAAGTGAATGATCCGCCGAAGGATCGGTCAGCGAGCCTCGGCCTGAGTTCAATCTGCCAACCCGAAATCGTTTAATTTGCGCTGCAAGGTGCGGACGCTGATGTCCAAGATTTCCGCGGCTCGGGTGCGGTTGCCGCCAGTGTGCTGGAGGGTGCGGCGGATGGATTCTTTTTCGATCTCGGACATGGTCATGCCGGGCTTGATGATCGCTTGGGATTCATTGTGGCCAGAAATGTGTGGTGGAAAGTCGATGACGTCGAGTTTGTCTTTTAAGGACAGGACGATCACGCCTTCGAGGGTGTTGCGAAGCTCGCGGACGTTGCCCGGCCAAGAATAAAATTTGAGCATGTCGAGCGCTTCGCTGCTAATGTCGGTTACGCTACGCTCGATGTCTTTCGTGATCTCGTCGATGAAGTGTCGGACGAGCAACGGAATGTCTTCGCGTCGCTCGCGGAGTGGTGGGATTTTTAGTTCGACGACCTTCAGGCGATAAAAGAGGTCTTCGCGAAAGTCGCCGGATTCGACTCGTTTCGCTAAATCGCGATTGGTGGCGGCGACCAGACGAACGTCGACTTCTTCTTCGGCCGTACTGCCAACACGGAGGATGCGACGACTTTCGATCGCGCGGAGAAACTTGGCTTGCAGCCCAAGTTCGAGTTCGCCAATTTCGTCAATGAATAACGTGCCGTTGCGAGCCGCCTCGAAAAACCCGGTCTTTCGGTCTACGGCTCCGGTGAATGCGCCCTTTTCGTGTCCGAACAGTTCACTTTCAACGAGGGATTCCGGAATTGCGGCGCAGTTGACGGGAATGAACGCCTGATCGCGACGCTTGCTGAGTGAATGGATGGAGCGGGCGACGAGCTCTTTACCAGTGCCGCTTTCGCCGGTGACGAGAACTGTGCTGCGAGTGTCGGCGACAAGTTTGATCTTTTCGTACAACCCACGCATGGCTGGGCTGGTGCCGACCATGTTTTCGACGGAGTATTTTTCGTTCAACTGCAATTGCAGCGAGGCGATTTCGGCCGCGAGCGCTCGTTCATGGAGTGCCATCTCGATACGATGCCCTAGCTCTTCCAGTTGGATTGGCTTGGTCAAGTAGTCAAAAGCGCCTTCGCGAATAGCGGCGACCGCCTTTTCGATGCTGTTATCACTGGATACGACGATGACGATTGCGTGTGGAGCCAGCTCGCGGGCGCGGCGGATGACTTGCAGGCCATCGGTTTTCGGCATGCGCAAGTCGGTGACGATCACGGCGACGCCGTCGTTGATGGACGCGAATGCGTCTTCGGCATTCACCTTTGGGATGACTTCGTAGCTGCGGTTCTCCAGGCATTCGGTCATCGCGCTCAGGCTCTCGCGATCTTCTTCGATCAGGAGTATGCGAAAGCGTGGATGTCCATTGGGGCTGGGGGGCATTGGTCGCCGTCATGTCAAAGCATTGTGTCGCTTTAGTGTACAAAAAAAACGCCGCAACCAGCAGCCGTAGCTTGCGCTACGGCTGCAAGAGGCGTCGGTCCTTTCCGACGCACAAGGTTGCGGCAGGTGGGTGTCGTTCGTAGTACCGTCTTCGGGCGGAATAGGGGTTTGAACCGGATTACCAGCGGCTGGAGATTCGTCATTTTCCGATTCCGCCTGAAGACGGTACTACAAACAAATGGTCGCAATTCAAGCGAACGCGGTAATGCGCGAACGCTATTGCGATTTCACTTTGATCTTTAGCGGCTTGGCCGCTTCCACTTTCGGTAACCGCAGTATCAGTTCACCGTTTTTCAGCTCGGCTGAAATTTTTGACTGATCGACTTGGTCCGAAATCTGGAAGACACGGTAGAAGCTGCCAACCTCGTACTCGCGTAACAGCCATTTCGCGTCGGAGTGACGCGGTTTCACCACGCCAGCCACGGCGAGTTCTTGACCGTGGACGCGAATGTCCAGATTGTCGGCTGTCACGCCGGGCAAATTGGCGTGAATGACGATCGCCTCCTGGTTCTCGATCACATCAACATGTGGCGTGAAAGTTGTCGGAGTTGCCGCGTGGCCGTTCTGTTCATGTTTGAGAAGTTGCGTATTCATATCGTTTCTCTCCTCGGGAAAGATGTTTGGACGAATGTGGAGCTGCGATGATCGCTTGAACACTCGATCATCGAAGCCGGATTTTCGACGATGCCCTCACCCAAATTGCGCAACGGCTGCTATGAGCCGTTGCACAGCCTTGGGATGAGCCACTTATCTGGATTGGACTTGAATCCGGCGCGGCTTGGCTTCTTCGCGTTTGGCGATCTCCAGGTGCAGAATGCCATCTGCAAATGTCGCATTCACCTGCTCGGTGTCGGCGATCTGCGGGAGTGACAGGGAGCGGGCGAACTTGCCGTACCCGCGTTCCCGTCGTCTCCATTGCCCGTCACCAACATCGGGAAGCGTCCGCTCACCTTGAATCTTGAGCGTGTTGTTCTCGACGGTGATGTCGATGTCGTCCAGTTGAAAACCGGGAAGTTCCATCTCGACATGAATTGCCGATTCGGATTCCCACATGTTGACTGGCGGAAAGCCCACCGCAAAAGTCCGCGGTGTGCCGTTGGCCCGTTGAAGTGCTCGATCCAGTTCTTCGCCCATGCGTTGCATGTCGGAAAGAACTGCAAGCGGACTGAAGCGCTTTGTGCTTAGCATTTCTGCATCTCCTAATTTGGTGCAACAGGAAAAAGATTGTCCTCGGTCCGATTGGTAGTTCGCCTCTTCTCGAACCGCCTGACGTTTTGGCAGCGTTTGCTGCTGGTGAAGGATAGTACGCAACGAGTGTGCCAATCGGTTCGGGATTCTTTTTCGGTGAAAGTATCGAGGCGAGCGTATCGGCTTCAGTTCGTGGCAACGGCTTTAGACGGAGTCCGCATAAGACGGTGAGCGGCAAGGCGCTAGCCGCCGGTACTCAGCTGCGACAAACCGACGGCTAGCGCCCTGTCGCTCACGAACGATGCGACGACACCGCGCAAATCTGTCGTGGTGCGACATGGACAGGTACGACAATTTGTCGCGGTCCGCTCGAAGATCGAATACGTCCTCCGTGCATGAATCCGTTTTTGCCGCAGAAAATGGAAGCCGCACCTAATTCTGCGAATTGGCGCGCTGGTTGCTTTGTGACTCCGCAGACAAAAACCCAGAGGGTGGCACACGATGAATATTGCAAACCGAAACGGATCGCGATTGGGCATGACGACGGACGAGCGTCATGTCGCCGTTGATGACAGCCGGACGCAGCACGTACGGCTTTCTTTTGCGATGCACCGATTGGAGTCGTGCCTCGGCCACGCGGCACCCGGTAGGTTGGACGCGTGGTGCGACGAGGTGCTTTCGGCCTTCGATTTGTTCATCACGGCGATGCGCGAGTCGCAGGAGTGTGTTGCAAGCAAACACGGCCTTGTTGAAGACATCAAAACGAGATTTCCGCAGTTGTTGCATCGGGTTGAAGAGCTGAAAAACGAATTTGATGGGC
>CAYYHV010000483.1:5332-5652 GCA_964471695.1 uncultured Pirellulaceae bacterium
GTCGATTTCATTGCAAAAGGAGATTTCAAAGATCAAGAACACCAATCACGCCAATTTCGCCGACTTGCGGCAGCGGCTGGGGTGGTTGTTGACTGCTGTGAAACACCAACAAGCCAAAGAAGTTGACCTCGTTTACGAGGCGTTGAATGTAGATATCGGAGTCGGAGATTAGGAGTTTTGAATTTGTAGTACCAGTTTTAGCCGGAATGCCGGGATTGTTGGCATCTGTCGATTCCGCTTGAAGGCGCCGAAGGCGGTACTACGAACAATTGGTGGAACCAGACGTTTTCAAGGAGGGAATTTGCCATGCTTGTACTATC
>CAYYHV010000484.1:0-5639 GCA_964471695.1 uncultured Pirellulaceae bacterium
CTCTGAATCATATCGGTGGTCTACAATTCGGGTCAACAAGCCACACGACTCGCCAACCACCTGGGCGTCTGATGAATTACCCTTCGAAGAATCCGACACGTCAACAACGCCGCAAAGCCAAGCGGAGTTCCCACGGCCGCAATCCTCGCGAAAATTCTCGGGAGGCAATTCGCAACTACCAACCTGTCGGGCCGAATACGTGGTTCTGGATCGCAGTATTCTCCGGCATGCTGCTGATGGCTGGTTTTTGGCTAGCGACGACTCCCGATGATCGAGCCCCGCTTTTCGAGGAATCGGCTGCAACCGGCAGTGGCAACACGAAACTGCTCCTGCGCGAGATGTTAGCGGCTTATCGCAACGTCAATTCGTATTCCGATCAGACGCAGATACGATTGGAAGCACCCACGCCGACGGGTATCGCGCGCGAGTCGGCCAACATCAAGGTAGCGTTTCAACGCCCCAGTGGCTTGCGAATGCATGTGACTCGACCTGACAGCCGCCTCGCGATCGACCTTGCCGCCAACGCACAACAACTGTCCGTATCCATCGTCGATCCGACAACCAATGATTTTGATGGACAGTTCGTCAAGCGATCGGCTCCACCCCAACTGACCGTCCCCAACATTTATGCTGGGACGGAGTACACGGACGTCTCACGCCCCAACGAACTATTCAGTCTGCTGACTTCGCTGCCCGCCCAATTGCACGTCAGCCAACTGGCCATGTTACTGGACGAGAATCCGCTCAAGCCGCTGATCGACGGTGCCAAACAAACTGTGCGGCTGGAAGATATGAGGTTGGACAACATCCTATGCAAACGAGTCCAGCTCATGGGCGATGAAGGTTCGTTTGTCTTCTGGATTGATTCCGACTCGAAGTTGCTTCGACGGATTGAGTTTCCCTTGGGAGCCTCGGCGGTTGATGGAACCCTCATCGCAGACTACCAGCAGGTATCTGTGAATCAGCCACTTGATGCGCAACTGTTTTCGATGGCAGCCCCGAAAGGCAAACAGATTGTGCGCAACTTCGTGTTGCCGCCGATGGACGATCCGCCCGCGATTTTGAATCAGCCCATCGCCCAAATGGACTTCCAGCGTCCCGACGGGAATGCCCAAACTCTCGACTTTGATGGTAAAGTCGGCTTACTTTGTTGGTTTGATCGCAGTCCCAGCAGTCGAGCCGCAATGGATGCGCTGCGAGTCGTCTACCAGAATCAAACCAGCGACTCGCCCGTCGAGTTTATCGGCGTTTTTGCTGAATCGACAACAGCGGTATCGAACGCGCAGATTCGCCAACTGGTGGAAGCCTGGAATATCCCGTTTCCCGTGGTGCGAGACATCCAAGCACATGGACGCGACGTTTTCCAGATTGAGAGCACGCCCAGCCTGGTCGCCACCGACTCGAAAGGGATCGTACAAATGGTAGAGCAGGGCGTTGATCCTCAGCTCGACCAACAATTACCGGTTGTGCTGCAAAAGCTGGTAGAACAAGAGCCGCTTGCCCAAGGCTATCTCGATTTTGTCGACCAGAAACGAACTGCGTACAGTCAAGCGCTAGCTATGGCCGGAGCCGCAGCGCCAGAAACTGATGATGCGCTACCAAGCGTGGCCATCAAGAAAACGACTCCCCCCAAAACGTTGAAGCTCACAAAGGTATGGGAGTCGACTGAACTAGAACAACCGGGAAACATTCTGGCGCTGGTTGAACCCAATGATGCGATCAGCATTTATGTTGTCGACAGCGGCAATATTGTCCAACTGGACACCACCGGAAAAATCACCAAGCGGCTGACGCAACAAAGCGATACGCAACAATTCACGGCCTTCCACCAAGCCGGTAAGCGGACATATGCCGGTTGGTCGAATCTTGGCGAACAAGTCACCGTTTGGGATAGCGACTGGCAACCGCTGTTTCGGTATCCGCCCAACGGTGACTCGAACCGAATCCAGTCTGCGCATCTGGCGGACATTGACCAGGACCAAACCCCCGAACTCTACGTGGCTTTCGCCGGCAAAGGACACGTGCATCGCGTCGAAACGGCTGGCGGCAAACAGGGAGAAATGACGTGGACGAACCAGCCGTTTGACCCCGCCATCGCCATGACCAGCTCTGTCGATATCACGGGGACGGCGTTCGTCATGACGGCAGGGCAGGGTGGTTCGATTCACCCGATCAATGCGAATGGAATCTCACAGCAAGAAGTCAGAATTGAATCGAGGGCGATTCACGGATTGGTTTCCAGCAACCCGCAAGATCCTCAAAGTGTATTCTGCGGCTTTAACCACCTTCCCAATGGCGAGTTGATGGCGATTGGTTTGGACGGCAAACTCGAAGAGCAATGGAATTATCGACTGCCCGCTCCTCTGTTCAAAACGCAGGTTGCCTATGCGACTTCGATCTCACTATCGGGCTCAGCCGATCCACTCCATTGGCTGTTTGCAGGCAGCGACGGTACGCTGCATATCGTTTCAGCAGACGGTCAATTCAGCGATGAATTTGCCATGGGAGAGCCAATTACCGGAATCGCGTCGTATCGCACCCGGGCTGGTACGCACCTGATCGTTGCCTCACCGAAGGCAATCCGCTGTATCCGTGTCGCGAAGTAGCTTGGTTTCCCGCGGATGATGGCTTATCGTGGAGTCCCTTCCCGATTCGCCGACGAGTCTTAGATCATTCATGGCCAAGAAGAAACGAAAAACGAAAAAGTCATCCGCAAAGTCGAATCCTGCTGGGCAATCGACAGCGAACAAGACGCCGTCGCCCTCGCAAGATTCAACGCACGACAACCCGTCAGAAACCAACACTCGAATTTCCAGTATCGTTGCGGCAATCGGCGTTCTGGCAATCGTCTGTGTTGCCGCTATGTGGTTCAATGCGGTCGGAGACGGTCAATCCGAAGTTTCTAGCCCCGCCGAAACGGCGACGCTGAACGAAATGGTTGATACGTCGGTGACGCTCCGCGACACCAGGCAACTTTGGCAGAAGATCGACGACCCGAGCAAAGACGGCTGGGATACCGAGGCTCTTCAGAAGGCAGCCCAGAATCGACTCACGGAATTCCTGAATTCCCTCACGACTGGAGAACCGGCTTCAACGAGTACCTTAAGCCTTGCCACCTCGTTTCGCTCCACAGCGTTGCTCCCTACCGCGGATGATGCAACGCGACAGTTGCTCGTCGACTCGGAAAGACTACAAGTCGCAGAGTTTACCGCGCCAGACGAACCACAGTTTCTGGATCAAACCGGCCCGGGACTCACAACCCAATTGCGCAGCCAATTCCAATCTTCGTTTCCCAATCTCAAGCAGTCACGTTGGGCCGTGAAGCCTGTTGGCGTGCGGACCATGAAGAATGAAGCGGAAGTCGATTTTTTCACGACATTCTTCGGCGCCAATGAGAGTACCCGCTTTGAATCACACGGCAAGATCGTCACCAAATGGAAACGTGGCAGCGGCATCGACGACTTGCGATTGAGCGAAATACGATTACGGAAGCTGGAACAGTCGACGACCCAAAACGCGAGTCCCCAATTTGAAGACCGAACATCCGAAGTGCTCGGAGCGACGGATTCCTATGGCTTGCAGATTCAAGTTGGTCTGCATCACTGGCTGGGGCAATCCCAGGACACGCGAAGTGAGGCACTGCTTGGGACTCCGGGACTGGCGATCGCCGATGTCAACGGCGACTCGTTGCCCGACGTTTACCTTTGTCAGGAATTTGGATTGCCAAACAAGCTCTATCTTCGCAAACCCGACGGGACGCTCGTCGACCATTCGGCTGAGGCTGGCGTAGACTGGCTGGAGAGCTCGCGAGGTTGTTTGCTGGTCGATCTGGACAACGATGGGGATCGCGATTTGGCCGTGGCCATCATCGGGCATGTCGTTATCGCGGCCAACGATGGCATGGGAACGTTCGCAATCTCGCAGGTATTGGCGACTTCGGAAGATACCATGTCCCTCGCCGCCGCCGACGTGGATAACGATGCGGATCTGGACATCTACGTTTGTTGTTATCAGCCCAATGATGTTTTGGGCACAAAGCGAAGCAGCAGCATTGCGATTCCCGGAGCTGAATTTGTATATCACGACGCCGCGACTGGAGCGCCAAACTCGCTTTTCCTCAACGAGTCGTCGGGAGGCAAAATCGAGTTTTCGGAATCCACGGCCGCGGCAGGAATGGACGAGAACAATTCGCGTTATAGCTTCGCTGCTTCGTTTGAAGACTTTGACAACGATGGCGATCAAGACCTGTACGTCGCCAATGACTATGGCCCCAACAACCTGTACCGCAACGATCTCCAGGATGGCCGAGTGACTTTTGTCGATATCGCCAAAACCGCCAATGCTCAGGATCGAGCTAGCGGGATGTCAGTAACTTGGGGCGACCCCAATCGCGACGGGCGCATGGACGTCCACGTTAGCAATATGTTTTCTTCCGCGGGGAATCGAATCACGGGGACCAGCAAGTTCAAACCGGATGCCAACGAAACACTGAAGAAGCGACTTCGGCGATTTGCCCGTGGCAATACGCTGCTGCAAAACAACGGCGAGCGATTCGTCGACGTCAGCCAAGCGGCTGGTATCACCGTTGGTCGCTGGGCTTGGGGCTCGCTGTTTGCGGACATCAACAACGATGGGTGGGAAGATCTATTGGTGGCCAACGGTTACATGACGACTCCCGATACCGGCGACTTGTGATCATTCTTTTGGCGACAGGTCGTGTCGCGTTCCAAAACTGCCAGCGGTGAGAAGAGTTCTGACGAAGCCCAACGGGCTCACGAGCAACTTTCCCAGATGATGCGACAAGGCCGTTCTTTCAGTGGTCGCGAGCGAAATTGCTGCTTCCTGAACACCGGCGAAAATCAGTTCGCAACGGCTTCCGCTTTGACCGGCTTCGATTACCCCGACGACGGGCGCGCCCTCGCTACCATCGATTGGGATGGCGACGGCGATCTCGATGTGTGGACGACCAACCGAAATGCACCCCGTATCCGCTATCTCCAAAACAATCACAACGATGGCAACTGGCTATCATTCGACCTCAAGGGGAATGGTACGACAAGCAATGCCGATGCCATTGGAGCGAGAGTAAGCGTCAAAATCTCTCAAGGTGAAGACTCGCAAACACTCATTCGCACCCTTCGAGCGGGTGAAGGGTTTTTGACTCAGTCCAGCGATCGAGTTCATTTCGGTTTGGGCAACGCCTCCATGATCGAATCGGTCACCGTGGAATGGCCAGGTGGGTCGAAACAATCGCTGATGGAAGTGGTTTCCAATCGGCACTATCAAATCGTACAGGAACAAACGCCACAATCGGTAAGCTTACCTTTCGCTCAATTGGTTGCCACAACCGGGAAAGTCCCCCGCCAAACGACCAGCAACACCGCAACCATACCGTTCGTGCGGCAACTCCCGACGCCTGAACTGGCCGTTGAGTCGCTGGATGGCCAGTCGATGAAACTCACCGCCAGCCGCAAGATGGTTCTGGTCCTTTGGTCAATCACGTGTCGACCGTGTCTGGACGAACTGAATGAACTCAAGGCAAAGTCATCGGAATTTGACGCGGCGGGTATCCAGATCGTGACCGTTAATACGGACGGCCTGGATAGCTCGATTGATCGAAGTCAGCTTGCTGAGCGCAT
>CAYYHV010000485.1:0-5623 GCA_964471695.1 uncultured Pirellulaceae bacterium
AATGAAAGACATGCTGTCGCCCCTTCGGGGCTTTGGCCTTAGGTGGGCCGAGCCCATGGACTGACGTCCATGGCTAAGTGCTGCCGCTCCTTCGGAGCTGATTCCTGCGGAATCTTGCAGAGTCTTCACGAATGGGCGGCAGCCCAATAGCCACGGAGTGGCGGCAGCACCTAGCCTTGGGCGCAAGCCCTTGGTCCGCCACGCAAAAAACACCCACCATCAGTCCGTCCCGAGCCCCGAAGGGACTCAACTCGACCGCCCGTTCCACAGCCACGGAGTGGCGGCAGCACCTAGCCTTGGGCGCAAGCCCAAGGTCCGCACACAAAAAAAACCCACCAGCCCCGAAGGGTGAAATGTAGGGGTGTCTTGTTTCGTTTAGCACGCTAACGTAGTGAGTCGTCCTGACCGATTCCGTCTGCTGTGATTGGGCTTTCACCGAGTCCGCGAAGATCGGCTGGGTCGAATACTTCTTTGGGCAGTTTTACTTGTTTGCACCAATCTCGCGCGACCTTCCATTGTTCTAGCAATATTGCAGCACTCAATGGTAAATCCCGTTTGCGGATTGCTTTGACATCATTGGCACCGACAATTCGGTCAGCGCTCCAAATCTGCTTTCCGTTTTTCGTCTTGATTCTCAGTTTGGCAAAGACCGACTTGCGGGATAGGAGGATGCCGTCGATTGTCTTTCGTTTGCTGAGCAGGACAATCTCCTGCTGTGTCAAATTTCTAATCGACACGTTGAAAGTCAGCGGTGCGCTTCCAACGACTTTCAGTCCCGCACGCTCAAGTGCGCCTTCGAAGTACGACCTGACTTCCTTCTCAAACGCTTCTTCTTTTTTGCGTCTTTCTGGGAGTTCGTCGGGTAGCGCCCCCGTCAAGACTTCAAGTTTTATTGAGCGATCAGCTGCGAACAATGGCCGCGGTGGTTTCGATTTCGCAATTGTTCTAGCAGCTGACTTGTGTGGGACTTTTTCGGCGACGATTTGCCACATTCCAGTCGTGCGTCTGTTGGTTGGTACTAATGCCCACAACCGATCGCCGATACCACTAGCAAAAATTCCACTCGGAGGCAGTCGATAGGTCCACACTATCCTCTTCTTGGCTACGTCGACGACATCCACAGCCTTTCCCGGTTGTCTGGACGGCGAATGCGTGCGAAGCAGAACGTGCGCCTTTCCGCACCAATCCATGCCGGAAACGGTCTGTGGGATCGACAAATCACATATGAGTTTCGATCCTTTCACGTCCCATACCATCAGATGAGTTTTTTCATTCTCCATTCGCGTCGCTGCGAACAATCGTCCGTCTGCGCGAAAAGCGGCTGAAGAAATAAAACCAATGTCATCCGAGGTTCGCAGCTTTCGGTTGGCTTTTCCAGACTTTGTGTCGAGAATATAGATGACGCCACCAGACCCAAAGACGGCTGCATGGCTTCGCGAAGGGTTCAGCACGCATTTCGACGCCTGAATCTCCATCATGTATTGAGCCTTGCACTTGGTTTGGTCCCAGCCGACAAGTTTCCCGTCTGACGTTAATGTTAAGAGCTTTCCATCGTCCAATTGGAATGCTTCCCTGATGCGTCCAAACTTGGCATCCTTGATGGGCCGAAACCCTACGATATGCTTACTGTTGGTCAGATCATAAAGATCAAGCCGCTGTTCTTCCGGACCAATAAAGAGACCGTTGTCACCATTGATGGTGGCTCCTACAAATTTGGCGGAAATAGGAACCGTAAAGCTGCTTAGTTGCTTTCCCGTTTTGACTTCAAATTGTTCACAGTTCCATCCGAGCCATCGGTTTGCAAAATCGGATGAGTTACGTTTACGAGGCTCTGAATATATGTAGGCACGACCACCACCTTCGGGCGTGACGAAGAGGGACTGCGGTCGAAAATCAGCTGCATCAAATTGGAGCTTCTTCGTCCTCACGACTGGGATGGCACCTGGAAGCACTGGTTCATATTTCGCAGCTGGACGGCTTGAAGCCATCCTGACCGTAACTCCACGCCAGTCAGCGACTTTGACTTCGGGCAGCCCGACATCCTTTGCCTGTGCACCTTTTTCCACCAGTTGGCTTCCTTGGTCGATATTCTGCCAGGGAATGGGCGTGATCCGCAACGCTCCCGAACCTGAACTGCCTTCAAAAACAAGCAGGCTTTCTCCCCCTACGACGCGTGCTCCTGACTGACGTAGCCCCGACTTGTTCGGCAACGACCATACCGGACCACCTGCCTTGCCATCGACAAAATGCTGCCCCATGAGCAGCCAGCCGCGTTGCCCTGGCAACCACTGCATTGCGGGCACCACGTTACCGATCCCGGAGAAGCTCAATCGAGTCGAGTCAGAAAGTTTGTGTTGGACGAGTTGCTTTCCGCTACGCAACGACCAGCAAGTCAACGTTTTTTTGCTGCTGCCCGCTACCACTCCAAACTCGGAGCCATCAGCGGACCAACCTAGTCCGTCCGCGCGCGAGTAGCTCTCGTTGGCGACTTGAAGCTCGCCGTCCGTTTGCCCCGTTTTTAGGTTGATGAAAGAAACTACGTTTTTATCCGTGATCGCAACGTAGCTTCCGCCGGCGCTAATCGAATAATTGATTGAGAATCCGGCTTCCTCTCCAAGTTTGATGCGACTGAGCAGCTTGCCACTCGATGCGTCGTAGATTGCTAGTAGCTTGTCGTTGGTCTTGGGGACAATAAGTCGCTTCCCATCAAGGAAATCAAACGATCGTGGAGACGCTGACGAATCTGCAAGGTCAATCTGGTGACTGACGCTACCTGTCTTGCATGACCAGACGTCTAATTTTCCCCGCTCGCCGGCTGTAACGGCCCACTCGCCATCGGCGCTGAGTGCGATCGTTCCTCGCCCAAAAAACCTGCGGCCACCGCCAAACTTGCCCGTCGCGCGTCCCGTTCGCAAGTCAAAGATTTCCCAGCCCGCGTTTCTCGTTTTCGAATTAAGGGCAATGAAAGGACTGGGGACACTGGGCACGATCAAGCCCGTGCCATTTGTTGGGATGGATAGATTTCGACGAGGTGGTTTGTTCCATTTGAATGCCGGTGGGTCGGATTTGACATTCCATCCGCCAACATTGGCGCCAGGTTGAATATCCACCGGCGGCCCACCTTCGAGTTCTTGCTTTTTCTGTTTGGCATATTCGATGTCTGCAAGACTGAGTTTGGAAAACGAAATCTTGACCGTTTTGCGATTTGCCACCATCTTCAACATGACGAAGTCATCACCGACATCCACAATGTTTGCCTCGCCAAGCGAGTCGCCAGTTCTCGATGTCCACTCATACGCGTTGGCGCTTGCCGAAATCGCAAGCAATAGAATCAGTTGGACCAGCATGCGGAACATTGGTGAGGCCTCCAAAGCCAGGGTGCGAAACAGTCTCCTAATTGTGGCATGGCGACAAAGGACTGCCAATAGTCGGCTGCTTATGCGGAGAGCTGCTTTAAGAAAAGCTTCCTTTGTGCTTCTTGGAGAACACTTCCTGCCGGATGTTGAATCCGCGTGCAATAACCGCGAACCGGACGCGTCGTATCAATTGATTTTCGAGACCAAAGGATGGGGCCTTTCAAACTTTTCAGTAATTCGCGAGAGATCGTGATGTGGGTTGGCTTGTTCAGCCGAGATCGGAACTTGTGCCCTCCAAGTATCGGGCCATGATTGAGTGAAAGTCGTCAAAGTGCAGCATGCGAACAAGGCGCGGCCATCTACGTGGGCGCGGTCGAGGTGGCCATGCTAAGTCATGTGCGAACCCGCGATATCGTGTGGAGTGATTTCCTTGAGACGCAAGCATGTTACAATCGACGAGAATCTTATTCGTTATAAGTTCTCTCGTGTGGAGTAACAAAGGATGCAGTTTTCCTTGACGAATTCCAATCGCCTTCGCTTCGAAAGTTTGGAGTGCCGTCGGCTTCTTGCCATTCTCGTGGTAGACACGATCGAGGATGGATTCGAGGACGATGGGATGATCTCATTGGTCGAGGCAATTCACGCAGCGAATCTCGATACCGTTACCGTAACAGTCATTTCGACAAATTTATTGGCTCATGCCACATTCGTGGCTTTGCAAAGGAACTAGGATGACTAGGCTTGTATTTGTAATAATTTTATTGGCAAATCCGTTCAGCTACCAGCCTGCGAGCGCCGATCGCCCGCTCACTGGAAGCGATAATTTCGCGTCAATTTATGAAGTTGGTGACGACGAAAAGTATCCACTGAGTATCGCCATCTGGAAGAACGGAGACATTGTCTGGTCGCAAAGTGATTCTGGATTTGGCGAACCCTACTACCAATCGACCGTAGATAAACGGCGACTAGCCTACCTAGTTAAGAAGATCGAGAAAGAAGGGGCATTGCAAGCAACGAGACTTTCAAAACGACATGAGGGCTTCCACATTCCGGCAACACATTTCCATTTATCAGCGGGCAAACTAAGCGGGTTGTTGGTTTCGTGGCACGAGCAGATTGAGCGACCGTTAGATGGAATCTCGGTAGCGACCAACGTTGGCGCCGAGATACACAAACAGCAATCGAAGTATTCAGTTTTGAATAAGGCCCCAAGCTCATATGTCTTTTTTCGATTAGTTTGGGCAGAGTCGAGATATCGCGTACAAACACTAGTCCCATTAAATGGAACTCGGACCCAAGGGAAGGTAGTGTATCGAGATGGTGAATATTATTGGCGTACACCAAACGAAGAGATTGGAGGCCCGGGCGATTGAGGGAGACATAACCGAAAGTTGTGTTCTATGAGATAAGAAAAAGGCGGCGTATCCTGTTGTTCGACGAACAGGAAACCGACCACAACGTACCGGGAAATGTGCTGTGGGCTTTGACAGATAATTTGGGAAGCGTACGCGATGTTGTCCGGCACGACACTTCAGCCCCCGACGACATCGTGATTGTTTCGCACACCGGAACCTGAAAAATAGGAGTTAGCGAACCCGAACTGTTGCGCACTGGATTGAGCTGCTTACTTCGCTTCGAATCGTGTTGTCATAAGGTTTTCGATCCTCGGACAACTCCCAAAGCTCATCGACCGCAGCCTGAACTTCGTCTTCCGAGGGTGTGACATATCTCCAAATATATCGTTCTGACGCATGCCCAGCGATCTTCTGAGCAAACCGTACGCCCTTTTTCTCAGTCCATTTGCGTAAGGCCGTATGCCGCAGCACGTGTGGACTCAACTCAATGTGGTCTTTTTCAGCGAGCCTGGCGTTTGCCTGACCCGCGATCGAATCCAGGACATAATCAACGTCCTGCTGCACCAGTCGATTTCCATTCTTTGTTTGAAACAGCGGTCCAGGCCCTGCAGGTCTTTCTCGGTCAATGTACGCCCTCAAGGCATCACACGTATCTGTACTGAGGGGAATCTTGTCCGTAATTAGATCTCCCTTCCGGTGAATACTGCGCAGGGCTCGCCGTCGAAACTGTTCGAGCTGCAGCTCAGCCAGTTCAATCTCAACCCGGAGTCCCGAATCGAGCATCACCATGAGAATTGCATAGTTTCTCAGCGGTCGTTGATTGGACCGAGTCTGCAAATGAATCAACTGTTCGGCGCCCGCTTTGAGTCGTCGCACCTCCAGGTCCGAGAGCCCATGCCAATCGGGTTCGGG
>CAYYHV010000486.1:0-5372 GCA_964471695.1 uncultured Pirellulaceae bacterium
CCGTACGATCTGTCAACTCCTTGCTGCCCAAAGAGGGAACCTTGACAGCCATTCTCATCTGGTTCTGGTTCATTTCGATCGTACAAATAGTACGAAATCCCAGCACGAAAAGAGTCGTCGTCATCGCCATCGCAACCGTCCTGTTAGTTGCCACCAACCGCTGGAGACACTATCAACGAAAAAAAGCCGTCCAGTCTCTGAAGGACGACGATCCCCAACTCTGGCAAATTTACGAAAACATATGTCAACACGATTCGAGGTGAATCACCGCCTCGAAGGCTGCTTTGGCCATGTGTCCGATCCCCTGGGGTTTCGGTAAAATGAGCTTGGACCACCATGTCCGTTGCCATGATTCTGGAAAATTCGGGGCCGCCCCCAACGTAGTCCGACAGGGAAACCATGAGTACTTTTGCAGATCGACTTACCGAATCAATTCGCCGATGTGGAAACCCAGTCGTCGTCGGACTGGACCCACGCAAAGCTTCCTTACCCGATGGTTTGTTGCCAACATCTTGGGGGGACGAAGTTGACGCGATTGCACAAGCTTATCGGACGTTTTGCAATGGTGTGATCGACGTTGTGGCTCCCTTGGTTCCGGCTGTAAAACCTCAGGTGGCGTTCTTCGAACAGTTGGGGCCAGCCGGGATGCGTGTTTTGCGACAAGTCGTCAAGCATGCTCGCGAACAGGGACTGTTGGTAATCATCGATGGTAAACGTAACGATATCGGTTCAACCGCCGAAGCTTACGCCGACGCTCACCTTGGTCCCGAGAGTCCCTGGAAGGGGGACGCCTTAACGGTCAGCCCGTATCTTGGCGCTGACAGCCTTGAACCGTTCTTCAAAGTTGCCAACGAACGCGTCTGCGGTTTGTTCGTACTTGTGAAGACATCAAACCCTGGTGGCGGAATGTTACAGGACCTCGTCGCAAATGGTCGTCCGCTCTATCAACATGTGGCCGAATACGTTCAATCATTGAACGCTGAAACCATGGGCCAATCGGGTTACGGCACCATTGGGGCTGTGGTCGGCGCGACTTACCCCGATCAACTGGCTGAACTACGTGGCATCATGCCAAACGCCTACCTGCTCATCCCGGGGTTTGGAAGTCAGGGTGGAACCGCAGCAGATGTGGCTGGTGGCTTTGACGACTCCGGATTGGGAGCCATTGTGAATAGCTCACGCGGCATTATTTTCGCCCATTCTCGTCCCGAATATGAGAAGTATGGCGACGCCAAGTGGCAACAAGCCGTCGAAGCGGCCACTCGAGATATGATTGAGCAACTCAGAGCCAATACCAATGTGGGCAAGCTCTGAACCGCCCTCAACTCCGTTCCATGTTGCCATCCGTTCCGATAAAAAAAAGCCAACCGTTTCCGGTTGGCTCGACAACTCAGTAGTCTTTGGATCTCACTTTATTCATCGCCAGCCTTGAACCAGCTCATGAGCGTTGGCTCATAATCGCAGATTTCATCAGCATTAAAGTACAATTCGATTTCGCGAGCAGAGGCTTCAGGTCCATCTGACGCGTGAACAAGATTCATCTGTCGACTTGCACTGTAATCGCCACGAATCGTTCCAGGAGCGGCTTTCAAACCGCTTGTTGCACCCAACATCCCACGAACGACAGAAATCGCATCAATACCCTGCACGATCAACGCCAGCACAGGGGCACCCGTGATGAATTCTTCGAGTCCAGGATAAAACGGCTTTTCGACGTGTTCCGCGTAGTGCTGCTTGGACAACTCCGGTGTGACCTTCAGCATCTTCATCGCGACAATGTTCAACGCCTTTTGCTCAAAACGATTAATGATGGCACCCATCAGTCGTCGCTGAACACAATCGGGCTTCAACAGGACCAGGGTCCGTTCCATTTCGATCTCCTCTGCGAGATTTCATACCAGTGAAAACGCCGGATTCTAAGGAATCCAACTCGGCGACTCAACGCCCAAAGCCATGAGTTACCACCAGACGTTGGAATTTCCGTAGGGTCGACGTGCGGGTAGACGTCGCAGTGGATTGATGCGATCCTTAGTTTTCGGGCGGATATTGTCGCTCGTCAGGACGGGTTCGTCTTGCGGACGTACCACAGGTTTGGGCAGCGAAGCGACTCGAGGAGTCGTCGGCCGCGGGGCGTCGGCGAGACTCGCTGTTGACGGATGCTCCGACGTCTCAGGCATTGGCAAAAAATCATCGTTGCCCAGGTCGCCTTCCGGGTTCAGCACGTCAAAGTGAAAATCGTCGTCCGCTTGACTCACATCCGTGTCGGCGGGAGCCACGGGTTGCTTCGTAGTCGTCGCTGGGGGGGATAGCTGATTGCCCCGCTCTTTGTCGCCGAAGAATCCCTCAAGCTGGTTAAGAATGTCTTCACCGGGTTCCGTTTCCAACGGAATAAACTCGTCGCTCCGTTCCGTCTGTGACGCTTGCGGAGCTTTATCCATTGGTGTCTGCCATACACTTTCACCATCCGGCATCTCTTCGGCCGGCTGATCATCTTCATCGATCTCTACCGCAGGAGCGTCCGGACATGCTTTGCTTTGTTGCTTAGGTAACTCGCGAGTCACCGAACCCTGCTGATTGTCCGGAGCCACCGATCCGTGACTCATTGGCAGCGCGTCTGCCGACATCGTCGAACCGTCGTGGTAGTGCACGCTGTTGGAAACGTTTTTGGGCTCCGGATAAAAGTACTGCTCGCCCGGAATCGGTTGGAAGGAAGAACCATATCCACCGCCAGAGAAGGCTCCGTGCGTGGTTGGGGCAAACGGAGTCGCCGGGTAGGGAGCTGGAGTTACGATGGGCCAACGTTGGCGGCGATTCACCATATTCCAATGAGGTCGGAGGTTTGGCAGGTCGGGGCGACCGTGGTATCCCTGTCCGAATCCAATGCCGAGCTGACGAGCCGCAGCCCGAATACCAATCGGTTCAAATTCGGTGGCTTGGGTGAGTCCGGCGATAACTGAAAATATCGCCAGCACACCGATTGAAGTCCTTTTCATATCGATATCCCTGAAGGAGTTGTCGTACTTTCCAGCGCAGCAAGTCGCTGATTTGATCCAATGCCTACATCGGAAGGATCGTCCGAGCCGGACCAACGGTATCGACCTAGCCGTGAATAACAGTCAAATTCGTTATCGCTTTGGCTCGGATATTACAGAACTCCGACTGAGGAAAGAGCCCACCGTCCTGCCGGAATCCGTAATTATCCGGTCCTTACTGCAGGACGCAGTCAGTTAAACTTTGGCGGCATTTTGTGGCAAGCTTTGCCGATAGTTCCAATGTCGCACCCCTCAACCGGTGCAGGCAGCTCAACCTTGGCCACCACTAACCGGTCCAGCCATCACGGTCACACCTTTTGACATCGGGAACGCTTTCAGCGTAGCCGCAATGTCCTCCGCCGTGACGGCCTTGTAAGCCGCGACTGCATCCTTCACCGGCATATACGACCCTCGTTGCAACCAACCGCTGCCGACTGAGAAGAGTCGATTGGATGGTCGTTCGGCACGCCGTACGACTTGAGAGCACACTTTGGATCGCGCCAGTTCCAACTCTTCGGGTTCGACTCCATCTTCTTCAATCTCCTGCTGAAGTTCGATGAGCCGTTTTCGATTGTCTTCGGCATCTTCGGGATCACAGCTCATAAACGCCATGGTGATCCCGCTGCCTTGGTATTCGTAGGTCCCAGTTACCGCGTACTCGGCCAACCCAGAATCGACCAAATCCCAGAACAATCGACTGCCCCCCTCATCTCCAAAGATGACTGACATCAAACGACGAGCGTATCGCGATTCATGTTCAGCCGCTGGGCCACCAGAAATCTGGACGATGTATTCCAACGACGAGCTGGGTTGGTCAATGTATTGCACTACGTCTGCATGGCCCGTTGCGGTATTCGTATTTCGCGCGACGTCGTAAGCCGTCCATTTCCCGCAACGCTCGTTTGCCGATTTGACTAGCGCATCAAAATCGACGTTCCCGGATGCCGCAAGCGTCATATTTCCGGGACTGTATCGGCGCTCAAAATAGTCCATCATTGCGTCGCGCTTTAATGCACCAACACTATCGAGCGTCCCAAGAACACTTTTTCCAAGAGGATGCTCGCCAAAATAGGCCGCCATGCACTTCTCATGAGCCCCATAGGGCGGTTGATCGTCGTACTTTTGAATCTCTTCGAGAATAACCTTCTTCTCAGTCTCAAAGTCTTCTTCGCGTAACGACGGTCGCATAATGTCGGAAAGCAAATCCAGAACTTCATCCTGATAATCTGGCAATACGGCTGCGTAGTAGACCGTATGCTCTTCGCTCGTGTACGCGTTGGACTGCGAACCAATTTCATCCAACTGCCGATTGACTTCGGCTGCTGAACGCGTGGGTGTGCCCTTAAAAACCATATGCTCAAGAAAATGGCTGACGCCAGCCACCTCGTCGGCTTCATCACGTGAGCCCGTGTTGACGAAAAATCCCATCGCCATTGAGTATGCTTTGTCGCTACACTCAGCGATGATCTGCAGTCCATTATCGAGCGTGTGTTTACGAAACTCCAACGGGCATCTCCAGTTTTTTGGCTCCGAGTGTTGTGACCACAAAGTCGCCCGGAGGATTCTCAGCGAGAAACTTGTTAATTCGTTCGCAGGTTAATGCTTCGATGATCGAGCTAACCTCGTCCATGGTGCGAACCCGGGCAAGGTGATGCCAGTCGGCTGCCATCGAACCACTGCGTGCGGTGCTTATCTCTTGTTGCATGATAAGCGAACTACGAACCCGCGCTTTCAAACGGCGAAGCTCTTCTTCGTTGATTCCTTCTCGCAATCGAACCAACTCCGCAATCATTACATCCAGCGTCTCTTGAGCCCGATCCGTGCTCGTGCCGGCATAACACATGACTCGGCCAGCCTCCCTGAGCGAGTGGTAAGCCGCGTAGACCGTGTAGCACAAACCACGGACTTCTCGAACCTCCGTAAACAACCGTGAACTCATGCCGTCACTCAGCGCACCAACGGCTCCGCGCGACAGGAAATAATCCTCATGAGCATACGGTACCGTCGGATAAGCGACGCCAATGTGCGTCTGATTCGAGTCGTATTGAATATGCTCGTATCCACCTGGACCACTCGTTGAATTGATCGCGGGTACATCTTGCGGTTCCCAATCACCGAACAGCCGCTCGATATCCTGCTTCAGATCATCCCATCGTATATTCCCGGCGACACTAATCACCGCGCCCTTGGGTTGATAGTGACTTGCCGCGAAACTTCTAATGTCTTCGATCGTTATCGATTCGACATGCTCACGGACTCCCGAGCCGGTTCGCCCCCAAGGCGCCGGATAGGTCATGCGTTTCAGATTCTGGATAGTTCGCTGAGCCAAATCGTCTTCTA
>CAYYHV010000486.1:5382-5621 GCA_964471695.1 uncultured Pirellulaceae bacterium
TGACTGCTGCTCATGAAAACAAACCAGTCGGCCTTCTTCAATCTGGTCTTCTGGCATGTGCGGTCGTCGCACAAGCTCAGCATAGACCGCCAGAGTCGCCGATAAATCCGACGCTAACATCGAAGCGGAATAGCTGGAGTGGAGATGGGTTACGCTCGAACTGCGGTCGGCACCTAAACGATCCAGAGCCTCGACAAATTGCCGACTGTCGTAGGGACCACAGCCGCGCTGGCACATCT
>CAYYHV010000487.1:0-1674 GCA_964471695.1 uncultured Pirellulaceae bacterium
GTCGTGGCGACCGTGGACTCCCCTACCCTGCACCGTATGCACATCCGCAAAGTTTTTTCCTTCGACGTTCTCTTGTCCAGCCGCATTGCGAATGGCCGTTGCGATCGGATGCTCGGAATGTTGTTCCAGTCCAGCCGCAATCGCCAGTACGTCTCGTCGGGAAGCGCCCTCAACCGGTAAGACTTCGGCAATCGTTAGATTCCCAGTCGTCAATGTGCCGGTCTTGTCCACGACAACCAAAGTCGTCTTGGCAGCGTTTTCGATGTGCTCTCCGCCCTTGACCAACATTCCCATACGCGTGGCGCGATGCAGTCCACAAATGATGGTGATGGGAGTCGAAATCACCAAAGCACACGGACAGGCGATTACCAACAGAACCAATCCACGATGAAGCCATTGACCAAATCCTTGAAGATATCCCGTTTCGCCGGCGACCAACGGGCCGAGCAAAACCAACAGGCAGGCGAAACCAATCACAATCGGCGTGTACCATCGCGCAAAACGATCGACGAATCGCTCCGTCGGCGACTGATCGGCACGGGCTTGATCGACAAGCCGACCCACATGGGCCAATGTCGAATCGTCTGCCGAACCGGTGACTTGAACGATAAGCGAACCATCGCCGTTCAATGAACCAGCGAAGACTGAATCACCAGGCACGACATCCACCGGTAGACTCTCGCCCGTAATCGGCGACTGATCCACAGCCGCATTGCCGGTCATCACCACGCCATCCACGGGGACTCGCTCGCCGGCTCGCACCAGCACGTTATCGCCGACTGCCAGTTGCTCCAAGAGTACATCGTGGACGTGAAAGCTTCCGTCAGCGCCATGAGAATCACATCCTGCCGTGGATTCGGTCGCGGATTCAGCAATCTCACCATGGATTTTGTGAGCCAACTTGGGCATGAGATTCGCCAGCGATGTCACGGCGCGACGAGCCCGTGAGAGTGACATCTCTTCCAGCCAGTTCGAAAGACCGAAAAGCACCATGGCTACCGCAGCTTCGAAGGTGTCGCCCAACGCGATAGCGCCCGTGCCGGCGATCACCATCAGACCGTTCATCTCAATGCGACCCAAACGGACGGCGCGCCAAGCCGCACGACACACCGGGACGCCTGCCAACACCGCCGCAACCGCGGCCACGTATCTCGCAACGTAACGAGTCGATTGGTTGAAATAGAGAACGCTCGCGGCGAGTAACAAAAGCATACCCGCCAACACACAGAATTGCCGAACCGACATTCGGGTTTGAGGTGCCACCGCCCCATCGGCATCCAAGGGGGTTGTCTGCTCGGGAAAACCCATTTGACGCAGGTGGCTCGAAATATCGTCCCGAGATACACCGGATTGCAACTCCACACGCAACTCGCGATTAAGATAATCCGCCCGCAACTCACCGATTCCCGGTACCCGCCCGAGAACGTCGGAAATCATGCGAAACTCCTCGGCACAGTCCATTGCCGGGACATTGAAAGATTCCCAAGTTGCAGCCGATTTGTCGTTCAAGCGTATTTCGTCGTTGGTCTGAACAGAAACTCAAATTTCCCGGTTCAGATTATACGGCTAAGGTCAACTCGGGTCAGCGCAGATCTACACCCATCCAGCCCCTATCGGCATTCGGGCTTTTCCGTGAAAATGACACTTCGGTTTAGTTTTGCCAACGAGCGAGAG
>CAYYHV010000487.1:1684-5587 GCA_964471695.1 uncultured Pirellulaceae bacterium
CGCAAGCACAGATGAAGATACGATCTACGACTATTCTGACGGTACGCCACAAAGGCATGGTCGCCATCGGCGGCGATGGCCAAGTCACCATGAACACGACGGTGATGAAAGCCGACTCGATGAAGATTCGCCCCTTGCTGGGCGGCAAAGTCCTGTGTGGATTCGCGGGCAGCGGAGCCGACGCCATCACGCTGCTTGAGCGATTTGAGCAGCAGCTCAAGGACTATCCAGATAACGTCCCCAAAGCCGCTATAGAGCTGGCGAAACTCTGGCGAATGGATCGCGCCCTCCGACGACTGGAAGCTTTGCTTGCGGTGATCAGCGGAAAGAATACCCTGCTCATCAGCGGCACCGGCGACGTCATCCAACCGACGGATGATGTCTTAGGCATCGGGTCGGGCGGAAACTATGCCGTCGCGGCAGCCCGCGCTTTGCTGGCACACTCCGATTTGTCCGCAAAAGAAATTGTGAAAAAGTCGTTGGAGATCGCAGCCGAAATTGACATCTATACCAACCTCAATATTCACGTGGAGGAACTCCCGTGTTTGAAATAACCAAGTCCGGAGTCAGCGAAGAATTCTCTTGCAACTTAACACCACGAGAAGTCGTTGAAAAACTCGACAAATACATTGTCGGACAAGCCGATGCGAAACGTTCAGTAGCCATTGCCATCCGTAACCGCTGGCGTCGTCAGCAATTGGGAAACGAGATGCGGGGCGAAGTGGCTCCCAAGAACATTCTCATGATGGGACCGACTGGTGTCGGCAAAACCGAGATCGCCCGGCGGCTCGCCAAGTTGACGGGTGCACCTTTCATCAAGGTCGAAGCCAGCAAGTATACCGAAGTCGGATACTACGGCCGTGATGTTGAAAGCATGGTCCGCGAACTTGTTGAAAATGCCATTGGACTGGTCCGCGAACTTGAAATGAAAAAGGTCGCGGAAGCAGCCGAAGGGCAAGTCGAAGAACGACTGTTGGACCTCCTGGCTCCTCCGCCGGTAACGGTTGAGGTCGGAGTCGGCGAAGAAGTCAACTCCGCGGAACAGTACCAACGGACTCGCGAAAAAATGCGAGCCATGCTGCAGAACAAGGAACTTGAAGAGCGCGAAGTCGAAATCACGACGGAACAAAAATCGCAGATGCCCGTCATGATGGGCTCGATGAACATGGACCATATGGATATGGACTTGGGTGCCATGTTCGAAAAGATCATGCCAAAATCCAGCAAACGACGACGCTTACCCGTCAAGGAAGCGCGGCGCGTGCTGTTCGAGTCGCAGTGTGAATCCATGCTGGATCAAGAAAAGATCAACACCAAGGCCATTGAGCTCGCTGAAAATCTCGGCATCATCTTCCTCGATGAGATTGATAAAGTCGTGGCCAGCGAATCCAAAAGTGCGGACGTATCGCGTCAGGGAGTCCAACGTGATCTGTTGCCCATTGTTGAAGGCACAACCGTCCAGACTCGGTACGGATATGTCAGCACGAATCACATTCTCTTTATCGCTGCCGGAGCCTTCCATCGCTCCAACCCGAGTGATTTGATGCCCGAGTTGCAAGGCCGCTTTCCAATTCGCGTCGAATTGAAGGACCTGACCAAGGATGATTTCATTCGCATTCTGACGGAACCTAAGAATGCCCTGACGCATCAATACACAGCCCTGATGGACACCGAAGGCGTTCAACTTACCTTCCAACCGGATGCCATCGATGCACTGGCCGAGTACGCCTTTAAAGTGAACCAGACGACACAAAACATCGGCGCACGGCGACTGTACACAATCCTCGAGAAGCTGTTGGAAGAACTTAGCTTCGAGGCTCCAGATATGAAGATGGGTAACGTGGCGGTCAACGCGGCTTACGTATCAGACAAACAAGAGAAAATCACCGACAGCGAAGACCTCAGTCGGTTTATCCTGTAATTGTTGACGTGTCGGGTTGTAATGCTAATCGGCTCGGCGGGTGTCTACGATGAATCCCCGCTGGAAATTCGGGGGACGCTGGAACTCCATGGCGTTTCGCACGGATACGCTACTGCGAGCTGCAGTTAGCGTCTGCTTTCGAGTGAGTCCAATATTTTCGACGATTGATCACCCGTGGCCGCGAAGACGAATTGACGTTCCGTTTCACCGGTCACCACGATCTCAATATCAATTCGATCGGCCGGCAGGCAATCCATGACTTGTTCAGCCCATTCGATCAATTGGACTCCGCTGCCTGCCAGCATCTCCTCGGCACCCAAGTCAAGAAACTCTTCTTGATTCGACAAGCGGTACACGTCCAGATGGTTTAATTGAAATCGCTCCGTCGGGTAGCTCTGACAAATTATATAGGTGGGGCTGACGACTTCTTCCCGTGGAACTCCACACGCCGCAGCAAAGGCTTGAGCGAAACGCGTTTTGCCGGCGCCCAATGTCCCTGACAATCCGACTGTGATTCCCGGCAAACACGCGCGAGCCAACATTTCCGCCAGCCGCGTCGTGTCTTCTTCTGAATTCGCAATGAACTTGTATTCTCGACTCATTTCTTCGATCCGTGCTCGTACCCAACAATCTCGCATGCCTTACGCGTCCCTGTGCTGTCCACAGCCCACACGCCCGGCGTTTCCACACAATGGCCCACCAACGATACGCCAGGATAGCCTTCCTGAATCGATTCGACATGACGAGAATCCACCGCCAGAAGCAGTTCGAAGTCTTCGCCGTCACCGAGGGCTCGAGCCAAAGCCGAACGTGACGAGTCGTCGTGACTGGCATCCATCGCTGCCTGAGAGATCGGAATACAATCCATCTTCAACTCGACACCGCATCCGCTGGCTGCAGCCATTCTTGATGCATCCAACACCAAGCCATCACTGATGTCCATTCCGGCATGTAGCTCGTACGACTCGTGCAGTTGTTTGGCCAAGGCGACTCGCGGAGTAAACGTCAGATGATGCTCCATGATGCTGCCCCCAAGAGGTCCCGTGACCAGCAAACTGTCTCCCACGACGGCACCGGACCGAGTCAATGGTCCCTTTGCCATAGGCTGCGCAATCACCGTCACGTTTACGACCAGGCCACCGTCCCACGCATTGGTGTCTCCGCCCGCCAGCAGAACATCGAACTCTCTCGCCAGCGCCTCCATACCCGTGAGTAGGTCCCTGGCCAGCTGTTCCGTTTGGTCTCGAGGCAACATCAAGGAGACAAAGGCCGCGACAGGCGTGCAAGCCATCGCCGCAACATCGCTCAGATTGACAGCAAGGCACTTTCGACCGACAGCCTTTCCGCCGACGTCTTCCAATCGAAAATGGACACCATCGGCCAGCATGTCGGTCGTGACCACACATTCATTTGCGTTGGCCCAATCCACGATTGCCGCGTCGTCGCCGATACCAATCTTCAGGCGAGGGTCGGAGCCGAGGTTTTCACGCAGCCATTGATGGAAGTCGTTTTCCACTCGTCGTCGCCCTCCAACCAGTCGGCTTACGCCTGCTGGTCTTTCTCACGTGCCTTCAACACGGGATCGCTCTTGAGTGGCAACTCGATCGCTGTTCCGGCTTCTGCGGCCGCATAAATTGCCAGGATAATTTCGACAGAACGACGACCTTCGTGCCCATCAATCACGGCCTTACCACCCGACTCGATTGACATCCGTGAATTGTTCGGTGTGTCCATGATGACCGATGGCGTTGGGATCGGAGGCTCCGCCGCCAGTCTGCGTCTTCCCAGCCATTCGTTCCTTGATCGCTTCGTCACTGGGTGCGGATTTCTCAAAGTCCCAAACCTTGATGTCTTCCTCTTCAAGAACGGCCGAGCCACCTGTGCCGTGCAATTCGATTCGCTTGAGATAGCCGGGATAAGCTGCAGTCGATGCCTGGATCACGCCAATCGCACCGTTCTCAAAGCGAACCGTGGCTGCACAC
>CAYYHV010000488.1:0-5570 GCA_964471695.1 uncultured Pirellulaceae bacterium
GATGATGCAGTATATCGCCGGAGCCATCATTGCGGGTGGGATTATCGAGGCCGTGATTGGCTTCTCCGGACTGATGGGGCGCTTGCGTCGTCTGCTTTCGCCCGTCGTCGTTGGCCCCGTCATCATGTTGATTGGATTGGCGCTGTTCCAGCATGGAGCCCCCAAAGCCGGAACGGATTGGGCCATCTCGGGACTGACTATTGCGATGATCACGGTTTTCTCGCTGGTGCTTTCACGCAACAACCGCATCTTTCAACTGTTCCCCATTCTGCTGGCCATCCTGACTGCCGTGGCAATCTGCTTTCTATTTACGATCGCTGGAGTCTACGAAGCCACCGATCCGTCGTATGTAAAATTGGATGCATTCCACAACAGCCCGCTTGTTCGCACGAATTTCAATGACATCGTCTTCCCTTGGGGTCTGCCCAAGTTCCGATTAGATTTTGCGATCGCTGCATTGGCTGCTTACCTCGCGTCGATGATCGAATCGTTCGGCGACTATCACGCCTGTTCGCAGATGGCGGGCGGTGGTGACCCCACACCCAAACAAATTTCTCGAGGTATTGGTTGCGAAGGCGTCGGATGCATACTGACGGGCGTGTTCGGCGGCTTTAGTTCGACCAGCTACTCCGAGAACATCGGACTGATTGGATTGACGCGAGTCGGCAGTCGTTATGTCGTTCAGATCGGCGCGGTGCTTCTGATCGCGTTGGGATTCTTTGCTAAGTTCGGAGCCCTCGCAGCCGCCATCCCTGGCCCAGTCGTCGGTGGGCTTTATTGTGCGATGTTTGGATTGATCAGCGCCGTAGGTGTCCAGCAACTGGCAAAATGCGACTTGAATAGCAACCGCAACCTGTACATCGCGGGATTGGCACTATTTATGGGGCTGTCGATTCCATCCTACTTTTCGATGGTGGCTGACGCGGGCGAAATCAATACGGCGGGCCAAACGCTGGCTGCGTACACTCCCACCGCCGAGCCGCTGGTTCAAGCGTTGCCCTTAGCGGTTGCACGCATTGTGACGGCAATTGGCACGACAGGGATGGCCGTAGCCGCCATAATTGGACTGTTACTCGACAACTTGATTCCGGGAACCGACGAAGAACGTGGACTAAAAGAATAAGGAGCCAACTATGAGTGCGGACCCCAAGCAAATTCGGCTACCGGTGATCGATCATCGTCCGGCTCCCTACTCCGGCCCCTCCAAGGATGAAGTCCTCGCGCTGCGAACGCAGTATCTTTCGCCCGGCATCATCAAGTACTACAAAGACCCGTTGATGATCGTCGAAGGTCATATGCAGTACCTTTATGACGAATCCGGAGTTCGTTACCTCGACGCATTCGCTGGGATCGTGACCGTCAGCGTTGGGCACTGTCATCCATCCGTTGCCGAAAAAGTCAAAGACCAAGTCGGCAAGCTACAACACACGACGACGATCTATCTCCACCCGACGATCGGCCAGTTCGCTGAAAAGTTGGCGTCCAAGATGCCGGAAGGTCTGTCGCGGACTTACTTCACCAACTCAGGCAGTGAAGCCAACGAAGTCGCTATCTTGTCGGCGCGAGAACATACCGGGAATTCGGATGTCATTGCCTTGCGAAACGGATATCACGGCGGCACGTCGGTTCCGATGAGTCTGACGGCTCATGGCAACTGGAAGTTCAAGTCGAATCATCGCGGCAATGTTCATCATTCCCACGCCGGTTATTGTTATCGGTGTCCGTACAATCTTGAATATCCTTCCTGCGACTTGAAGTGCGCCCACGATATCAAGGAAGTCATCGAGTATCAGACTCCGGGCGAAGTCGCTTGTTTCATCGGCGAACCAATTCAGGGTGTCGGCGGCACCGTAGTGCCTCCCAAAGAGTACTTCCAAATCGTCTACGAAATCGTGCGGCAACATGGTGGCATCTGCATCGCCGACGAAGTCCAGGGCGGTTTTGGCCGCACCGGCACGCACTATTGGGCTCATCAAAATTGGGATGTGGTGCCCGACATGATCACGATGGCCAAAGGCATTGGCAACGGAGTCCCCTTGGGTGCCATGACAACGACGGAAGAAATCAGTCAAGTCATGACGAACCGCGTTCACTTCAATACTTTCGGTGGCAATCCAGTCAGCATGGTACAAGGATTGGCAACCATCGAAGTCATCGACGAAGAGAATATTCAGCAGAACGCATTGACGATCGGCAAACTGCTCAAAGATGGCTTTGCTGAACTCCAGAAGAAACACGCCATCATTGGTGACGTACGTGGCATGGGATTGATGTTGGGCATTGAACTGGTTCGCGATCGCCAGTCCAAAGAGCCGGCCAATACGGAAGCCGCGAATGTGCTCGAACTGGCCAAAGATCGCGGCTTGCTGCTCGGCAAAGGCGGGCTGTACGGCAACACATTACGCATCAAACCGCCTATGTGTATCACGAAAGACGATGCGGAGTTTATGCTGGAAGTACTCGACGAAGTGTTCGGGATCGTAGGTAACTAGAGTAGCGTCGTTTTCATCGGAGCCATCTATGGCTGACTTAAGTACCACCGTCAATGGGCTCAAGCTACCCAATCCTTTTATCATTGGATCGGGACCTCCGGGAACCAACGCCAACGTGATCAAACGAGCCTTCAAGGAAGGCTGGGGCGCTGTGATCTGCAAGACCATCAGCCTCGAAGCCGACAAGGTTGTTAACGTCTACCCACGATATGCAAAAGTGCGATCACGTGAGACGAACGAAATCTACGGCTGGGAAAATATCGAGTTGATCAGCGATCGCCCGTTCGCAAAATGGATTGACGAGTTCAAGGAGATCAAAGACGCGTACCCCGATCGGGCTTTGATCTGCTCGATTATGGAAGAGTTCAATAAGGACGCGTGGGTCGAGATTGTCGAAAAGTGTCAGGAGGCTGGTGTCGATGCCTTTGAGCTCAACTTCTCGTGCCCGCATGGACTGCCCGAACGCAAAATGGGCTCGGCGATGGGCGAAGACCCCGACATCTTGAAAGAAGTCACGGGGTGGGTCATGAAGGCAGCGACGGTGCCGGTCTGGGCCAAGATGACTCCGAATGTTACCCACATCGAAGATCCGACTCGAGCCGCGTTGCAAGCAGGTTGTGAGGGAATCAGCGCGATCAACACGATTCGCAGCGTCGCCTCAGTCAATTTGGAGACATTGCGGCCCGAACCCACCATCGAAGGCTACACGACACCCGGTGGCTATTCGTGTCAGGCAGTGCGCCCCATCGCCCTGCGGATGTGTATGGAAATCGCCCAAGTCATCGAACAGGAATTTCCCGACAGAACGCTGAGTGGAATCGGCGGTATCGAAACCGGCGGCGACGCGGCCCAATTTATTCTCTTAGGAGCCGATACCGTTCAAGTTTGCACGGGTGTCATGAAAATGGGATACGGATTCGTGAAACCGATGTGCGAAGAGCTCCTCGCCTTTATGGAGCAGCACAAGTTTGAATCCATCAGCGACTTCAAAGGGCATAGTGTTCAGTATTTCACAACACATGCCGACCTCGTAGCCCGCCAAACCGCAGCAAAAGCTGCTAAACAAGCCAAGAAAATGGTAACAGCCGATGAACAATGGAGCGGAGACGACTTTGTCGAGCAGTCTGACGCGCTTTCGCGAGGTTGAATCAAATCAAAACTTTCGCAAAGAGTGAACTTTCAAATGAATGTTTTGACAGTCTAACTCCCAACCCAATCTCCAGTTACAATCGAAGAATGACAACGGTTCAGTTGGCCTTGTAAACTGTACGTTCAATCAGGGAAGTTCCTTCGGTAACCCAATCTGCCGACTCGGCGGGAGTCTGACCATGCGATGCATGCGGATCGTCTTACTACTGGTGCTGCTCATCCCCAGCGCCAGACTACTTGCCCAATCATCAACGATTCAAAACCAGCTTCCCTTTCTTGCTGATTTTGATCCAAAGACAAATGTTGTCGTGGATCGCATGACGGGCTGGTCAGTCAAGATGCCGACAGAACCACAGGCACGGGATCTACCTGCGCAAACTCGTGGCATGAAAAACCATACCTATTTGTGCCAAGAGGTGACCTCGTCCTACAGTCTTGTTTGCTGGAGTATCCCGAAACCACTTATCGATGCGGAGAAAGCAGCCTACGAAAAAGCCATTGCGGAAAAAACTCCAGAAGAGGCAAAGCGGATCCCAAAATTCCCACTAGGATTGCTACTCAAAGTCAGTGGACTTCGGAAAACTACTAAGCTCCTTCATAACGAGCCCATCACAAAGAAGGGAATCGTGGGGCTCGAACAAGTCGCTGTTGATAGTCAGGTGAAAATTGGCGGTAGCACGTTCCCCAAAGTCGTGACCTACCGGCGAATGTTATTTCACGACAATATGGTCGCGGTCGCATCGGCGACGATGTCAAAAGGCTCATTTCAAGAAGACACGAAAAAATCGAAACGAATAATGATCGAGTTTCTCGATTCTTGTACACACGAATCGAAAATCCCAAAAGACAACTAGCCTCCGTGGTTCTCGATCTCGATCGCCAAAGTCGCCCGGAATTTGCCGACGGCCATTCACTTTTCTTGCCTAAATCCCGAAAACTTCAAAATTCGTGGAATCTAGTGGGCTGAATTGGTACTAACAGTAGCAAACCGACATTCTTGGTTGCTGGCGCAGGCAACGAGTTCGGCTTGCACTTAACCAAATCCCCAAGATCGGGCATATGACAAGAGATCCCCAGCTGCGCGCAACCTACGAGGAATGCGTCGATCAGTACGCTGATTCGATGTACCGCGTTGCGTTCCGTCTGCTGGGAAATCCTGATCAAGCTCGGGAACTCGTACAAGAAACCTATCTGCAGGCGTGGCAAAACCTCGATCGCCTGCGCGGCAAGAATCAACTCAAGAGTTGGATGTTTAGCATCCTTCGGAATCAATACACCAAACAATTGCGAAAGCTCTCGAAGGTTTCCCAACTGGAAAGTCCCGACAGAATCCCGACCGTGCAGGCAAACACAACAGACACATCCGAGTTGATCCAGTCGGCGATCAACCAGCTGGGCGACAAACATAAACTGCCGGTTCTGTTGGTGTCGATGGAGGGCCTGACCGTGGAGCAAGCCGCCGAAGTCCTCGAAGTCCCCAAAGGCACGATTCTTTCGCGACTTCATAGGGCGCGCAAAGAACTCAAAACCATCCTTGAACGAATGAAAATTCATGAATCCTATTGATGACCATGAACTTGATCGTTTGCTACGCGACGTACCGCCAGCGACGAACCTCAAGGCCGAACTACATAAGATACCCGAGCAATCGGAACGGGTTGTCATTGGCGACCAACAACCGAGCTCCAGTCAACGAGCCTACTTTTGGATTGCGGTGGGAACCGCCGCAGCGGTCATTCTCTTCCTGAACTACGCATGGCGAACGCAACCTACGTCGCAGAACTCCCAAGACAGCCAGTTGGCGCATCGTAACGAGGGACAAATTAGCCCAGCCGAGTAGGGCGATCGTGGCGAATGACTGCCAAGGTGGCGAGTTTTTCATCGACTCTCCTCCGTGGTTTTAGTTTTCGATTCGGATGTTTTGCGCTC
>CAYYHV010000489.1:0-5563 GCA_964471695.1 uncultured Pirellulaceae bacterium
CCAAGCTCGCGGGTGTTCTCGATTGCGATCCCGTCAAAGAGGGTGATCACGTCGCCAGAGACCATGCCAGCATCTTCGGCCGGGCCAGCAGGCACATCAGTGACCAGCGCACCACGGGCTTCTGCGAGACCTTCGATCGCATCAACCATATCGTCGATTTTGTCTTCGGCGGCATCAACAGAGTCTTCTACGGACTCCACCATCGTCTCAACCGTCTCCTCGGCAGCCTCGCAACCAACGAATAGGAACGGCAAGGCCGCCATTCCAATCAGCATCAGGATTTTTGACATGGAAGCCTCCCCGAGAACTTTGAAAACTGACTCAATGTACTCCTATTCGTCAATTGCACAGCAAGCTTGCCTTCCGTTAACGAAGATTTTCGATGTTGCTGCGTATCCTCGACCACCACACCAACCCCATTAGCATCATCACAATGCCATGCGGCTCAGGTACTGCGGCCGCGTCTGACGATTGAAACTTGTTTGCATTCCACAAGTTAAAGTCACCAACATCAACATTGGCATCACCATTGAAATTTCCATTCGACCACAACAGCGTCGATTGGAATTGATTGGCGTTCCACTGATTAAAATCTCCCACGTCCACGCCACCATCCAGATTTGCGTCACCCACGAGATAAGGTGAACTGAAACCGTTTTCCGTCGCCGCCTCAGCCAACCAGGCATCGCGATCTAAGAGATCAATCTGCCCGTCACCATTCAAGTCGTAGGCCTCGTTCGAGCCATCCACGGCAACGCCACTGCCGATCGGTCCTTGCAAAAACATCGCATCCACATCGGCTAGATCGCAGGAGCCGTTTTCGTCAAAGTCGCAACGAGCAAACGGATTCGACTTCGTATGCGTCAGAAGCCAATCGACGACTCGAGGAGCCAGACGATTATTGGGAGTGTTTCCAAACGCGGGACTGTGCCCCGACCCGTCCAAGGTCCACAATTCAACGCCGATCCCCTGATCGTTGTTGGGATCATAAATCGTGTTGGTCGTTTCACGGCCTGGTACCGCGCCATCCAAATTAAACGGTTCGCCGCTTACCTGCTCAGCCGCGGAGAGTCCGTTGTAGCCGACCCAGTTCAGGACCGTTTGCTCTGCTCCAGGGTAAGGGGCAAAAGCCGAACCGCCATTATATTGAATGACCGAATCTGCGGTGCCGTGAATTTGAAGTACATGCACCGGTTCACTGGGATCGTGCGCGGCAGCGTCGATGTAGTTGGCACCCGCGAGCGACGCGATGGATGCAACCATATCAGCATGATCAATTGCCATACGATGTGACATGAATCCACCATTGGAATGTCCGGTAAAGTGAATACTACGATCATCCACGGCGTAGTCTTGCTGCACGGCTTCGACGAGGTCTCTCAGGTAGCTTGAGTCATCGACGTTGGCTCCACAACATGCTTCCGTTGCGTTCCAAAAACGCAGTCCGGCAAAGTTGCGCGATCCATCTGGAATCAGATACATGAACTGTCGTTCTTCAATCTGAGATGTCAAATCGAAATAGGATTCGAAACCTACCCCGCTGCCAGTAAACCCATGCAGCCCCACGATCAACGGCAACGATTGGGTTCCGTCATAATCCGATGGATAGTACAACCGGACAGGCCCACGACCGACGTCAACAAAATCGGATTGGGGTTGAGCCCACGCCGATGCTGCCGAAACAACTAGCAACCCAATCACTATCAGATAAGTTTTCACTCTCGTCTCCCGATTCCATCGAACAACAATGCAAAGCCCTGATGCACATCCTAGCTAAACGCTCAACATCTCACCAACCAAAAAGATTCCCTGGATGGAGAAGCACGTCCATATATTGCATTCAAATCCATCAGGTGCGACTTCATGCGGCCAAAGCAGCCGTTATCGGTTCAAAACAGACACCCCGCACCGGCCACAGCTGAGAAAGCCAGAACTGCCAAGTAGGCAAAGCTACGAAGAATCAGTAAGTCACAGTGGCCACGAAGACAATCGACACACGAAGTTTGATAAGCCCAGGTCCACAGGACAGAATACCAACCAACAGCTCTGACCGACCGTCGTCAAGGGACTTCGCCGAGTCGCACTTGAAGACGCTTCAGCGCTTCGTCGTCTGGCGAAATCTCCAAGGCTTTCGCGACGTCTTCCCTGGCAAGATCAATATGACCAAGCTGCCGATGTGCTTCGGCTCGGACGAACAGACAATCGACATCACCTGCGTCTTCCTCAAGCAGTCGATTCAACAGCTCGATGCGAGTCCGATCAAGTGCATGCTCGCCGTGAATCAGGTTATCGAGGAACTTTCGCCGCTGGCCGCCCCAGTCGACTTGAATCGAACTTGAACGGGGCACCTCCCAGACTTCCTTGAGCGCCAACTCTTCTGACGACCAGTCCAGATGGAACGATTTGAGCTGCTCCTTGATCGCTTTCAAGTCCCAACTAAGAATCTCGTTGCCGCGACCAAACGACACAATTCGTGATTGCCCGGCGGCAAAGACAGTGGCCAAATTGCGAGGAACGGCGTCATCCGCAACAGGAAAGTGTGCGAGCTTACGCCCGGTCTTTGCTTCAACCAATAAAAATCCAGCTGGACGTCGCAGGGAGAGAATCGCTAAACGACTATTGTTCGAGAAACTGGTTGGCCAGGCGATGTCGATATCTCCTAAATCATAGAGCAGCTTTCCGTCCGGCATGCTGAAGGCCAAAAGCATGTTGTCCCCGATAGCAAACAGCACCTCACCATTTACGGAGAAGAATACATTGGTCAAAGGCATTTTGGGAAGTGTGAAAACGACTTCCTGAAACCGCGTATCGGTTACGCCAATCCGATTGCCATCGACACGATGAGCTATCAACCGTCCCTCAGGACCAACGGCAAGGATGGTGTCTGTGACACTGGTCTCACGAAACTGCCCCGTCATATTGGAGTCCACGATCCATGTCTTGAATGGCCCAAATTTACTGGCCTCGGTTACCAACAAGAACACTTTGCCCGCAGAACCAATCCGCATCATAGATTTTGGGCCATGACCGACAGGCCGCTTCGGCAATCTCGCAGGATGAGGCGGCCCAATTTTTGTCACCAACCCCGAGCCGTCGAAACTCAAAGGCCATACAGTAATCGTTGAGTCATGGTTGGTGATTAGCGAGGTACCATTCTGGCTAAACATGCTACGTTGAGTAAACCCAAGCTTCAAGTTCACCAACTCTCTCCCCTCGACGGAATCAGTCAGGCGAATCCCGTAAGCTGTGGATTCAACGACTAACCGACCGTTGGGATGTACGTCAACATGCAGCGCGACGGTAGCGTGACTGGGCTGCTCATTCGGAAGTGCTACGGTTCGCTCGCCCCCACTCGCGAATTGACAAAAGCTTAGCTGATTCCCTCGATGGACAGCCATTCGTTGGTTGTGACCGACGATCGCTCCCCAACCAATCGACCCACTCATGTGAAGCTTCTTCTCGCCATAAGTCGAATCCCAGACGGTCGACGCATGTCCCCATGAAGATGCACAAGGCACTCGCCGTCGCTCGAATAGGCGACATGGAAAATTGTATTGGCTGCGTAACGCCGATATCTTCGCGCTGCCGACGCAACGTCCCAAACCTCAACATTGCAATCAGAAGCGATCGCCAGCTCATCGCCACGAGAATTCCAACAAATACCGCGGCAATACACCTCAAAGGGTATCTCGAGCAAGGCGTCTTCTGAGGCGACGTCCCAAGCACGCACCGTATGGTCAGCGTCACAATGACAAACTGCGACTCGCCGAGCATCTCTCGAGAGCGCAATACGTCCAACGGCCAGCCCCGTTTCGATTCGTTGAACCTCTCGGGATTGCTCCAAATCGTAGACGACGATCGCCTCGCCGTCCGCAATAGCCACGTGGTTGCCGCAGTCAAAACAACTTGTGGCCTGCAAACACTTCGGCGCCTGCGACTTCGTTTTCAGTCGCTCGACGCCGGTCTTCGCGTCAAGGATGATTGTCACCAACGCCGCTTCTTGATCGCCGTTGCCAGGCTGCACAAGATGAATGGACAACCAACGACCATTCGGTGAGATGACGGGGCGCGCAGGATACCCACGTGTGGGGCCGAGATGCGTCGCAAAAACGACCTTGTCGTCATCGACACTCCTCAGGACGACTTGCCGTCTCTTAGATTCTGAATCAACATAGAACACACAATTAATATTCGAGTTGAAGTCAAACTTGTACCGGTCGATCCGATTTCCGATGCCCGACCATTCTTCAACGATATCAGCATCCGCCATGACCAAGGCACCGATGAGCTCGCTTCGCAGTCGAAATTCGGTGTCCGCATCCGCATCGACTTTGGGTAGAAGAGCAGTAGCCTCTTCGACTGCCTGAATCGCCTGAAATCGTTGGCCAACCTGGCGACTCGACCGCGTGGCACCCGCCTGAGCAACTTGCGACTCGAACAGACGCTGAAAGGCCTGATCGCGTTCTGCGGCAGCCACACGCTGCTCCACTCCAACCGAAGTGAGCGCTTCGTTGCGTTGGTTTACGATTCCTTTGAGATGAATGGCAAACCATGTCGATGCGACAAAACCGGCAATGACAAGCAGCGCAACGGTCGTAAACAGTGAAGCGGCCAATCGGTTTCGCCTCGACCAACGCCAAACATGCGCGAACGCCGAGTGGGGACGAGCCAAAATCGGTTTGTCGTCAAGAAACCGCTGCAGGTCTTCACCCAAAGCTGCTGCTGATGGGTAGCGGCTAGTCGGCTCACGATCAATCGACTTATGAATGATCGTACGAAGATCACACGGCACATCGGGCCGCAGCTTTTGAAGTCGTGTAGGTCCGGTATCCACAATTTGCTTAAGGAGCGACAGCCGACTCACGTCTTCGAAAGGACGCTGCAATGCAGCCAGCTCATACAAAACCAGTCCTAATCCGTAGACATCGCTCAACTCTCCCGCCTCACCACGCGTTGATTCGGGCGGAAGATATCGTAACGTTCCAACCAGATCACCAGTCATCGTGAGATTCAGATTGTCATTGAGTTTCGCCAAGCCAAAATCCGTAATCCAAAGGTGATGGTCCTGATCAAGCAACAGGTTGCTCGGTTTGATATCACGATGAATCACGCCTTGCTCATGGGCGTATTGAACAGCACTCGCCGCCTGAATACCAAGATTGGCGATGTACTGCCAGCGACGAAGCGATCCACAGCCACTGCCGTCACTGTTCGATTTCATCTGGAATTTGGCCCAGAATCCGGCTATTGAATCGGAACTGAGGTCTCCGCCTTTTTCCCTTACCCACTCGACGAGCTGGTCCAGCCCGCGTCCTTCGATACACTGCATCGCATAGTAGGGGACACCTTGCTCTTCCCCAAAATCAAACACGGGGACAATGTTCGTGTGGTGGAGTCGCGCTGCGGCGCGAGCTTCACGATAAAATCGCTCCTTGAGTGTGTCACTCGTTTCTCGATGAGGAAGCACCTTGAGCGCGACACGACGCTCGAGAGTCGTGTGCTCCGCTTCGTAGACAATTCCCATACCCCCGCGACCGATCTCCCGAACCACGAGATACTCTCC
>CAYYHV010000490.1:0-5549 GCA_964471695.1 uncultured Pirellulaceae bacterium
GTTCATCCTAGTGGACTGCTACCGCCCAGAACTCCGCGACTAGCGGAACGGAGAATGGTAACGTCCGTGGTAAGGTGAACAAAGGGGTTGAATTAGAGCGGCTGGCGCGTGCCGTATATCCAAATATCGTCATTTTATCGCGGCTAGGGGCCGTTGGGAAACTCCGCGACCTTGACGCTATCCCGCGGTAATTTCTATACTTGCGGAATTACCCTTTGAGGCAAAAGCTGGCTGGGCACTCGCCACGTCAGTTGCCCGGTTCCTTACGGCGCCATGAGCGAAACTGAGCTGATTGATGAAAACCGAACGTCGGCACGAACTTCAAGAAAACGCACTCGCAGATTGGCTTGGTAAGCAGGTAGACCTGCTTAAACCTTAATCGACGGCTATTGTCGCAGGGGTTCTCATCACAGCCGTGCTCATTTTCGCCCTGTCACAGATGGGACAGAACCGTGCGAAACGAGTGAATCTGAGTTGGGACGAATACTTCGAAGCTGCGGCTATTCAGGACGTCGAAGCACTGCGTGAAATTGGCGCTCGCTACGCTCGCACCGAAGCTGGCGCTTGGGCTCGCCAATCAGCGGGCGATATTTCTTTGGCGACTGGCTCGCAAAATATGTTTATTGATCGAGCTGAAGCAAAGACGTATCTGGAAAAAGCCCTCGATGATTTTCTTGTGGCTAACAAATCGGCTTCAACCGATCTACTCAAGCAACGGTCGCTCTTGGGGATGGCTCAGGCTTACGAAGCGCTCAATAGATTCGATGAAGCCGAATCTGCCTATGAACGTGTCATCAGCGGCTGGCCCAGTTCATCGCTTGCTAAGACGTCTCAGCAACGGTTGACGTTTCTCAAAAAGCCGTCAACCCAAGAGTTTTACCAATGGTTCATGGAACAAACACCAACTGTTCCCAAAATCTCAATGGACGGCGACGCTGCGGCAGGCATGACACCGCCTTCGAGCGGTTTGGGCGGCCCGGAAATCACGCCGCCCGAATCGAGTGTAGCGACGCCTGATTCAAACGCTGAAGAAACACCACCGGCTTCGGACGATACCACGGGTGACTCTGCCGCTGGCGATGACGCCTCCGGCGACACTCCCTAAGGGAAACCAGCCAACGTGGCTTGCTTGCTGATGCGGTCTGTTCATGAGTAATCCGACAAGCGAGCCTCTCACGTACGTCGTTGAAGAATCCGACGACAACCAGCGCCTTGATGTCTTTCTCGCCAAACGGCTGACTCAGTATAGTCGTACGCAGCTTCGGAACGCCATCGTCGGTGGCACCGTGACGGTAGACGGGGCACGCACCAAAGTCGCTTATCGGCTGGTCATCGGCCAAACCGTTTCCATCGTGGTCCCAGAACTCCCGCAGGAATCTCCCGAGCCTGAGGATATTCCACTGGATATCCTTTACGAGGATGATCATCTCGTCGCCATTAACAAGCCACCGGGAATGGTTGTCCACCCCGCCAAGGGGCATTGGTCCGGAACGCTGACTAGTGCACTAGCTTTCCATTTCCAACAGCTAAGTAGTATCGGCGGACCAACGCGTCCGGGGATCGTCCATCGACTCGATCGTGACACCAGTGGCGTCATCGTGGTGGCCAAAAACGATGCGGCACATGTCAAGATTGCGGCCCAGTTTGAAGCCAGAACGACTCACAAACAGTACTTTGTCGTATGCAGAGGGTGTCCCGATCGAGATCGAGATCGAATTACCCAACCGATCGGGCCTCACCCAAAACAACGCGAGAAGATGGCAATTCGTGAGAATCATCGCCAGTCGCGAGATGCAGTGACGGAGTATGAAGTTGCCAAACGCTACGACGGATTTTCGATTATCCATGCGTTTCCGAAGACGGGGCGTACGCATCAAATTCGCGTACATCTGGCTCATGTGGGATGTCCAGTCGCATGTGACAGGTTGTACGCCAGTCACTCTGTCGTGAAGCGAGGCGAGCTCGATCGTCGACGGATGGACGACACACTGATTTTGGATCGGCAGGCGCTGCACGCCAAGCTGTTAAGAATTGAACACCCGGTAACGGGACAGTCGTTAGTTATCGAAGCGCCGATCCCCAATGACATTCAACGATTGATCGACGCGCTCGACGAGTTGAGAAGCCTCTCTTGATGACCACACGACTTGGCTCGCGGGATTAGATCGAAAACTTGATAGTTGTCGGGGAAGCGCCGCGGCTCTCACAATCGAACAGCAGAGCCGAATGTGATGCGCCGAAAGTAGGCGAGCATCTCAGTCCAGTAACTCGCTGACAACAAGGCATGCGTTCGAGTCTACGTAGTCCCCGCCACGACTGCCGCCGCTACTTGATGCTACGCCGTTAACAAGAAAACTCTGGTTGAGTTGACGTACCGTCGCTGCAACATCAGCGAATTCGGCGTTGACTGCGTCGCGAACGGAGCTCAATCCGCCCACAAGTCCGGCAGTGAGAACGGAAGTCACAAGTAGCAATTCAGTGGAGATGACTCCCCCGCGCGTATCGGACCAGAGTGGCATGGTCTTCCCTTTGGCAATATGTGGCAACGAAGTGGTGTGATTCCAATCACGCAACTCTTAGGCCAATATTCGGACTTGAGCGTCACACGCAAAAATACGCAGCGTTGCTGCGATGGATGGGGACATAGAAGAAAGCCGTGTTGTGTTTTTTCAACACGAAGTCATGCAACCCCAGAATGATTGTCAAATGAATGGCATGAATAAAAAAACGTCGCCAAACCGGGAGTTTGGCGACGCAATGACGATCAATTAGCAAAACTAGGCTTCCTGGTCGCCAGCTTCTGGCTCGACCGCGGGTTGATCGGTCGCTTCCGGAGCCTTCTTATCAAGTGGTGGCATTTCGTCCATATGCTTTTCTTCTTCGACGTGTTCTTCGGCGGCTTCTTCCTCTTCCATGACTTCTTCTTCCATCACGACTTCCTCTTCCAGCATGACTTGTCCGCCGCAGCAGCATTCGCAACAACATTCAACGGGTTGCAGCATCATCATGCGATGCCGTCGCATGGCTCGACGTTGATGCAGTCGAGCGCACATCCGCTGGAACAAAGTTGGTCGGCAACAAACTACGACTTCGGGTGCACAACAATCCGCCACGACGACGCAATCAGCGTGAGCATGATCCGCGTGATCATGTTCGTGTGCGGCGTGGTCGTGATCGGCGTGATCATGGTCATGTGCGGCGTGGTCGTGATCGGCGTGATCATGGTCAGCATCAGTATGCTCGTGAACGTCGGCAGCGCTGTGGTCGTGGTCAGCGTCGCCGTGTCCTGCACTATCTTCCGCATGGTCATGCGCCGCCTCGACAGCCTTTTCGGCTACCTTTTCAGCCTCTTTTGTTGCGTCTTGCCCAATGGCATTGACGCAAAAACCAAGGATGCTCACCAAACACAAAACTGTTGCAAATCGAATCCGCATTTCTTACTCCTGAATTCACAAACCGGTCGCAGCAAAGACACCCCGTGCGACGAACGGCAGCAGGACAAAAACTAGCACCTGCCGCGAAAATTCAGACTAATTCGCGCGAAAACAATTGCCAGCGAAAATCAACGAAAATTGGTGCGGCATCCAGAAAACGCTTGTTGCCGAGTCGAAACACGGGAATATCGACCAGAAAAATGGCAATCTCGCGGAACCGTCGTTCAGAGCGGTTATCCGTTCAGGACTGTTTTAACAAGGTCCGTCGAACCAATGGGGCGTGTCGAAATGAACGTTTCCCCGGCCGCAAAACCAGCCGTGATTCCCGTCATCTCCGCGCTGGCGCGAACTCGATCAAAAACGTAACTCTTGCTTGGCGGAAACTGCGTTTTGTAACAACGCACGCTTTTTAGCTTCGCTTCGAGTGTTGATCCAATGTCCACAACAAACTGGCTGGTTGCCGTCGATGCAAACGGCTCGAATGACAATCGAAAATAGAGTTGGGCACTTACCGTGTGTACGGGCAAGTTGTCGAAATGTTCCGGCCACTTTGTCAGTCGCGAATAAAAAACTCCCGCGTCGGTAATCTGCATGGCTTGCCAGTGATCCGGCGAAGCCATCGGAGTTTTGTCGCCGAATCCAATCACAATTTGAGGACGAAACTTGCGAAATTCTTTGGCGAGGGCCACCCGGGCTTCGAAACTGTCGAACAATCGTCGGTTTGGCAAATCCAGGATGACTCGATGTTCAATGCCCAGCTCCTTCGCCGCCGCGGCGGCCTCTTCTCGTCGAATTGCCGGATCCGGGCAACCGGGAGTCGGTTCTCCGTCGGTAAGGTCAATGATCCCCACGGAATAACCTTGCTGAACCAGACGAGCCAATGTTCCGCCACAGGCAATTTCAACATCGTCGGGATGAGCCCCCACGGCGATCACATCGAGTTTGGGGAACGCGCTTACGTCGACTTCATCTGTCATCAATTTGTCCGCTTCCTTCTTACTTAGTAGCGCTGATCAAGAAGGATGGATTCCGACTCTCAAAACGCACGGTTTCCATTTGATGAGTTGCTTCCGCAATGTTGATCATGCGAACTTCCACATCATTGGCGAGTTGCCGAAGTGAGGTTTGTACCGATGCGAGGTTGTCAATGCTGCCAACATTCACCACGATACGACCGCCCGAGCGGAGCCGCGCGAATGCCAATTCGCTGATGCGCTGAACCGCGCGTCCCGTGCCACCCACAAACACCGCGTCCGGATCCGGTAAATCCATCCAGGCTTCGGGAGCCGTTCCCAACACGGGCTTGACGTTGCCAACTCCAAACTTCTGCGCGTTCTCTTTGATCAACCCATGATCATCGGTGTCCATCTCGATGGCGTAAGTTGTACCTTCGTAGGCCAGTCGCGCTGCTTCGATGGAAACGCTACCACTTCCAGCGCCCACGTCCCACACTGTGCTGCGTGGTCCCAGGTCGAGTAGCGCCAACGCAATCGCTCGAACTTCAAGCGGTGTCAACAATCCGCGTTTAGGTTTTGACTGGGCAAAGGTTTCGTCATCGTTTCCGAACAAGCGTTGGCCCGCCATGTCGGCTGGTCGATCAGGAACATTCGGCTTTCGAATGAGCACCAGAACATTCAACGGTGAAAATTTCTGGTCGGCTAACTCGGCTAACTCGCATTGCGTAACGCATTCATCACGAGACCCTAGATTCTCACAAACGTAAGCCGTGAAGTAATCAATCTCCTGTGCGAGCAAAGCCGTTGCCACGTGGGCGGGTGAAACCGATTCGCTCGAGAACAAGCCCACCTTTTCCGCGGATCGAACTTTCTTAACGACACGTGCCAATCCGACGGTCGCCAGATTGGCGAGGTAGGCTTCGTCCCAACTTTCCTTGACGCGAGCAAAAGCCATTTGCATGGTGCTGACGTGGGGGATAACATCAAACCGCTCTTTGCCCATCTGTTCGCAAAGATAGCGGGCCACGCCATAAAACAACGGATCACCCGTCGTCAGAATTACCGTCGCTTTGCCGGTGCGTTGATTGAGTGAGGCAACCAGCTCTTCCAGATCGGCCCCAGTGATGATTTTTTCTGCTTTCAGATCGCTGACGAACTC
>CAYYHV010000491.1:0-1646 GCA_964471695.1 uncultured Pirellulaceae bacterium
TCTCAACGCCGATGGCACCATTTACGCTCGCTATGGCACGCAAAGCGAAAAAGGCGCCGATGCGTACAACTCAATAAAAGGGCTGCTCACGACGATGCAACAGGTTCTCAAGTTGCACGCAAAATACCCCGCCAACAAAGCTGGACTGGTCGGCAAACGGGCGGCTGCCAAGCCATGGAAAACCGCGACGGACATACCAACGTTAAACCCAAACCTTCGCCAAGCCGGCAAAACAACCCGGAGCAACTGCATTCATTGCCACAATATTCATGACGCCGAAAACGAGTTTTGGATCAAAAATGACACGATGAATCACGATCGGCTGTGGCGCTATCCGCTGCCAGAAAACATCGGACTGACCGTTTCACCGAAAGACGGGCGCACGATACTGGCCGTCGTCGATGCTTCGCCAGCCCAAGAGACTGGCATCCAAAAAGGTCAACAAATCGACTCCCTGAATGGCCAGTTGATCGCTTCGGTCGCCGATATCCAATGGGTGTTGCATGGCTTGCCGAACACCGACGGCCCAACCGTTGATGTCAAGCTTACCGATGGCACGACTCGGAAAATCAAGCTCGCCAAAGGATGGAAGCAAACCGATATCAGTTGGCGAGGCAGCCTCTGGTCGCTCAGTCCACGGCTGCGAGTTTGGATGCCACCACTAGATGCGAAAGAACGTGCAAAAGCCGGTATTTCCGACAACCAAACTGCCTTACTGGTGAAGTGGATCAACCGCAGCGAGCCCGGTGGACGCGTCGCTTTTGAGGCGGGAATACGCGAAGGAGACATCCTCCTCAAAGTCGCCGGGGAATCGGTGCCCAAATCGCCTCAGGAACTCAATGTCAAAGTCAAACTTCGTTACAAAGTCGGGGACGATCTTCCCATCACAATTCTTCGTGACGGTAAAGAACGAGAAATGAAGTGGCCGCTCGTGGAGTAAATCCGCTTCATAGACAGGTTCGACGACCACCAAAGAAACGAAAGTTCCGCAAGCCGGACGGATTTTTTTGGGCTCCTGTGTAACGTCCCCCAAACTCACCCGTAAGTAGACCAAGGGAACGACTATCCCGACCGTTTTCGTCGCTAATTGCGTGAGCTTTGCCGTGCAGATCAAAGACATTTACCATCAAACGACTCGGCATTTCCTCGGGCCCGTGCTCCCACTGCTCGACGACCCAGAAGTTTCCGAAGTTCTGATTAACGGGCACGACCACGTCTACTTCGAAAAATCAGGCAAACTCCATGAGAGCGAGATCAAGTTTCCCAACGAGTCCTTTTTGCTCGCTGCAGCGCGAAACATCGCTGAATACGTAGGCCGGACGCTGTCCGAAGACCATCAGAGCATGGATGCTCGCTTGCCCGATGGCTCGCGAGTCCATGTGGTGATCCCGCCCTGCTCTCGCAATGGCGTTTGTATCTCGATTCGTAAATTCAATCGTTCGTGTTTCGATCTGGCTCAATTGGTCAAATGGGGAGCCCTTTCCGAACAGCTCGCGGAGTTTCTCAGTCTGAGCGTCAAGATGCACCGTAACATCGTGATCGCGGGCGGTACCGGCACCGGAAAAACTTCGCTACTCAATGCTCTGTCTGCGGAGATACCCTCTAACGAACGCATTGTCGTCATCGAAGACAGTTCCGCACTGCAG
>CAYYHV010000491.1:1656-5535 GCA_964471695.1 uncultured Pirellulaceae bacterium
CTCTACCTCGAAGCCCAACCGGCTCGTCCCGATGGTGGTGGTGCTGTAACGATTCGCGACTTGTTCGTCGATTCGCTCCGCATGCGACCGGATCGAATTGTGGTGGGCGAGGTACGACGAGGCGAAGCGCTGGATTTGATCCAGTCGATGATCTCCGGACACGACGGCACAATGACTACGGTCCACGCCAGTACGGCTCGCGACGCCGCAATACGATTGGAAACGCTCAGCATGATGAGCGATGTCTCGATCCCAGCCCACGTAGCCCGAGTCCAGGTGGCTTCGGCCATGCACCTTGTGGTAAATATTAAGCGCGATGCCGATGGTAGTCGCCGTATTGATTCCGTCAGCGAGTGTCTGGGAACCGACGAGCATCACGAATACAAATTCCAGGAGCTATTCAGTTCCACGATAGAAGACGACGGAAACTCGATCACGGCGACTGGGGCTGTGCCGACTTTTTCGAAACTCGCGCACCGGTTCGGCTTGGTAAAAAACGTACGATTGAATGCCCGACTGTTTCAACTTAACGGTTCCACAACAAATTCTATCGACTAAATTGGAAGGTGCGTGTCGGCCGGTAGAAAGGCCTGAATGGAAGATCAAGATCTTGTCTCGCTGGCCATCGAAATTGACGATGCGTCCGCGCGAGCCAAATTTCTCAACGAGCGTTGCGGCGATAACGTGGACTTGCGCAAGCGCGTCGAGCGCTTGTTGGCAAAGTACGACCAGTCGATAGGGGATTCCGATATTCCCCCCTGCCCCGAAAACGTAGTTCAATCATCGAATTCCAGACGATCGCTCACGGAGTTTGGCCCCTACCGTATCGTTCGACAACTTGGGCAAGGCGGCATGGGCACCGTCTATCTGGCAGAACAAACGAAACCAGTTCGACGCCAAGTCGCGGTAAAGATTATCAAACCCGGTCTGAATAGTGGACGGATCATCGCCCGCTTCGATGCAGAACGCCAAGCCTTAGCAATGATGAACCACCGGCATATCGCCAAGGTTCTCGATGCGGGTACCGCGGACAACGGGGCTCCGTACTTCGTCATGGAGTATGTCGAAGGATTGCCCATCACAGAATATTGCGACAAACATCGGTTGACGTTGCGAGAGCGACTGACCTTATTCGTCAATGTTTGTGAAGCCGTCCAACACGCGCACATAAAAGGAATCATTCACCGCGACCTCAAACCGTCGAATATTCTGGTCACCGACGAAGACGGCAAGCACATGCCCAAAGTGATCGACTTTGGGTTGGCCAAGGCGCTTCAGTCCCACGAAGTCCTCACCGACAAATCATTCGAAACCGAGTTTGGGCAAATTCTGGGCACCGTTCAGTATATGAGTCCCGAACAGGCTTCGATGGAAAACGTCGACATTGATACACGGACCGACGTTTACTCGTTGGGTGTGATCCTTTACGAAATGCTCGCCGGCAGTACACCCATCGAAAAAGCAACCCTGCGGCAGCATGCGATCCTCCGAGTCCTCGAGTTGATTCGGGACAGTGAACCGCCTCGCCCAAGCCGCCGATTGAGTTCGTTGGGTGACCAACTGGGCTCAATCAGCCAAAATCGGCAGATCGCGCCGCTACGCTTACAAGAGGCGCTGCGCGGCGAACTCGACTGGATCATCATGCGCGCCTTGGAGAAGAATCGCGATGCGCGGTTCGAGTCTGCGCATTTGCTGGCGGAAGACATCCGCAACTATCTTAACGGCGATCTGGTTGTTGCCCGTCCCCCCACGACGGCTTATCGAGTCCGCAAGTTCGTTCGAAAAAACTGGGGCCTGGTGACGGCCGTAAGTGTCATCACTGCGCTCCTGTTGGCGGGTTTGCTGGTCACAACGTCGTTGTACCTGCGATCCGAACACCATCGCATCGCGGCCGAAAAATCAGCCAAACGTTCTGCCGACGTGTTGGGCGTCGTACAAGGTGCCTTCGGTAGTTTCGAAACCTCACTTGGCGCCAGCCACGATATTCTGGCCAAAGACGTGCTGCTTGCCGCACAAGAGGATCTCCAGTCGAAGGTAATGGATGAAGAAGCCAAAGCCGCGGTTTTGGCGACCTTGTCCCAGTCATTTCTTGGATTGGGCAAGTACGAGGAGGCGATTGCGGCAGCTCAGGACTCGCTGACGATTCGAGAGCGAATCCTGGGAGCCACACATCCCGACACACTGGCTTCGACTCTCTTTTTGACCGAAGCGTATTCCGGCATCAACGATAGCAGCGACGACGCCCTTCAGTTGTCCCGTAAAATCCTGAACGCAGAAACAGATGAGAACTCAGTTGTTGACGAAGCGAAGATACGAGCCCGAAATATCGAAGCCCGCTACTTCATTGCGCACAGTCAGTTTGAAGAGGCCGTCGTGCTATTGCAGCAGAATCTTGATGAATGTAATGAGATTTATCCGGAGGTGAATGAGGAAAAGTTCATCGTCCAGAATAATCTGGCCAGTGCCTACATGGGTCAAGACAGGCTGACGGAGGCGATCGAATTGTTCGAGCAAGTCCTTCGTGCACGTACAGAACTCTACGGGCTCGATCACCGACTGACGCTCACTTCAATGAACAATCTGGGTGCGGCGCTCAGGAGAGACGGACGAACAAGAGAAGCTATCCCGCTCTACGAAAAAGCCGTGGCCGGACGTCAGGCTTTGCTGGGACGCGATCATCCAAACACTCTCGTCTCACTCGAAAACCTTGCAGTCGCGTACCGCAACATTGGTCGAAATGACGAAGCCATTGAACGGCTGAAAGAAGTCATCGCGATTGCGACCGAACGATTCGGTGCAGAGCACCCTGCCACAATCCGCCCCACCATCAACCTCGCATCCGCTTACTTCTTTGTCGAGCGCTACGATCAGACCGTCATCCTCTGCGAGCAAACACTCGCGATTCTGGAGGACAGTGCGAAACCGAACCTGGATGCCGTCGCGCGTGTGCGTCACAGTCTGGGTCGAGCGCTTCTTGAGCAATCGAACGATCGAGATGAAGAAGCCTTGGAACTGCTGAATCAATCGCTGGTGGATACGGAATCCATTCTTGGCAAGAACCATCGACTGGTACTCAGTCGAACGAAGAGCGCCGCCAATGCTCACAAAGAAAGACGGCGTTTCGAAACCGCCATCAAGCTCTACCAACGCGTTCTCACAGTCACGCAAAACAACGAAGCCCAGCATAGTTTGACTATCCAAGTCCTGAACCAGCTGGCAGATGCATACGCTCAGTCAAATCAGCTTCAGGATGAAATCCAAATCCGACAAGACATGTTGGAGCGACAGTCTCGCAAGTTTGGCGACGACCATCTGGAAACCCACTTCGTAAGAAATAGTCTGGCGATGGCGTATGAAGCGAATAATGAACCGCAAACCGCATTGCCACTCTGCAAAGCTGTCGCTACGGCATTTCAAAAACAGTTTGGCAACCAAGACCCAAATACGATCCAATCCCAATTGAATCTCGCCAGCGTGCTGGTGACCGCCCAACTTCCGCAGGAAGCCGCAAAAGTCTTCGAGACTGCGCTCCCCAGCGCCCGAGCCTCCAAAGACAAGCCCGATCGAAATCTAGCCGGGGCGTTGACCAGTTACGGCGAAGCGTTGCTGCGGCTGGAGCGCTATCAACAGGCCGAAGCGGTTCTTTCAGAAAGCCTCAAGATACACGAACAATTTTTGCTCGAGTCGTGGAAGACGTTTCATACCCTATCTCTCTCCGGCGAAGCCAACTTGAGGCTCGAGAAGACGAACATTGCCGCCACACAGCTACGTTCCGCCTACGATGGCTTGCTCTCAAAAAGCGACGACATCCCCTACGGGCGACGCAGGGTTATTCTCTCCCAAGCCATCAAGCGACTGATCGAACTGGCATCCTCACGT
>CAYYHV010000492.1:0-526 GCA_964471695.1 uncultured Pirellulaceae bacterium
TGATACTGCGGTGATTGGAGCCAACCTAGATGACGACCATGGCAGTGACTCAGGGAGCGCCTACGTTTTCACGCGTATCGGCACCAACTGGATCCAACAGGCCAAGCTTACGGCAAGTGATGCCGCGGCGGGCGACCGGTTCGGTTATTCTGTCGCCGTGGATGGCGACACCGCCGTGATTGGAGCCTTCCAGGATGACGACAGTGGCGGTGACTCGGGAAGCGCATATCTATTCTTAATTGACAGTCGTTACGATTTCGGCGATGCACCAACAGGCTATGGGACCGACCTTCATGATAACGGAGCCCGTCACATCGTCGGCGGCCCACGACTAGGCTCGCTCGTGGACGACGAAGTCGCCTCGGAAAGTTCGTTCACGGCAAGCGGCGACTCTGGCGACGACGGTGTAACATTCCAAAACCTGTTAACCGGATCAACATCATTCATCACACTCGATCTTCAGAACACGGCTTTTGTTGCTCGAGTCGATGCGTGGATTGATTTTGATCAAAATGGTGCTTGGGAT
>CAYYHV010000492.1:536-1141 GCA_964471695.1 uncultured Pirellulaceae bacterium
ATTCTGGACCGTTACTTAGGTCCCGGACTCCAGACGCTTCCTTTTGCTATTCCTGAAACAGCGATGTTGGGAGACACGTTCGCACGTATTCGAGTCAATTCTGGCGGTGAACTTGACGCAACGGGACTCGCTTTCGACGGTGAAGTCGAAGACTACCTCGTCAACATCACGGGCAACATCAACGTACAACTCCCATCTGCCTCTGCGAACGACATTGTCGTACGCCAAAACGCAACTGAACTGGAAGTCATCGACCCGAGCGGACCGACTATTCTCAGCAGCACGCCAGTTGCACTGACGAATTCGCTCACACTTCTGGGCTCTGACACAACGATGGATACCATTCTGGTCGATTATTCGACCGGCTTCTTTGCGTTACCAGGTGGTATCCAAGTCACCGGTGGTTTGAACTCAGGCGACACACTCACCGTCACGGGAACAGGTAGCACTGAAGCAACTTACTCCGTGATGGACGGCCAGACGCAACTTGCATTTGCAGATGGCGGTAGCACCGCAACGGTTCGGTTTGGTGGCTTTGAAGATTTGACCTTCAATGGATTGTTGTCGTTCGAAGCGACGAGCACACTTCATGTTGATGATGACGA
>CAYYHV010000492.1:1151-5180 GCA_964471695.1 uncultured Pirellulaceae bacterium
CGACTTCACCATTGGTTCGGCGACACCGATCAACCTGCCAGGACTGACCTTCATCGATGGCGGCACATTTACGGCCGACCTTATCGCATTAGGGTCTGGCGAGTCGCTTATCGGAAACGGCACGATCGACGCCAGATTCTCGGGCGAAGCCGGTTCGTTGGTACGAGCCAACGGCAACCTGAACATTGGCAATTCATCTTCGGCAGATGGATTTCTCACACGCGGAGGTATCGAAGTCGGTACCAACACGGTCACGCTTCTGGATTCCAATCAAGCCGTCATCGGTTCACTGATGACACTCGGCGATGGTGGCAACCCAGGCACACTGAACGCTGAAAACGGCATCTTGGTTGATTTTGGCAACAATGTCACCGGATATGGCACGATACAAACGCCAAACGATGTCACCAAACCGCTGATGAACAACGGCTCGATCATCGGTAGCAGCCTGTCCGAGCCGATCACTTTCGATGGTAGCTACATCAAGGGTGTGGGCAGCCTGGCAGACTACGTTTTGACCAACGGAGCGACGCATAGTCCAGGATTCAGCCCGGCTGCGGTTTACAACGGCAACGGCATGTACGGCGCGGATTCGACCACCATCATCGAACTCGGTGGCACGACACCTGGCAGCAGTGGCCACGACCAGATCAACCATATTGGGACGGTCACGCTCGGCGGTACGTTGGAAGTGCAGCTGATCAATGGGTTTCAACCATCCTATGGTGACCTCTTTGACGTGATGACGTGGACGAATGGTAGTGGTCAATTCGATGGCTTCGCAGGCATACGACTGGATGATCCGACACACGGCGTTAATAGCGTGGTCGTCATTCCCAAGTATGAAAATGAACTCCTGCGATTGGTCACGACTGGGCCTGCCGACGCGAACCTCGATGGCACAGTCGACTTCCGAGACTTTCAGCGTTTGCAAAACGGATACAACCAACCGGGCGGTTGGGAGAATGGCGATTTTGATCTGGACGGTCAGGTCACTTTCGTTGACTTCCAGATTCTTCAGAATCACTACCGTGACGTGTACTTTGTCGTCAATGGCCCGCTGCCAGGTTTCGCCGTAGAAGCCAGTAGCGACGTAACCCATCACCGGTCACGCCGTGTCGAACCTCTCGGCCGGCTTAGTTCTACCGACGATACGGTGACGTCGCTGCCGATCGAAAGCACGTACCGTCCTATGGCCAATCTTGATAGCGAGCGCTATCAAGTTCGCAAATCAACGTATTCCTCGCATCGACTGCGAGATCAAGTGTTTGGGGACGCCGGCTTTGGTTTTTCAGACCTCAGTAGCGAAGTGGCTGACCAGCCCGACATCGTCCTGAGACGATTGGCATCGCCATCGTTTTTCCGTTAGTCGTTTACGCGTGTTGCAAAGGGCAACTCTGCCCTTCGCTACCGACTACCGGTGTGCGACCACTCCAAACAACCCCTCGAGAGTTTTCCCTCGCAGATAACAAAGAGAAACCCCATATGAATAACTCATTTATCGGCTCCCTCGCCTACAAGCACCATTTACTGGGTTGGGCAGCACTGTTGGTAAGCGCGAACGTTGCGTTTGCCGATTTGGTCGTGACGATGAACGTCAGGGGGACTGGCAGTGGCACCTACGAAGTGTTTATGGCCGTGGATGCTAACGATCCGGACAATGGTGTGAATGCAGGAATTGCTTCTTACAGTATCCCGTTATCTGGCGTCGATACTGTCGACCACGTTTCGCCGACGAATCCAGCCGCATTGAATTCCGCTACGTTTGGGGTTGGAGCCATTGGCTTTGGTGGATTTGGGCGATCCTCCGCCGATGATCCAACGCTGACGGCATCTCAGGACACGATCAGCGGCAATGGAATGATCGTGTACAACATGGGTATTTCCGGGGGCGATGGGCTCACCGGCGCAGTTCCTGCGCCGTCGAACGTATTCGCGCCATGGGTACAGCAATCTTATGAAGCACCGTTACTGGTCGCTACTGGGACGTGGTCAGGATCGACTCCATCGTTTCTTTCCGGGTTGTCGATCAACCTGTTTGATCAGCTCCAAGACGAATCGACGTTTGCTGCGACTGCTATCCGATCCGAAGTCTTAACAGCGGCTATCCCGGAGCCTTCGGCGTTTGCTTTTGTTGCCCTCGCAAGTGTTTTGGGCCTATCCTTACGTCGCAAACGGCAGCTGACTTGCTCCGTGTAGGCTGACATCTGGAGCCCCACGAGACGCCGCATCTGAGTGCATTGTTCCGGCTTGATAGCAGGTTAAACCTGCGTGGCTTCTGTAACAGAATGAGACAGAGATCGGACTCTATGCTCGTGGATCGCTAGTAGCAAGAAACGACGATCCTTACTTTCCACAACGACTTAGCAAAGAGAGTTGGTACTTGCCACAATAGCCAATGCATCAGCAGCAATTCTTGACGGTAACACACATAGGAGAAGTTCGTTGACTGCTGACGAATGGTTCAATAAAATTAACCCGCTTTAGGACCGATTATGAGCAATGAAATTGACAGAGCTCTGCCACTCCTTCAAGAGGTTACCGAACTCGCTAAGAGCGAAGCGTTCTTGTCGCAGCAGGGAAGTGCAATTAGCGCGTATTCGTATCAAGACGGAGAGATAGGATTCAAGTGCGGAACGGCACAAGACTGGTATGACGGCCTCGAGGTCGAGAATTCCGACAGTGATTCGGCCACCCTTCGAGAACAACTTGAAGAAGTATCCAGTTGCTATCGTCTGGTTCACCAGTTCGGCCCCGAGAGATTCGAGGATTTTGTCGCCGAACACGCAACAAAAATGCAAGTTTCGGTAGAGGCGAGCCCATCATTTACCAGTATCTCACAAGACATAGCAAGGTCTGCAACCGTATCTTGCACTCTGGCCGAAATTTCCAATCGTCTAAAACATGATGTCGTCTCACAACTATACGCTGTGATTTTCGCCAGATGCTTGTCGTTGAGCAAAAGACATGCGTTAACCGAAGCGATTTTATGTTGCTATCAGCAAGGAGGTATTCCTTACGGCTGGGACTGGGAGGAAATTACATTTATCAGCCCAATACAGGATTAATGCTGCTGGGGAAGAAAAGGGGACATTCTAGAATGGCATTGAGATCATCGTAAGTCATTCCCTTGTCAACGCTTCTTTCAGCTTGCATCGCGGCACTTTCATTGGCAGTAGTTCTTTGGTCGGCGTTTGCGCACTCTCGATTCGTGGCGGTGCGGGCGTATCGGTATCAACGCAATATGTTTGGAGCCGTCAAAAACCCTGACACCTTTGTTGCTTTCCGGTTGAATCTTCTCGGGCACGATCCGAGAATGCAAGTTACCGTTCAGAAATACGATGCGCCGGGCGGAAAAAACATGCGGCGGTGGGGAGACGCTTAGTGGCCATTAACAATATGAAAATTGTCGCTCCGAAATTTAACGGTTCGGCAAAACAGTGGATCAAGAAATATGAAACTAACATCTTTGGCCTTAATGGTTATCCAGAAGGATGGTGCCCACAAGGAGGTCGCGAAGATGATATTCAGTATTCACTTGGAATGATCGCTTTGCGACATTTTGGGCATTTGGGCGAACGATCTGCTGCTGCTACGTTGAAATGCGGCGTGGATGTCGCGGTAGACTACTTCTGTGGCGATTGGTGGAAAGAGGATGCTCGATCTAGTCGCGTAATGGACAAATCAAAAAAGAAACGAGGGCTGGTTTGGTTCTCCGCTTTTTCCGACGGGCTTCTGCTTTCCCTGATTAGCAAACGCTGGAAGGATGCTCAGCGCATTTGCGATTGGCTTGAAAGTGACATTGTTCCAGACGATAGCGAGGAAGGTCAAGAAAAAGAGTTGGGGCATGTTTACAAGATCGTCGCTTCGGCGCTTCGTTCCAGTCCTATGGATGGCGTCGAAAAATTGAGTAAACAAATGGCGAAATGCAAAGCGAAGCGGCCGAAGCTTCTGTTTGAAACATGGAATGCCGTCAAAGAGAGGGATGAATCTGCGTTCGGCGATGCGGTCCACAATTCGCTGAATCAA
>CAYYHV010000492.1:5190-5476 GCA_964471695.1 uncultured Pirellulaceae bacterium
TCGGATCGGTGTTTCAGTTTGAAAGTCAATCATTTCTCGTCCTCTTGGATGAACTGAGTCTCAAAAAGAGCAAAACTATTGGATCCGGGCGGAATGCCTTGAATTCTGTGACCAACTATTCACGCCAAGGGATTCCTTGCTGCTGTAAACCTTTTTGCTGTAAAGAGTTAGGCAGGTCCTGATTTTCGCGAGGCCGTGCCTTGTTCCTACTCTGCCGCGCAACACGTATCGATTTTCCGTACTCATTTCGCTCGATTCTGCCTAGCGAGCCGCCGCTACTTATCGG
>CAYYHV010000493.1:0-4953 GCA_964471695.1 uncultured Pirellulaceae bacterium
CCTCTATGGCCACCCCACACGTAGCCGGAGCCCTTGCAGTTCTTCGTCAAGCTCACCCCAACCGTCCCATGACCGACTTGATGGCAGACCTCGAGAACAACGGAGTCGCCATTACTTATGACTCCTCCGGGACGCAGGTGACCACGCCTCGAATTGACGTTCACGAAGCGATGGGAACTGATTCAAGCGATCAAATCAGCGAAGCTACTCATCTGACGGTTCCCGGTATGAATCAGGGGAATTGGGAACTCGGTCTTGATGGATTGAACGATGTCGACATGTTCTCATTCGATGTCAGCGCGGGACAGATCATCGGTTTTGACACCGATGAAGCCGCTGGCAATCCCCCCTTGGACGCGTACTTAAGAGTTTTCGATGGCAACGGTGTCGAACTCGCCCGTGAAGACGACGGAACTGGGCCTGTTCCCGAATCAGGCACTTGCTGCGATTCTTATATTGAGATGCGGTTCGAAAACGCGGGTCGCTACTACGTCGGCGTATCCGATCTAGGGAACACGAATTACGATCCCGTTACCGGACATGACGATCTGGACTCAAGTCGCTTGTCGACTCCCGGTGGATTCGTAATCTCGTTGACAGATCTTGGATTCGATACCAACCGCACAATTAACCCCGGTACGGCTTTCTCGGTATTGAACAACCAGTTTGTTGGGAATATCAATCCGTCAATCGACGTCGACATCTACTCCTTTTACGCCCTAGCCAATCAGCGAGTCGAGCTGGACCTTCAGGTCACGAGCGGCGATCTGAATTCGCGATTGCGCTTGTTCGACGGTGACGGAACGGAACTTGCAACCGCTGGCGGAACGGGTGGCAGTTCGGTACTTGAGCATGTCTTCGCAGACGCGGGCACTTACTATATCGGCATCTCTGACGCAAACAATGCGGGCTACAACCCGTTAACCGGCGAGGCTCCCCACGGAGATAATGTGAATGAGATGGGCGGCTACACCCTCGACTTTGACGCAGCCGGATTTGGTGGACCGTCAACGATTGAAGTTTCCACGATTTCGGACGAGTCGGATAACGACTATCGTCCCGGTGACTTGTCCCTGCGCGAAGCCATTGAGCTTGCGAACAGCACGCCCGATGTCGACACCATCACTTTTGCAGCCGGTACGGATTTTGGCACGATGGTTCTCAATAGCGAACTCCTGATCACCTCCGACGTTGTGATTGAGGGTAACGGCGCATCGCAGACGCTCATCCACGGTAACAATTCGTCGCGAGTCTTCAATATCGACGACAGCGACGGCGCACTGAGGAATGTCACCATTTCCTCGATGTACATTTCCGGTGGTAGTGCTGACAACGGCGGTGGCATCTTGAACCGGGAAACGCTAACTCTCAATGCAGTTCGGATTGAGGACAACTTTGCATCCGCGGAGGGCGGCGGAATATATACGTCTGGCACGATGCACCTGAACAACAGTGCGATCCTTGACAACTCTTCGGTTGGCCGGGGCGGCGGAATCCTGCACGCAACATCTGGCGTTCCTGCGTCAACGATCGTTGGCAGCACGATTTCCGGCAATGCGTCACTAGCCGACACTTCGATTAGCGCCGGTGGCATTGCCAACGGCTATGGACCACTCAACATTTCCCATTCCACAATTTCCGACAACAGCGGTGGTGGACTGTGGAGTTTCGGAAATTACTTAACAGCACCGGTAGGTTTGAATTCTACAATTGTCTTTGGTAATCCCGGCGGAGACGTCAATCGGCACGAACCTTACCAATCGTCCTTTGATTCTACGGGCTACAATATTGCCGGAGATGGAACTGCGGCATTCCGTCTGAATCAACCAACCGATCGGCTGGGGGTTGATCCAATGCTGACACCACTTACCGGTGGTGGAGCAACGAGGGCGCACTTGCTGATGCCAGGCAGCCCAGCGATCAACATGGGCGATCCAACAACAAGTGGCGGCGTCGACCAAGCGGGTAACACGCGGACTTTGGGCGGAGTCGCTGATGTTGGAGCCGTAGAAGCCGCACCTGCAACAGTGCGTCTGCTAGGCACCATCTCCGATGGCATTAACAACCAAGCAGCCTACGATCTACGGGCAAACGAAGTCGTCTTCTACCGCTTTGATATTGCGGCTGACGTTTTGGCAGCCAACGGCAATCGCCTGTTGATTGACACGGAAGGTTCGGCACTCATGAACGGTTCCAACGACACGGAATTGGGGCTTTATGACATCAACGGTGACCTCGTCGCCATTGATGACGATGGTGGAACGGATCGACTAAGTTTGCTTTCCTTTGGTGCCAATGGCAACCATGGGGACTTGTCGGCTGGAACCTACTATCTCGCCGTCAGCGCATTCGACACAACGCATGGTCAGACGGACTTTGACGTAACAAGTTCTTCCGACCGGACTGGCGACGTCCTGGTCAACTTCAATTTGAATCCTGTCGCCATGTCCGATGGTGATTTCAATGACGATGGTTTCTACGACTGCACTGATGTCGACGCTCTGGTTGCCAACATCGTAGCCAACACAGGTGATCTCGCCTTTGATGTGGATGGCAACCTGACGCTCGACGCAGCCGACTTGAGCGCCTGGTTAATCGAAGCCGGTGCAGTGAACAATCCTTCAGGAGGCGCCTACCTGCTGGGTGACGCAAACCTTGACGGAGTCGTCGATGTTTCTGATTTCAATTCGTGGAACAGCAACAAGTTCACCTCAACAGCATCCTGGTGTTCCGGCGACTTTAACGCAGACGGAGTCGTCGACGTAAGTGACTTCAACTCGTGGAACTCGAACAAGTTTACGAGTTCGGACGCGGCCTTCCGCAGTGACGCGGTTGGCAAAGTCGTTGAAGAAGTGGAGTTGAACAATGCGATTGCTATGGATGATCCTGCGGAGCAGATTGAATGGGCTCCGTCGCTTCCAATGGTAGAATCCACCGCCTACAGCTTGGGACGCGACATCCAGGCAGATAGGAATGATGCTTCTGAAGAAGATCATCCGGCAACCGACTTGCTGGATCAGGTCTTCGGAGGATGGAACTAAGGCATCATCTGCACGCAACAGACCGAGGACTCAGCCCCGAGTTCCTCGGTCCGTTGGTGTGGCCCTTTTTTGTGAGCCGCCAAACTCAGCCCGTCGACAAGACTTTTCGGACGACATCGACCGGCTTCCCTAGTGGCTTTGGCAAAAAATCCGCAATGGCATTCTCTTCCATCAGAGCCGCCAGATCTCTTTCATGATGGCCACTCATTAGCACGATAGGAATATCTGACCGGTACTCCCGCATTCCAGCGATTGTTGCGTCGATGCTCAATCCAGGCATCGTCACGTCAAGGAGAATCAATGATATCTCCTGATCAGCCTGTTGAATTGTTGCAATCGCTTCCTCACCACATTCGGCCGCGAGCGTACGAAAACCAACAGCCTCCAAAACGGCTTGCATTGCAAACCGCACCGTCTTTTCGTCATCAACCACGAGAATAGCGCCAAGATCAAGGATATTCGCCTGCGACGAAGCGTCCGTTTCTTCTGCAGCACTGCTTCGTTTTGGATTGATGTAATCCAGACGGTGCGCATCAATAGCGGGCAAGAGGACACGAAACGTAGTTCCCTGCCCTACTGAACTGTCAATCGATATCGTCCCTTGATGGCGATGCACAACCCCGGACACGACAGACATCCCGATACCTCTCCCGGCGAACTTCGTGGTAAAGAACGGTTCGAAGATTCTCTGGGCGTTTTCCGGCGTGATGCCACATCCCGTATCCTCAACTTGGATACAAACGTACTCGCCTGGCGTCAACGGATTGGACAAGATTGTTTCCTCAAGTGAGGGAGCCTCGCCGTCCCACAAACTTGTCGCAACCACAACATTGCCACCGTCGATTATTGCTTCAGAGGCGTTGATTACCAGATTGAGAACGACCTGAACAATTTGGGATGGATCGCCCATAATCAAAGGCAACGCTTCAGTGAGAAGCAAATCCAAATGTACGTTCTTCGAAACCGAACTACGCAACAACTCAGCGGTTCCCTGAATTATGCTGGAGACATCGACTTCGCGCCACTCGTCCTTCACTTTTCCTGCGTATACCAACATTTGCTCGCAAAGCGCTGTTGATTGTTCAATAGCCACGTCAATTTGGTCGGTTTGACTGCGAAGGTCTGAGCCTTGCTCCAACGATGCAGCCACCAAGGTATTGTTTAGAGCGATCGTCGACAAGAAATTGTTGAAATCATGGGCGATACCTCCCGCCAACACCCCTAAACTCTCTAATCGCTGACTCTCTTGAAGCTTCTGCTGTAACTCGATTCTTTCGACGGTCGCCTGTACCGAATCCGAAATATCGCTGATCGCGACGAGCCGACACGGACTATACTTCGCAGACTTACGTTGACCACCGAGAATTATTCGAGCATGGAATTCGCCGTCAGCTCTCTTCAATCGAATCTCAATCGTGCCATGAGCCTGAGTTTTCTTGATCCTTCGATAACTCAGAAAAAAAACGTCTGAGTCCTCCTCGCAAACGAGACTCCGGAGTTCTCGACCGAGGAGCGCATCACGGTTAATCTGGAAAAGCTCCGTTGCCGTCAAGTTCGCCCTCACGATGCGTGCATTTTCGTCAATCGTCACATATCCGACTGGCGCAAATTCATAAAGCTCGGCAAATGCATCACGGGATTCGACGATCTGAGCCTGGAACCGCCGAAGCTCCTCGTTTTGCATCTCCAACTCGATCTGGTGAGTCCCCAACTCAAATACCAGTTGCTTGCCCTCAACTTCGGACAGATCGGGAATCCCGGCCTCCCGAGACCTCATTCGCTTTTCCGCTTGTCTACGCAGTTCAGCGAGCCCAACCAAATTCTCGATCGGTGAGTTCATAGCAATACTTTCATGGTTGCCAGTGTGCCGGCCAACTTCGCGTCGGAAAAGTTTCCGATGTCACTAACGAGC
>CAYYHV010000493.1:4963-5474 GCA_964471695.1 uncultured Pirellulaceae bacterium
CGGTTGCCAAGTGCTACAAGCGATCACCACGGAGTTAGCGTTCCCGTTGGTTTTGATTGACTTGACATGAAATGCGATTTCGAGTCAAGGCAAGCAACTAGGGCTGTCACAGCTGGTGCACACAGGAATTCAAGTCGCACGAATCACTTCTTGCCCTCGACCGTTCGAACAACCCGGAACCCGAGATAATCCTGACGTACGCTAAATGGCAAAGCTGTCGAAAAGAAAATACCATCGCGGTAGACGCGATTCAGTCGCCCATCGTTGATTGGGGGCCCCATCGGGTCGACGTTGCTAAGCGGATGGAGAACCTCGTCCCTGTCTCGGTACTGATTGATGCGACGACAGTACCAATCATGACACCACTCTCGAATGTTACCGTGCATATCAAACAGCCCAAACGCGTTTGGTGGTGACGTACCAGCAGCGTTGGGACGAAAACAAGCTCCCGGTGAAAGCACGAGAGGCGTACGGTCGATCTTGAACAACGAAAGCAGAAGCTGGTTGACTT
>CAYYHV010000494.1:0-5462 GCA_964471695.1 uncultured Pirellulaceae bacterium
GGACACGGGTTGGCTGGCAGTCGGTGGAGCCAACAACGTTGCCGCGACAGGTGGCAACGCATTCTTGAATGGTGACGCCAACCTGGATGGTGGAGTCGATGTTTCGGATTTCAATGCATGGAACAGTGCAAAGTTCACTTTGAATTCGAATTGGTGCAACGGCGATTTCAACGCGGATGGCTCCGTGGACGTTCCCGATTTCAACATCTGGAATACGGCCAAGTTTACCTCTTCCGCGTCGCCAGCAGCCGTTCCCGAGCCACCGGCATCGATGCTATTGCTTTTGGGTTTGGTCGTTGGGATTCAGGGATTGAGACTTCGCCGCGATGTCTAAGAAGGGCGATGGATTTGATCGCTAACGTTGGGGCTGTAATTCAATCGTGATTAGCAGGGAAAACAAAAATGTCAGCTCACGAAATGGGACGTCAAAGAGCCTTCACGCTTGTTGAACTTCTGGTCGTTATTGCGATCATCGGGATACTCGTGGCGTTGCTTTTACCAGCCGTGCAGACGGCCAGGGAAGCCGCTCGGCGGACGCAATGTCTGAACAATCTCAAGCAGCAGGGATTGGCGATCGCAAACTACGAATCTGCAAATCGAACGTTGCCACCCGGTGCACGAGTCGTCGAAGGAAACTGTCGTGATCAAGGCGTGTTTCGCGACTGTCGCGGAACGGGTTTGTTTGTGCTTCTGTTTCCTTATCTCGAAGACGCTGCCATCACCGCTGGATGGGATTCTTCCGTCGCTTGGGGGTGGGTCGATTTGGTCAATGATCCTAACAAGCGTTACTTGCAGATTGGCACCTACCAGTGTCCGAGCATTGCGAAATGGGGCGATTTTCCGGATCGCCGCGACTACTACGGAGTCGTGGGTGGCGCACGCGTAAGTCGCCCGGTTGAAAAACGACAGCCCGTAGCGACAGGCAGTCGAGGCAAGGTGTTCACAAATGGACTCTTTCAGAATGCCATCGAAGTGCCGGTTCGAAAAGTTGTTGATGGTATGTCAAAGACGTTTGCTATTGGAGAAAGTAACCACAAGGCTCGTTGGGGATTGGGGGACGGCTACGGTACGGATGAAGGTGGACCGGGAGCTTGGTGGCACGGAGGATCGGGGCCACTTGATCCCAAAACGACCGCAGATTTTCGCCACATTTCCGTGGGGAGGTTCTTGAGGTCAACCTGGTATCCGGTGAACTACATTTTGGAGCCGGTAGGCGGCAATGAAGAGAACGATGCTCCGTTCGGAAGCGATCACAATGGTGGAGCCCAATTTGTTTTTGCGGATGCCCACGTCGAGTTCATTACCGAGTCGATCGACACTGGTCTCTATCGAAACTTGTCGACTTATCAAGGACGTGAAGTTGTAAACGGATACTAACTGCCTGGCTCAGACAGTCATTCTCAACGGGGCAGAGCGAAATGCGGCCCAGTCATTTTCAAGGACGCACCGTGGAACGGACATTGAATCGAAATCTTGCAGCAGTCGTCGCTACCATCCTGGTGTTGATCCCTGCTGGTTGCGACAACGGACCAAACGTCGCTCCTGTACACGGCAAGATTACCGTGGGTGGGAAGCCGCTAACAGAGGGCAATATCGTCTTCATGCCTTCCAATGGCAGAATGGCCCACGGTAAGATTCAGCCTGACGGATCGTATCGACTGACGACCTTCGAATCGAACGATGGTGCATTAATTGGCGATCATTCCGTCACAATTGAAGCCGTCGTCGTTGAGTCGAATGCTGCTGAACTCAAGACGCTGGAAGAAGAAATTTCGAACGAGAACCAGCCGCGGAGACTGATCGTCAAAGAGACGCATTTAGTTCCTGAGAAATACGCGGACCCTTTGAGCAGTGAATTAAAAGCCACCGTCAAAGATCAGGATGACAACGAGTTTAATTTCGACCTGTAGACACGGCGTCCCTCGCTCCGTCAGGTGCCGTTGTTCGCGCTGTTTGATGGCTCTTGCTTCGCGCTTATGGCTTCAACCAATTCAGAATGGTGGAGGTGACCAGTTCCGGTTTTTCCTGCTGAACAAAATGAGCCGCATCGGGAACGGTGACCAGCGTAAGGTCTTTCTTAATCCATTTCCACGTTCCGTCCAAACCGTCGGGAAGTAAATACTTGTCTTTCATGCCGTGCATGATCAGGACGGGGCATTCAATCGGCGGCGGATCATCGGTGGGAGCAACGTAGGGTGGGCGTGGATAGTTGGCTACGTAGTAATTCAGCATTGCTTTGGTGGACGATCGCTCAAACGCCTCGACGTATTTCTTGCGAGCCTCAACGTCTTTGACCCAGAATGCCAGTCCGAAAGAAGTCAGGTTGTCCGCAGCGTTGGGTTTTTGAAAGTCGCGAGCATATTGGCTATTCTTCTCCTGTTCCGGATTAGTTGCCAGTTCGCGTTGCAAGGCCCAGGGGTGCGGAATGTTTAGGATGACAAGTCTGGATGTCATCTTGGGATGTGCCATCGCGAAGCTCCAGGCAACAAAGCCACCCCAATCGTGGCCGACGACAATTGCCGATTCCTGTTTGAAATGTTCAATGACGGCTTTGACGTCGCCGACAAGCTTCTCAATCTTGTAGTTTTCGACTCCTGCAGGTTGGCTGCTCTTGTTGTAGCCACGCTGATCGATGGCGACGACCTTGAAGTGTTTGGCAAGCTCCGGCATTTGGGCTCGCCACGTATACCAATAATCGGGGAAGCCGTGAATCATGACGACAAGCGGGCCTTCTCCGGACGTGACGTAGTGAATCTTGACGTCGCCCGATTGTGCGAAGCCGTGTTCGCCGAGTTCTTCCGCCGTAGCATACGTGGAGAAGACGATTACGGAAAAGGCAATGATATGTCGCAAGTGCATGGGGGCCTCGGTATTCCAGCGTTGAAGGAGTCGTTCTAAACGTCGGCTTGTGACCAATTGTTATCAATCGACCGCCAGGTCTGGCCCGTAGGATTCTTGTCCTGCAGGATCGTCGGTAAGCGATGCGGGCGGACGTTATCGTAACATTGGAGCATTGCGAATCGCCGAATCGACGTGGGGATTCCGACGGCGGTAAAGTTGGGATGGCCAGTTGCCGGGAAGGGACCGCCGTGATTCATGGCTGGCGAGACGGCGACGCCCGTTGGCATTTTGTCGTTGAGCAACCGCCCGGCTCGTTGTCGCAACGCCGGCGCGATCTGGTCGTAAGCTACGTCATCGCTACCGTCGGTGTGAGAATAGAGGCATGCGGTAAGCGAGCCTTCGACGTGCTCGACGCAAGCGGCTGCTTGGTCCACGTCTTTCGCAACCACAGCCAGTGATGAATTGCCAAAGGCTTCCGTCTGGAACACTTCCGGATCAGCCAGAAACTGGTCGCCACTAACCTGCAGGAAGGTGTTGGCTTGGCAACAACGCGAAGCCTCGGATTCGACATCCGCTGTGAGTTTCTTTGCGCCAGCCGACATGAGCTTGTTGAGACTGTCGTTCAGCGACGATTCGACGTTAGGAGAAAGCAACGTACCAACCGGAGCCGTCTGGAATTTCTCGGTGACCTCCGCAAGAAACTTGTCTGTCGATCCGCCAGCGATCAGAAAAATGAGTCCTGGGTTGGTGCAGAACTGGCCCGTACCGACAAGGCAACTGCCCGCGAACTCCGTGGCTATTTCGGAGCCTCGCTCGGCAAGAGCGCCGGGCAAAAACACGACGGGGTTCACGCTGGAAAGCTCAAGATAGATCGGCTTGCCGACCGCATCAGCCGCTGCCTTGAGTTTCAGGCCCGCACCGCGAGCACCTGTGTATGCGACGGCGCCCAATCTTGGGTCGCTGACGAAGCGTTCGCCTTCGGAGTGTCCCATTCGGTAAATCATCTGCACCGTGCCAGCCGGCATCTCAGTTTCCAACGCCGCTTGGTGAATGGCTTCGGTAAGCAGCCGAGTCGTTCCAGGATGGCCAGGATTGGCTTTGGCGATGACCGGGTTTCCAGCCGCAATGGCCGCCGCGAAATCGCCACCGGCGATGCCGTTGAATGCCAGTGGGAAATTGTTAGGTCCAAACACCGCGACCGGACCGATCGGTGCGAGATACGAACGGATTCCGGTTGCCGTGTCGATTGTGGCGGATGCCCAAGATTGGTTTTTGGCGGCGCTGGCGGCTTGGCGGAGTTGGTTGGTCGTTCGTGGGAGTTCGATATCAGCCAATCGCGGAGCAACAGGCAAAGCCGTCTCTTCAGCAGCTAATTGAGTTATCGCTTCCGCATTGGCTTCGATTTGTTGGGCGCACGCATCCAAAAAGGCGGCGATCTTCGAAGACGGCATTTTTGCCATTGCGGTCGAAGCCTGTACAGCTGCGTCAAGGGCAGCGTCGCAATCCGCCCAATCGCTGACGGGATACTCCGGCGCAAGCGGTTGTTTCGTCTGTGGGTTGATGGCATGGAAAGTCTTGCTGCTTTGAGCGGGCTGCCATTGATTGTTGATTAGTATTTGTTCAGTCGACATGGGATTGATTTCGATGTTGAGTCACTTCGGAAAACTAAAGGTGTCTGCGATTCAGTGTTGCAGACATCCGGAACTCAATTGTATGGAATTCGGATTAAAAAATAAGTCGCCCGTTTGGCAACTGCGTGTGAGGCCGCCAACGTTGGGGAAATCTCAGCGTTCTGGCAACTGTCCGGCAGCGGATGCATTGCGGTACGATCCATTCGCAGCCGACTTCTCTGGAGGTAGATAGTGGATTCCGCCGAGGGCGGGGATTGATCGCTGGGCGACGTAGCCACTCCGCAGCCTTGTTTTGAAACCGATAAGGTGCGGGAATACCTTACTCCTTGCGTGAATCGCGAAAACAATCGGCCGGACGACGGTCGCGTAATGTGAATTTATCTCATTAACGGTTACGATATGTTGCCGGGTCATTTTCTCATCGCGACAGGGGTACGCAGTGGCTAAACCATCCAACGACAATGCAACGGTAGAGCCTGCTTCAGTAAGCAGTGTTTCTGACAGCGATACTGCGGGCGGTAAGCCTCGCAAGGTTCGCAAGAGTGAGATGGTTGTTGCGAGTATCCGCGAATACATCATCGCCAATAAACTTCGTTCCGGCGATTCTTTGCCGACAGAAGGTGAGTTGGCCGAGCAGCTTGGTGTCAGTCGCGTCAGCGTGCGCGAAGCGACTCAAGCTCTGGCGTTTATGGGAATCATTGACGCGGCACCAAGGCGTGGATTGTCGATTGGGCAATTTAGCATGGACCGCGTTTCGAAGTACATGAATTTTCATTTTGCTGTCAGTGATTATCCGCTGTCTGACTTGATCGACACCCGCATCATTCTTGAGGTGGGCGGGTTGAAGCAAGTCGCCCGAAAGATGGCAGCGGACCCATCTATCTACGACGAACTAAACGAGATAAACGCAGCATTGCGTACGACAGATGCGGTGCAAGATTGGATTGAAAACGACATTCGATTTCATCGCCGTTTGGCGCAGGCGACGGG
>CAYYHV010000495.1:0-3314 GCA_964471695.1 uncultured Pirellulaceae bacterium
GGACAACTTCTTTTATTCTCGACCATACACGATGTACTACAACGAGCCGTTTACTCACACCGGCTTTCTTGCTGAGCGATCGCTGACTGACACCATCACTACCTACGCTGGTTGGTCGGCAGGTTGGGACACTGGTTTCAGCAACGGCAACAATGGTTCGGTGTACTTGGGCGGGATCAATTGGACGCCTTCTGACAAGTTGTCCACAACGTATGCGACGGTGATTGGCGACCCGGGTGACGATCCCGTATTGGGCAGTGACACTTGGATGAGCAGTCTCGTGATGGATTGGACGCCGAACGAAAAGTGGGAGTACGTTTTCCAGTCAGATTATCAGCAGCGACGTTCGCCCGTTCTTGGTGGACGCAGCTATGGGATAAATCAATATCTGTTCCGGACGATAAACGACCGACTTCGCATTGGGATGCGGTACGAATGGTTCCGAGAAGGCCGTGGAGCCAACGGCCTAGCTGGTGCGTCCGACCATTTTCACGCACTGACTTTTGGATTGAATCGTATCAGTCGTTCTGGGATTACCGTGCGTCCTGAGATGCGATATGACTGGGTCGATCGTGATGATGCGTTTGCAGGAGGCGCGTTTGCCAACGGTACGAAGCGGTCGCAATTCAGCTATGGCCTGAGTGCGGTGAAGACATTCTAGACCCGCAGAGTACTCTCGAATGGTGGCCAGCGGGCGGTCACAAGACAGTCACACTCACTTCTTTTCAGCGTCGCCCGTTTCGATGATGCTCGGATCGCTATCCGGCTCGCGAACGAAGAACAGCATTCGCATGCGCTCGGCTTGTTCTGGTTTTGCAGGTTCAGATTGCCTGGATTGTTGAAATGCGTCTTTGATAGAGGCGCCCGGGTCGGTGCGACGGAAACTGAATCGTTTCTTTTTCATGTCGGTGGATGCGGCTTTTGGCAACACCGGTCTGCTTAACGTTGTCACTGCAGGCAGCTTCGCGATGCCGTTTGCCGTCGCCGTCGCGTCTGGGACCTTACCCAGACAATAGGCGATGCATTCCTTTCCCTCGGCTTGGAATGCGTGCTGCTCTAAATTGTCGGAATGGGTTTCTACATCGGTCGCAAGTTCGTTGGTTTGAGGACGCCAAGCCGTTGGTGATTGCTTCTCTTGCATGTCCTGCATGATGCGAACCTGTTGTTCCACCAATCCCGGAGTCGCCGGAATCGTATTGTCGAATAGGCTCTTAACGCGTTCCGACGCCGGTGAATTTAGATTGCAGATAACCTGTGATGAGCATTTCAGCGTTGACAGTTCATCGAGCACTTTCTGCAGTTTCTCCGGTTTCGCTTCGACAAAGACCATTTGGACATCTTGTTGTCGCTTTGTCTCTTTGTCCGCATTGAGCGTTGTCGCCGCAGACTCTAATTCGGCAAGCTTTCTCTTCGAATCTGCTATCGAGAGTGCTCGGGATTGATCGACGGTGATTTCGTTACGAGTAAGCGATTGATAGAACAGTTTGATGTCGGAATTGTCCACCAGCTGTAAATTCGTGACGGCGTCGTAGTCTTCACTCTTTGTGTAAGGAAGGAGCGACTTTCTTCTCTGAAGATTCTCGGGCTCGATGATCGGGAGGTCGGATTCAGGTTCCAATTCGGATTGAAATTCGAGCCCGTTCGCCACGGCATCGTTGACTGGCATGTTGTCAACGCTCGAATCGCTCGGCGCACTTTCCAACGATAAACTCTCGTCCTTCGCGCTTCGCATCATCCGCATTGATGGTCTAACCGTCTCGGGGGCCGCAGCGGCACCGTTGGCGGCCGGTGCGGAATGAAGTTCAACGGATGGAATCGCAAAATAGTCGCTGGCTTCCATATCCGATTCAATGGCCTCTTGTGTGCGGATTTGACGGTCATCGAGATCAAGCGACTTATCGCTCGCAGCATTGATACCCGATGCGCGTTTCTCCAGACTCATCTGTTCAGCAGTCGCTGCTGCCATCGGTTCTGTCTTGGTGGTATCTGGTTCACTTTTCGCTGGAGCATCCGTCCGGACATTAGCGACTTGAGGTCGCATCAAATCGGGAGCGAACAGCATGAACATGAGTGAAGCCGCCACGACAGCGATCGGCCAGAATAGTCTTCGCGCCCAAGTCGTTTGATCTCGTGGTAGTGTTTCTTTGCTTGTGCCAGCTGATTTGCCGACGAGCATCTCTTGTTCGGCGAGCCGCAGAACACGTTTCGCGAAATCGGTGGGAAGTTTTTCGCGCGGGAGTTGCCGAACAGCCTGAGAGGTCTCGCGCAGTTCTTCGACGGCTTGTCGATAGTCCTCGCGCTCGGCGAGTAATTTCTCAAACGCCGCCAATTCCTCGTTGGATAATTCTCCATCGAGATAGGCGCTAATGCGTTCGTCATTGAAAGGTGAACTGTTCATGCAATCCGTGGGCTTTTTAAATTGATCCGGCTGTTATTGGGGTAGTTCCTGCACGCGTTGCAGGGCATCCTTTAAGTGTTTTCTGGCACGGAACAGGCGACTGCGAACCGTCCCGACGGGCAAGTCGAGAATGTCTGCGATGGTTTCATAGTCGCATTCCTCCAGTTCGCGCAGCACCAGTATTTGTCGATGTTCTTCCGTCAGTGTGCCAAGAGCCGCGTGAACCCCGTCAACCTTTTCGCGTCGTTCCAATACCTCAGACGGCGATTGTGATTCATCCACGGGTTCGACCCCGGTCGCTTACTGAGCTTGGTCCGTCGATGCAACAGGACGTTTCCAGCGGCGACGACAGAAGGAAATGTTGAAGGCGATACGATAAAGCCAGGTGTAGAAGGCGCTCTTCCGTTTGAACGAATCCAGTTTTACGAACGCCTGTACAAACGACTCTTGGACCACATCTTCAGCTTCTTCGCGACAGCCAGTGATGCGGTAGAGCGTGTTGAATAACCGATCCTGATACTTTGTGACCAACAGCCCAAACGCACTGGCATCACCGCTGAGGGCTGCGTCAATGTGCTGAGAATCGGTCGTCAACGTGGGCTCCATGAATTTGATGCTGCGTGGACTTCAAAAGTTCCATTTTGCTCCGGAACTTGCGAATACTGCCAATCTCCGTAAATTCTAGCGGTTTTGGGGTTTGCAGGTGGAGTCCAATCGGCTGACCATCCTATACGAACCGCAATCCGTCGTGGTTCGTGGATGATGATCTCGCTGCGAGATCGCGAGATCGCGACTTGCCAGTTTGGTTCAACTGCCAATCGCATGAAGCCGCCCCTCGGGGCGCCGGTAAACTAGAATCCACAGCCCAATCGCGGCTGCGATGATAAAGAAACTCACCGTTTGAGAGATCGTGAAG
>CAYYHV010000495.1:3324-5453 GCA_964471695.1 uncultured Pirellulaceae bacterium
CCTCTTCGGTACGAATGATCTCCAGCATGAACCGAGTGATCGGATACAACGTCAGCGTCACGGCGAGCAGCAAACCATCACGTTTCTGGAAGGGACGAATCGCCATCACCACGGCGAATAAAAGGAGTGCGTTGATCGCACTGTAGATCTGAGTCGGATGGATTGGCAGGCTGTGTTTGGGGGCCATGCCGGATTGCCAGCTTAACTTGCGCCCATCCAAAGTCGTCGCCGTTAGTTTTGTGTTGGGAAGAGGGCTCAAGCGAATGCGCGTATCTTCATTGATCTCGGTTGGGTCAGAGGCGTCGGTGATAGGTCCTTCGCCAAATTTGTCTGCGGCCAGTCGCGTAATCGAATCACCCAATTTGATGCCGGCTCTTGCGGCGGGTGAGTCGGGGGTCAAAACCTTCACGTGGCCTGTGCCGTCTTCACCTGCGCGCAACTGAATACCCTGGCTCAGTCCCGATTGCATTTGATCCATATACGGCGGCGAGTTGACGGGGAACTGAATCGCCCACGGATACTCGCAAGGTCCGCCATAACAGCACCCGTTCAACAGGCAACCAATGCGACCAATCGACAGCCCGAATAACATGGCTGGAGCCAACATGTCACCGATCACCAAAGGCGGAAGTTTGTGGCGATACGTAAAAGCCGTATAGGCGATCATGGCTCCAATCAGGGAACCGTAAACGACTAATCCGCCTTGAGTAATGTTGATCGCCTTGCCAATAAACTCTGTCCACGAATCCGAGCGGAAAGTATCCAGTTTCTGAATGATGTAGAACGATCGGGCTCCCGCGAATCCTAGCACAAACATCCACATCGCCAGAGAATAAACAGCATCGGGATGCAGTCCGACTTGTTTGGCGCGTCGCAAAACAATGCCGACTCCAGTCGTTACGGAGAAGAACATGGCGACGCCGTAGCCACGAACCGGCAATCCAAGGTTGGTCGTACCGTCTGTGAGGCTGTATTCCTCAATGTTCGGAAGCAAGAAGACAATGATCGCAGCACCGATGCCGAGATAGGGCACCATACCAAGCACGGCACTCGACCAACCGTGTTCTTTAGCGACAGGGATCGCGAGTACGACGGAGACGATGCACCACAACGCAAGGACCCATCCAAAGCCAAGCGTCGGGATACCAAAGACTTCGGGTGGGATGTGGAAGAGCGTTTGTCGCATCGAAGTCGCGTCCTTGCTGAATCTGGATGCCTGTGTTGTTCGGTTCCGATTGGCCGTTGGGCTACTTCAGTTTTTTGTTGTCAATCAATCGAGTCGCACCCACGCGAGCCGCAATCAATGCGCGGGTACCTTCCGTGACTTCGCGGACTTCTTCAAGCGTTTGTGAATCGGCAATCGCGATATAGTCGATCTTGGTGATGCCCGCAGTGGCGAGTTCCTGACGCATGCGAGCAGTAATCTGCGATGCGCTGGTCTCGCCGTCACGAACCATTTCCGCAGCCATATGGAGGCTGCGCGAGATCGCGGTCGCTTTGCGCCGATCCTCTTCGCTCAAATATTGGTTGCGCGAACTCATGGCCAGCCCATCAGCCTCGCGAACCGTGGAACAACCGCGAACCTCGACTTCGACATCGAGGTCCCTCACCATGTGTTTGATCACCTGAAGCTGTTGAAAATCCTTCTCACCGAAGAATGCGATGTTGACGGGAGCCGCCTGCAGCAGTTTAAAGACGATAGTGCACACGCCTCGAAAGTGACCGGCGCGACAAATTCCTTCGAGTTCGTTTCCCACAGCCGGCGGTTGGATATAAGTCGAAAACGAAGGGCCGTACATCTCCTCATCGGTCGGAGCAAAAACAACATCGACAGGGCAATCCTGCATAGCCGCCAAGTCCTGTTCAAACTGGCGAGGGTAATCCTGAAAATCTTCGCCAGGCATGAATTGTGTTGGATTCACGAAAATCGTGACGACGGTGAAATCGCATGCTTCGGTGCAATGCTTCACCAAACTGACATGTCCCTCATGCAATGCGCCCATTGTCATGACGATTCCGGCAGTCTTGCCATCAGCCTGGGCTTTCCGGATTCGTTCCCGGAGTACCGTGTTGGCTCGAATGATCGCGGGGGTTGTCGTAGTCGTCGTGCTCATGCTGAGTTCAACATT
>CAYYHV010000496.1:0-5445 GCA_964471695.1 uncultured Pirellulaceae bacterium
CCACCGACATCGCATTTACCGATGCAGGCACTGTTGTTAGGCAAGGCGGCACTTGCCTGCTAAGCAATCAACCGCTTCCTTTCCCATATATTCGTGATGAAGGCAAAGCCGGTCGCATGTCGGCAAGACTTATGGCGATATGTGTAAAGACTCCACAGGGGCGAATGTATGTTTCGCCCCAACACTTACATGAGCAGACTGCATCGACGGTGAAGTCTGACTGGCGCCCCGACGCAACCATTTCGCATTGGCCGGGACGCACGAACGTTGTCGAGTACGGAATGACGCAGTTCGACCACGTTTTTACTGAACGGCAACTACATTTGCTTTCAACTTTTTCAAACCTCATTGCCGAGGCGAGAGTGAAATTGGTCGAAGACCAAAGGGACAATCCAGCTCAGGATTCCGAATCGTATGCTGACGCGGTCGCTACATATTTGGCGTTCGGCGTCGATAAGATGGCAGATTACAATTGTTCACTCGTCACATGGATTCAGCAGCGCGATCAAGCAGGACACGCATTCACAAAGCAAGCCCTCCCGATGGTTTGGGATTATGCTGAAGTCAACCCGTTAATTGGGGCGGCTGGTGACATAACGGTTTCCCTAAAGGGAATCTCGAAAGTCATTGATTCCAGCCCATGTGGCTTAGCGGGGAGTGCGATCCAATGCGATGTCGCGGAACTTGATTCCAAGTCGGGGAATTCGCTCGTTGTTACTGATCCGCCCTACTATGACAACATCGCTTACGCCGACTTGTCAGACTTCTTCTATCTGTGGTTGCGAAAGGGTGTCGGTACGATTCACCCAGAAGTCTGTTCGACACTCGTAACGCCCAAGATGACAGAGTTGATTGCGTCGCCATATCGTCACGACAATGACAAAACGAAAGCGAAAGACTTCTTTGAGACGGGGTTTAATAATGCTGTCGAGCAAATCAAGTCACAGCTGATTTCCGGTTTTCCGCTATGCATCTTCTATGCGTTCAAACAATCGGAGACAGATTCCAAGAATGGCTCAACTGCCTCAACTGGATGGGAGACATTCCTAGACGGAATCATCAGCGGTGGATTTCAGATTTCTGGGACCTTGCCGTTGAGAACAGAACGGGCCACGCGAAGTGTTGGACAAGGCGCAAATGCACTAGCGTCTTCCATTGTTCTGGTTTGTCGCCCGCGCGCAGCCGACGCTTCAATGGTAACGCGAAGAGACTTTGCTAACGCCTTGCGTAAAGAGTTACCCGAAGCGATCAAACACCTGCAATCGGGCAACGTGGCTCCGGTGGACCTGGCTCAGGCTTCGATCGGGCCGGGGATGGCCGTGTTCAGCCGCTATCGACTTGTAGTCAACGCCGACGGCTCACCGATGTCCGTCCGCGAGGCGCTGCAGCTGATCAATCAGGTCCTGGACGAGTCGCTCGTCGAGCAGGAATCCGATTTTGACGCCGAAACGCGGTTCGCCCTCCGCTGGTTCGAGCAGTACGGCATGCTAGAGGGCCCCTTCGGCGATGCCGAAACCCTCGCCAAAGCCATGGCCGTCAGCGTATCTGGAGTCGTCGAATCTGGCATTGCCCACAGTGGCGCAGGAAAAGTTCGGCTTCTTGGTCGCCCTGAACTTTTGGATGACTGGGACCCCAAAACCGATAAGCGACTAACCATGTGGGAAGTCACCCAATACTTGATCCGAGCTTTGGAATCCGACGGCGAATCGGGCGCTGGCAGTTTGCTCAAAAAGGTCGGCCCATCCGTTGGGGAAATTGCCCGTGACCTTGCCTACCGCTTGTACCAAACCTGCGAACGAAAAAAACTTGCCGAAGAAGCCCGCAGCTACAACGCACTCGTCGTCAGCTGGCCCGAAATCGTAAAACTCTCACGGCAGAAAACCGAAGAGCCAGTGGTTCAGTCGGAGATGTTCGAGTGATACGACAAATCATTGCAACTAAGCGTCTTCGACGCCATTTGGTGTGGAGAGGACGTGCGTGAGCGAAACTAACGACAACCTGCCAGCCAACGTCGACGACCAATACGAAGGTTTACTCGGCGGCATTTCCCACTTGCTGAAAGAGGCAAGGCAAAATTCGGTGCGCTCGGTCAACTCGATCATGACAGCAACTTACTGGGAAATTGGGCGCCGGATCGTTGAATTTGAACAAGGAGGCGAAGAACGAGCTGAGTATGGAACCGGATTGGTAAAAAGGCTCGCAAGAGACTTAAAGGCCCGGTTTGGACGCGGCTTTTCACAACGAAATGTTGAGCAAATGCGGCGGTTCTACCTGCTTTGGCCAATTGCGCAGACACTGTCTGCGCAATCTGAAGGAAGAATTCAGACGCCGCCTGAAGAAATGCCAATCTCTGATGACCCAGAAATTATCTCTTTGCCAGGTCAGGAAAAACCGGTGATTGGCCCAAACGAAGCTTCGGCCCTAATCAATCCAAAACCCAAATTTCCAAATCGCAAATTCCCATTGCCCTGGTCGCACTATGTTCGGTTACTAAAAGTCGACGGTGAGGACGCTCGAAATTTCTACGAAGCTGAAGCTCTTCGTGGTGGTTGGTCGGTGCGACAACTCGATCGGCAGATCGGGAGCTTGTTTTACCAACGTACCGCGATGTCGACGAACAAGCAGAAGATGCTTACAGATGGCTCGACTCCTCAGCCGGGTGAGGTTTTAACACCTGAACAACAGATCAAAGACCCAATGGTTCTTGAGTTCTTGAATTTGAAAGATGAGTATTCTGAATCTGATTTGGAAGAGGCCATCATTTTTAAGCTCGAAGAATTCCTATTGGAACTTGGTAGCGATTTCGCTTTTGTTGGCCGTCAAAAAAGACTGAGAATCGGCGATCACTGGTTTCGCATTGATCTTTTGTTTTTTCATCGTCGACTGCGATGCTTGGTCGTGATCGACTTGAAGATCGGGGAGTTCTCTCATGCCGACGCAGGTCAAATGCACATGTACCTCAACTACGTGGCTGAACACTGGACTAACGAAGATGAAAACCCACCTGTAGGAATCATCCTCTGCGCTGAAAGAGATGAAGCCGTCGCTCACTATGCCCTCGATGGTTTACCAAATCAGGTGTTGGCCTCCGAGTATCGGCTTGCGCTGCCCGAAGAGAGTGTTTTAGCGGAAGAAGTCAAACGAGTTCAGCAAGAAATTGCGTCTCGTCAATCAAATCCATCCCCTCCTCAATAATCCCAATTCCAAATTCGCAATTCGAAAATAAGCTATGGCTAAAAGTAATAAGAACCGAGTGGGCGACTCACTTGATATTTTTCTGGATGGGATGATGCCCTTTGTTGTGCAGGAGTTAAAAAACCGACACAAGGATCAGTGGGAAACAAAGCTGCGCGACATGATGCGCGAAAACCCTTCCACTAAAAAGAATGCTGACAAACCAAACATCCCTTGGGACTCAGCTTTGGTGATTTCCGTCATCATCAAGGAATGGCAGTACTTGTTCAGCAAGAAGCTGGGCGCGGGCGAACGGGCCATGATTCACGAATTGTCTGACATTCGTAACCGCTGGGCTCATCAAGAGCCTTTTAACACCGACGATACGCTTCGAGCTTTGGATACAGTTCACCGCTTGCTCAATTCAGTGGGAGCGGGCGATCAAGCGGGCGCTGTGGACAAGATCAAGGCGACCGTGATGCGGTCGCGATTCAAAGAGCTTTCCAAGAAAGAATCGAAACGAGCCAGTAAGGAGGCGTTAGCTGGACAACCAACCGGAGGACTTCGTCCGTGGCGAGAAGTCGTCACGCCTCACCCTGATGTTGCCAGTGGAAGTTTTGCTCAGGCTGAATTTGCCGCTGACCTCGCCCAGGTGATTCGAGGCGATGTTAAAAACGAGTACAGTGATCCCAAGGAGTTCTTTCGCCGTACGTTTTTGACCGAAGGGTTGAAGGAGTTGTTGCTTGGTGCGATCAACCGGCTAACTGGTAAGGGCAGCGATCCTGTCATCGAGCTACAAACCAACTTTGGTGGTGGTAAAACCCACTCAATGCTGGCGCTCTACCATATGTTCTCTGGCGCCAAATCAGCTGATCTTCCGGGACTCGATGTCTTGCTGAAAGAGCACTCGCTTAAAGATCCTCCAAAAGCTGCACGTGCAGTGATCGTTGGAACTGCGTTATCGGCTGGGCAACCACACACCAAAGATGACGGGACGGTGATCCATACGATTTGGGGTGAGATCGCTCATCAGCTGTTAGGAAAGAAAGGCTACAAGCTTGTCGCTGATTGTGACAAAAATGGAACAGCACCGGGTTCCGATTTGCTGTCAAAGCTGTTTGAGAAGGCTGGGCCAACGTTGATTTTGATCGACGAGTGGGTGGCTTACATTCGGCAAACTTACGAAACTCCTGGATTGCCCGGCGGTAGTTTCGATTCCAATCTGACTTTTGCTCAATCGCTGACCGAAGCTGCTAAGTCGCCCAATGTGCTCGTTGTTGCCTCACTGCCTCAATCGAAAATCGAAGTCGGTGGAGAAGGTGGCCAAAAGGCTCTCGATATTTTGCAGAACACGTTTACCCGTGTTAAGTCGAGCTGGCGACCTGCTAGTCAGGAAGAAAGCTACGAGATTGTTCGCCGTCGACTGTTTGAACCGCTGGCTGGTGACAACTTTGCGGCACGCGATGCGGTGATCGAGGCGTTTGGCGCGATGTACCGCAAGCATGAGGCTGAATTTCCTGGTGGCATTAAAGAGTCTGAGTATCTTCGCAAGATGGAGGTGGCCTATCCCGTTCATCCTGAGTTGTTTGAACGGCTGTACAACGATTGGGCATCGCTAGAAGAGTTCCAAAGAACTCGTGGTGTTTTGCGATTGATGGCGTGTGCGATCTATTCGTTGTGGGAAGGCGATGACAAGTCGTTGATGATTATGCCCGCGATGATCCCAATGGACGACCAAAGAGTGCTTAGTGAAATCACGACCAAGTCAGGTCTTTCTCCTGCCTGGACGACGGTAATTGAAACCGATGTTGATGGTCCAAATGCACTTTCCCGAAAGATTGATCGCGAGATTTCAAACTTGGGTCGGTTGTCGGCATGTCGCCGCGTTGCTCGGGCGATCTATGTTGGTAGTGCACCGATTGCTGAAACGGCTAAAAAGGGTGTCGATGATCGGCGAGTGAAACTAGGTTGCGTTCAACCTGGTGAGAGCGTTCCGATTTTCGGTGATGCTCTTCGTCGTCTGACAGATCAGGCGACGCATCTATATGTCGACGGCAACCGTTATTGGTATTCGACTCAGCCGAGCGTGACGCGTTTGGCGCAGGACCGGGCAGCTCAGCAAAGTCTCGACGATGTAATGGCCGAGCTTCGAGCACGGATCAAGAAAGAAAAGAGACTCAAAGGCGAATTCGCTGCGATTCACGATTGCCCAGAGGCGTCTTCTGATATTGCTGACGAGATGGAGGCGAGGTTGGTCGTGCTGGGGCCGGA
>CAYYHV010000497.1:0-3219 GCA_964471695.1 uncultured Pirellulaceae bacterium
CGTCAGGCGCTGTCCACTCAGGACAGGGCGGTGCCGTAAAAGCCTCTCGTTGTGCGGACTCGCCTGATGGCTGACCTAATTGCCAGCACCAACATTGCCATCTTGCGTCCGTCGGGTGAATCCGTGGATGCCACGATCCGCATATTTGCACCGATCGTTGAGACAAAAAACGCCTCGTGCGGCGTCCAGTTTGATGGACTCTACGACCGTGTTCAAAACATTTGCGGCGAAGACACGTTTCAGGCCTTGGCGCTCGCAATGAAATTCGTCCGCAATATCCTCGACGGCGAGGAGTCGAAGGGGGCAGTGATTAATCTCGCCGATGATGATGAACCGTTTCCGTGGCGCCAATGCTGGTTCTAAACATCGAGACCGGTGACCAGCTTCATCGACGTACAACATGGTTTTTACGCAGGCCTTCGGCACACGTTCGTTCTTGGGCAACGAACATGGCTGGCTTTGGTACAACGCCTTGTAGTTCAGGCATCGTTCGCTTCCTTCACGGCGGTGTCTTAACAACCTTCCGTTGTGCGACCTAATCGAATGAACTTTCGCCTGCGGACTCTCTTCGCATTTGTCGCCGTCGCCGCTTTGATATTCGCGCTGGTTCCAAACCCGATATCGGTGCCTTTGAATCTGTTGATGCCATTGAGGATACGCAGCAGCTCCAGTCCTATTCTCTCAGTCCAGAGTGACGAACGAAGCGCAGAGGAGATCTCGGTCGAACACCTGCCCACGGCTGTTGCGAAATCCGTAACCCGTGGATATCACCTGTATGTATCCACGCTTCGACTGTCTTTCCCCTACTTCCCGACATCACCGTTCGCCGGGCCTCACGTGTCGCAGTCGTTCCATGGGTGGGTTCGATTATTGACGGCCTAACTCGCCAACACACAACTTGTGCTTAAACAGTAGCCCAGACGATCCCCGGCAAGGATCGCCCGAACATTCGGAACCTTGGAAACACAATCAATTTTTTTACCACAAACGCCATCAATAGCAGAGTCTTCGATGTCGTGTACGGAGCATGGTGAAGACGCTAGCCAAAGCAATGAAAAAACCTGTCGTCGGCTCGGGTACAGAATGGGTAGCATCGGATGCCTGAAACTTGTTAGCGTTCCAAACGTTGAAGTCGCTTACATCGATCAATCCATCTGCCGTAAAGTCAGCCAGGCACCAAGCGGGACTGGCAGTAAACTTGTTCGCATTCCAGATGTTGAAATCGCTGACATCGACGACACCATCCAGATTCGCATCGCCCAAGCGGAAAGCACCTCCACCTGTCACATCCGAATTCGTGGTTCCAGCAATCACCAGCCATTGATCCAAGTCGTCGGTGTCGACCAGACCGTTGCCGTCGAGATCAAACACCTCTGCGTGGGTTCCCTGCGAAATGACTGCGGTTAAAGCGTCGACATCAACACAGTCGTAGTTACCATCTCCGTTGAAGTCGCCGCCAATCTCGACGATTCGTAATTCAAATGTGTTGTTAATGTACTCTGATTCCCAAATCAGCCCGTTGTCCAACGGAGGAAGAGACAAATCACTGAAGATCGTTACCCCATTGACGAAATGTATTGGGACAAAACTCTGGCCTGCGCTGATATCGAAACCGATCGGCAGATCAACTTCCAAAGTCCCATCGAGCGTCGCATTTCTCGATATTGTTATTCCAGCGGTATTTGTTGGGTCAACACTTAGGGTTCCACCGTCCATCTTGAACCCAAACCCGAGCGACAATTTTCCTGCCCCTTGTTTTCCAAGGCGAAAACCTGCAAGGTCCAGCTTGTCCAAGGTCAACGTACTGCTGTCGAGAATTCGAACGACGAGATCGTTAGCCGCTACCGTCAATGTCGCAATTCTCTGATTCCCTTGACGCGAATCGATCAGGCCTGGTACCTCAGAGCCACCAACCCTAAGCGTCCCACTTCCCACCAGCGTGTAGCTGCGTTCGTTGTCAAACGTGATCCCGCTAAACGTGGTCGCGTTCGCAATGCTGATAGATCGATTGGCAGAGATCGCACTCCCAAAGTATGCGTGGTGATTATTGGCATTCAACGTATCCAGTCGCCACATAGTGTCATCATCGATGCTCCCCGATGCGTCAGAAATCCACTCTCGGCCACGAGGTACGAAACCGACTTCCTGAAGATAGGCGTTATCAAGGTAGGTCCATTGATTACCAGCCGCATCCCCTGTCGTGAAGCGAATTACCGGTCGGACAAACCGGGTGCCCGGAGGAGCAACAACGGTTTCCGTTCTGAAAACTCGAAATACTGCATCTTCGACATCCGGACGAATCGCCATAAGGAAGTCATCCTCGCTAGGGTGAACCATAGTACGACCGTCAGCTCCAAGGAATTCGAAACCGATTTGGGTATCAGCAGCATAAACGTCGCCGTTACCCACGTCATTCAGGAACAGTGCATCGATTGAGAATTCATATGCGACTCCGCTGAGGTCTCGGTCTGCCCCAATACCGTTTTGGTAAACCTTCCCCGATGCATTGGGCACATTGGCATGAAGCCCGATTTGCCCGCTAGAAAGACCTAGATTCGCCCAAGGGAACTCATAGAAGGCTGCGTCGCCCGTTGCGTTCCAGCCGTCGATACTCTCCATGCCGCTTGCTTGCCCGGCCTGAAATGAAAACTCACTATTCCGAATGAGATTCGGTTTGTGATGGATTACAAGCGTCGTTACCGAATCCTCTGGAATGAACTGGGTAAACGTGTTTCCCGAGTAGGTGTTACCGAAGCTGCGATAGTCGTCGCCAGTGCTAGTCTGGATTATACGTGCAAACTCGATCGTTTGATCAAGCAATTGAAACGATCTATTCGTTGAGCCGCGGTCTCGGCTGACAACGATTATTGTGGTGTCCCTAGACGGATCATACGCAGCCAGCGTTTCTTCGTCGTCGACATCGAGCACATGGGAGCCAGGCCGAATGTTTGCCGCAAATTGCCGCATAACATGATACTGTTTGGCAATAACATGATCCGAAGACGGGTTAAAAAAATCCTGACGGATCAATCCCCACCCCGACCCGTTATCCCATGATACACCTTGCCACATTGTCCAGGTATCGACATGCATGTTCTTCAGGTCCGCCGTGATGCGATTTGCAAGAGCGATTCCTCCGTCAAGATCACTGCTATCATTGTTCCCATACTCGCTGACGATCAGACGCTTGCCATCGGCGGCTGTAGCGTTGCGTAAGGC
>CAYYHV010000497.1:3229-5435 GCA_964471695.1 uncultured Pirellulaceae bacterium
TAAGGCAATCAAATCACTGGTTGAGTTGTTGTTGCCGTACACATGCGTACCGACCGTCGAGATAAAGCTCTTCGTATATGCGTTGAGCTGTTGATAGTTAGCAAGTGATCCGGATGCGTTAAATTCGTCGGTTGCACTGATACGCGTGCCCAGACCTTTCGCGAGCAGCGATTCACCAGCTTTCTCGATCAGCAAACGCTGGTTGAAACCTCGCGGTACATGCATGCCCTCTTGCGAACCGCCGACTCGCCACCAAGCCTGATTGGCCTCGTTCATCGGGCTGAGCGTTTCAAAGTGAATACCCAGGCCTTGATCGAAGTGACGCACGACTTCCGTCATATAGTGCGCATATTCGTCGTAATATTGCGTTTCGAGATTTTCACCACCATCAATTCCGCCGGCGGTGTCCTTCGTAATCGTCATCCAGTAGGGAGCCGACAATATGAACGCCTCTGTATGTCGGACACCTCGATCGATTGCTGCATCGAGAGTGTAACGTTGTCGAGGATCAGCCTCCCAATCCCAATTCCACGATGCTGTGTTGGGAATTTCCGGTTCTGCGACGAAATCCGGCACCCAACCAGGCACAGCGCCACCGGGGCGCATCTGCCCAAGCAGGAATGGATTTTGGCCACCACCGATGTTGTAGCGTGTGAAGGTAAATCCGAGATGATTTGCAGGTTCAAATAAGCGATCTACCAAAGCGTCAAATTTGGTTGGTTCATAGTCTCCGATGAGATTTCCTGACCAAGACAGTGACACTCCCCATGCCTCAAACTCCTGCTGGCGAAAGGATGGCGAGGTTCCCACGTCAATTGCAACCGCAACCATCGCTGGACCAACTACGGCAAGAATGAACACGCCGCTCCGAACCAGCCAGTTGAAGCATAAACCGATCTGCATCGAATGTCCCCAAAGTCTTGAGGGTTACTGGCCGCTGAATACGACTGTTATCGACCCTCGATATCAACCGTGATTGTGTTGACACCACGTTTCTTGATCTCGACACGCAATCCTGACGTTTTCGCCTGCTGATACTTCATCGGAATACCTGCTTCCTTCATCATTTTCGCAGCCTTTGCAGGATCCCTCATCATGATTGCTTCGTCAGTCGTCGGTTGAATTGCATATCGTTGCAAACCCACTGGAACACCGTCACCTGTCTCATAAGTAGTGACGTCGATTATCTTGCCGTTTTCGATGCTTCCAAACGCGGCGCGAGCCCCGTCAGACTGAAAGATAATCTTCCCCGCCTCAAGTGGCTTTCCACCAACGCTGACGGTACCTTCGACTTTGCCAAGCTTCAGTCTCCCATCTGAACAACCAGCGACCAATGTGAAAAAGGTGACGGCAACCATTAAGCGACAAGCCATTCTCATCCCTGACTCTCTCTAATCGGTAAGTGAGGCGACTTCACTAGCGGCACTGGAGGATAGTGCCATGTATGTCGGATGGTCGATATTTTCGTTGACAAAATGAACCGAGCCATCGCACATCACAAAATGAGCGCCACCAGGATGAAGGCTTCGAAATACTAGTCCATCGCCCCATTGTTCATTCCCGGTTCTCGGCCATCGGTTGCGGTCCGCAAGAAACCTGTCATTTCTCCAGTTAATGGGTCGTGAAGTCAGCGCCCAACTTTGAGTCCCAAAGTTCTGATTCAGGCTGAACACGCCGACACATTCCCCCACCGCAAAAGTCTTGGTGGTGCCATCCTTTACCTTTCGAATTGAGGCTGACCACCCAAACCGACCGATGACGCCACGTATCGGGTGGCGCGCCTCGCGATAGCCGTGTACCGGAAACGTATTGGCGCACGTTGGATAGGTGGGCGGATCGCCAACAGTTGGATCCGCACCAACACCAAAGTCACCACCACAGGCGTGATCACCAGCGTTCGCGGCATAATCTGATTCTGCGATTGCCTGCCGCAATGATTGTTCATTCTCGAAGACAGGGTCGGACTCAGCAAATGGATTCGAAGGGCAAAAGAACCCAGGTGGTGTCCGGAGAATAGCTGCCTGAAGATTCGAACCCTGCATCGCGGTCTGTGACAGATCCGCGAGTTCATAGTGAGCGTTTTCCTCAAGGTAGGGCAGCAACTTGACCGACCAGCTCCAATGGCTCCAGTGAATCCAAGCTCCATCGGAAGTACGCAACGGCTTCCAGAATTCGCCGGCCGGGAATTTGCTGTGCGCACTATGAT
>CAYYHV010000498.1:0-5433 GCA_964471695.1 uncultured Pirellulaceae bacterium
CGCCAAGTATGCCGATAAATCCGACGAACCATCGACTCCGCGTGAGCTGCGATCACAGCACTTCATTTTGCAGACGGACATTTCCGATCGCCAGGCCGCGATCCTGCTTGAGAAACTCGAGAGAATGATCCTGCTCGTCTCGAAGTATTTCGCACGACCTTCGCGAGGCGCAATTCGATGCTTTGTCGTCCGCGATGTAAAACAATGGCCTGTTGACCAGCTCGATCCCAGCGGAGTCGTCAAAATTGCCGCAGGCGAAGGTGTCACCATCAGCCGCGCTTTAGGTCGTCAACGCAGCTCAATTGTTTACTCTTGTGACAACCATCAAGTGGTTCAGCACGAAGCCGTTCATGCTTACTGCTTTCAATCGTTTGGCAGTACCGGACCGACCTGGTATGCCGAAGGATTGGCTGAGCTGGGTTCGTATTGGCGCGAGGGTGAGCGACAAGTCAACATCGACACACCGGTTATCGACTATCTTACTCGAGCCGAACCCAAGAAACTGTTGGACATCGTAAAGGCGGGTCAGATTACTGGCGATTCATGGCAAGCTTACGCGTGGCGATGGGCGCTTTGTCATCTGCTCGCGAGCAATCCCAACTACGAAAAGCGCTTCAAGATTTTGGGCATGGCCATGATGTCCGGCGAACGCGCCACCTTCGAATCGACGTTTGGGGATATCGCCAAAGAAATTTCGTTCGAATACGACCAATTCGTCAAGAACATGGACAACGGGTATCGCGCCGACTTGTGCGCCTGGCAATGGAAACCAGCCAAGCCGTTACCGAAGAAGCGGAAACTGAAGCGATCGGTCAAAGCCGCCGCCGGTTGGCAGGCGACGCAGATCAAGGTCCAGCAAGGCGTCACCTACGATTTTGCCACCAAAGGCGAATGGCAGACGAATCCAGCTGAAGAGAAAGTTTCAGCCAACGGGGACAAGAGTGGGACTGGCAAGCTTATCGGAACCGTCTTGACGGATAACTACATGCTCACCGAAGTGATTCCAATGGGAACTCGCGGCAAGTTTACGGCCAGCCAGAATGGCCAGCTCTATGTTCGCTGCCAGGATGCGTGGAGCCAGATTGACGATAACAGTGGCGACTTGGATGTCTATATTCGTGTCGCACCCTCAGAACAGGTTGAAAATGAAAACTAGTCTACGGTCAATCGCAACGCTCTGCGTTGCCTTCCTGTGCCAAAGCGGATGGGCTCAAGACGCGCCCCCGCTCAAAGTCATGAGCTTCAATATTCGCTATGGGTTGGCAAAGGACGGCGACAACCACTGGAAACACCGAAAACAGCATGTTGTCACCTCGATCAAGAAATTCAATCCTGACCTCCTTGGCACTCAGGAAACTCTGAAGTTCCAAGCGGAGTTCCTTCAGTCCAATCTGCCAGATTTCGACTACGTGGGAAGATCACGACAAGCCGACGATGACGATGGTGAACAAACGGCAATTTTCTATCGTCGCGAGCGCTACGAGCGCCTGGGCGATGGCCACTTTTGGCTGAGCGAGACCCCAGACAGCATTGGATCGAAAAGTTGGGACTCGTCACTTCCTCGAATGGCTTCCTGGGTCAAGCTTCGCGATCGCAAATCGAACCTCCAACTCTACTTCCTTAACACCCACTTCGATCACCGCGGCTCGGAAGCGCGACGCCAATCTGCGATCGTTATCCGCAAATGGGCAGAGAAACTAGGCAACGCCAACATCATTGTGACGGGAGATTTTAACGCGGCTGAAAACAGCCCACCGTACGAGCAACTGGTTTCTAAAAGTCCATTAAGTGATTCGTATCGTGCGCTACACAAAGAACGTGGCAAAGAAGAGGGCACCTTCAACGGGTGGAAGCCGCAGTTTGGCGGCAGCCGAATCGACTGGATCCTCTTCAGCCCGCAACTTAAGGCTACCTCAGCCACGATTTGCCATGACAGCTATAACGGAAAATTTCCCTCTGATCACTGCCCCGTGACAGCAGTACTCGAACAGATTCAAAATTAGCTTCGATGATTCGTTGCCCACCAGTCAGCATTCCTTAGAATTGGGGAATGCTTCTTCGAAGCTCCCTCCTACTTCACCCCCCAAGCCCCTCAGGAACCCGTCCATGAATCGCCGGAACCTTCTCCTCGCAATCGCAGCCTGCCTGGTGTGTCACCTCGGCAGTGCGAGTGCCCAACAAACAAAAGAGGCCGTCAAGCCGGTAAAGGTTGGGCAAACCGCGCCCGACTTCAAGCTGAACGGCAAGGCCAAGCAGGTCGTTGCCTTGAGCGACTATCGCAAGGATAGCAAGAACAAGAAAACGGCCAACAAGAACGTGGTCGTGGTTTTCGTTCGTGCCCATTGGTGACCGTACTGCCTTCGGCAACTAGGTCAGTTGCAAAAGAGTTATGCAGAATTCAAGAAACTCGACACAGAGATCGTCGCCATTTTCCGAGAGGAAGAGGCCGGAGTCGAAGGGTTGGAAAAGTCGATTAAGAGAATCGACGCCAAATTCCCAATGCTTCTCGATCTCAAGAGCAAGAAAACAAAAGCTTATAGCGGCGAAGGCTTCGCGACATATATTGTCGACAAAGAAGGCAAAATCGCCGCCATGTTGCCGGGTACAAAGACAAAACGTCCTGGCCCCACAGCCATCCTCACCAAGCTCAAGGCACTTCAGCCTGCTGCAGTGGGTGCGGGCAGTTAAGGCTCCATACTAGGCAAAGCCGCCATCGCTCGCCAGAATTGGGCGAGCGGTGAGATGATGGCTGACCAGTTCTGTTTTCTACGCGAGCCGGTTTTCTTCGCCGCCCAAGTTTAATCGTAATCAACGACTCAACTCTTGGCGGATTCTCCATGTCACGCGCTCAACGACTCTGTTTGTTATTGCTCCCGATCCTGATGACCGGATGCAATTCAGCACCTTCCCAACTTGCTGATGATTCAGACAAAACAACCATCAAGGGTACCATCGGATACTCCGCCCTGACGTTGACCAACCCATTCTTCAAAGTCATCGAAGAGTCGATGGCCGCTGAGGCCAGCAAGCATGGGTACGAGCTGGTCGTCGTCTCCGGGGAACGCGACGTCAAGAAACAAGCGGATCAGATTGATGACTTCATCGTGAAAGGTGTCTCCGCCATTGTGCTGAACCCCTGCGATAAATCCTCGATCGGTCCAGCCATCAAGAAAGCCAACGATGCCGGCATCCCGGTTTTCACGAACGACTTGGCCTATGTCGGGACCGAGGGCAAAGTCATCTGCCACGTCGCGACGGACAACCTTCAAGGAGGCCGACTGGCGGGCGATGCCATGGTCAAACTGCTCGGCGAGTCTGGTGGCAAAGTCGCAATCCTTGGATTCCCTCAGGCTGAATCTTGCCAGCTGCGCGTTCAAGGCTTCCGAGAAAAACTCGACGCTCACAACCAACAACCTGATGCCAACAAGATCGAAGTCGTCGCAGAAACGGACGGCGGCGGCGTGCGGGACGAAGGCTTCAACGCTGCCAAGGACGCACTCGAAGCGAATCCTGATCTCGCAGCCATCTTTGCCATCAACGACCCGTCCGCCATCGGAGCCTATTCAGCACTGGAGGCAGCCGCCAAAACCGACCAAGTCAAAATCATCGGCTTCGACGGAGAGCTCGCCGGCAAACAAGCGATTCGCGATGGCAAAATTGTTTGCGATCCAATTCAGTACCCAGATCAGATTGGTGCCAAGACCATTGAGATGTTGATGAAATATCTCGCTGGTGACGATATCGAAAGCGAAATGGACAATGGCCAGATCCTGATTCCATCCAAGCTCTATTACAAATCCGACGCCGACAACGACCCCGTCTTGAAATAGTCGGCTTCGGAAAACCACCAACACTGAAATCAGCCTTCGATACACGCACCGGCGCGAATCCACTAAACTGGCCGGAATGCCAACCTCCTCGGACTCACCATTGCTGGAAATGCGAAACATCGGAAAGTCGTTTCCGGGTGTCCGAGCCCTCGACCGCGTTAACGTCTCGCTTCAACGCGGCGAAGTCCTCGCGATACTCGGCGAAAATGGAGCCGGCAAGAGTACGCTCATCAAGATGCTTGGTGGCGCTCACCAACCTGACGAAGGCGAAATCCTTATCCACGGCGAACAAGCCTCGTTGCTCAATCCCGATTTGGCAACCCAAGCCGGCATCGGCGTTATCTATCAGGAATTCTGCCTCGTCCCAGAACTCAACGCCCGAGAAAACATCTTCCTGGGTCGGGAACGCACCTGGGGGTTCGTTCATCGAGCCGACGAAGTCGCTCAAGCAAGACGCATCTTCCAGCGCATCGGAGTCGACGTTCCACTGGAGCGACCTTGCCGTAGCCTCTCCATTGCTCAACAACAGATCGTGGAAATCGCCAAGTCACTGGCGCAAGATGTCCTCATGATTGTGATGGATGAACCATCCGCCACGCTAACTCCCACCGAAGTCGAGCGACTGTTCGCTATCGTGCGCGACCTCAAGTCAAAAGGGATCGGCGTCATCTACATCAGTCACCGGCTGGATGAGATTTTCGAGATTGCCGACCGAGTCACCGTGCTTCGCGACGGAAGCCACGTTGGCACTGCCCCCATCGAAGAACTGACTCGCCAGAATATCATCGAGATGATGGTCGGACGCCAAATCGAAAACGAGTTTCCCAAACAACAAAATCTCATTGGCGACGTCCGCTTAAGGGTCGACAATCTGACTCGCAAAGATGCAGTCGACCATGTGAGCTTTCAAGTCCGCGCTGGAGAAATCCTTGGAATCACGGGATTAGTCGGCGCCGGACGGACCGAAACCGCGCGGCTAATTTTTGGCGCCGATCGTCGTGACTCAGGAACCATCGAACTCGATGGAAACCCTCTCTCGATCCGAGAACCGGCGGATGCAATCCAAGCCGGCATCTGCTTATTAACGGAAGACCGCAAGTCACAAGGGTTGGTGCTTGGCATGACGTTGCGAGAGAATTTTGGGCTACCTAACCTGGGCGAGTTTGCATCCATGGGCTTCGTCAACCAACGAATGGAGAAGCAGCGATTTAGCGAGTACGTTGACCGGCTGGCGATCAAGACGCCTTCACAGGAACAACTGGCAAAAAACCTGTCCGGCGGCAATCAGCAAAAAGTCGTCCTCGCCAAATGGCTGGAACGAAATGCCGAAGTGATTATCTTCGACGAACCGACTCGTGGCATCGACGTCGGTGCCAAGCAAGAAATCTATCTGTTGATCAATGAGCTGGCCCAACAAGGGAAAGCGATCATCATGATCAGTTCAGAATTGCCGGAAACCATGGGAATGAGCGACCGAATTCTCATCATGCACGAGGGACGCATTACCGGCGAGTTAACCGACGTCGCGTCCGCGACACAACAACAGATTATGGAGCTGGCCGTCGGATGAGTGACGAACCAATCAAACCGACGACTTCCACTG
>CAYYHV010000499.1:0-553 GCA_964471695.1 uncultured Pirellulaceae bacterium
CCATATTAGTGGCGATAATCAAGCTCGCGAAACGTCATGTGTGTGGCATCGAAATGAAGTTGCACCTGCCCGGTTTCGCCCTGCCGATTCTTGCGAATGAAGACGTCGGTTAAATTAGGATTCTCGCAATCTTCGTTGTAGTAACCTTCGCGATAAAGCATCAGCACCTGATCGGCGTCTTGCTCGATCTCACCCGACTCGCGAAGGTCGGCTAGTTGCGGGCGCTTGTTGGGGCGATCTTCGGTCTTGCGCGACAACTGTGCGAGCGCGATGATCGGGCATTCGAGTTCCATGGCGAGCGACTTCAACGTATTGGATACGTGAGACACCATTTGCACGCGACTTTGCTGAGCGAACTTCGCGGTCGTGATGAGCAGTTGCAGGTAGTCGACTACCAGCAAGTTGAGGTTGTGTTCGAGCTTTAAGCGTCTGGCTCGACTGACGAACGTATCGAGGGAACGATCGGAGTTGTTTTCGAGGAATAGTGGGTAGGTTCGGATGTCGTCCATGATCGGCCCAAGTCGATCATACAGCTCATCGGTTAACTGCCCTT
>CAYYHV010000499.1:569-5414 GCA_964471695.1 uncultured Pirellulaceae bacterium
GAGCGTGCGAGTTGGGACTCCCAGACGGCCTGCGAGAATACGGTCCATCACTTCATGCGTGGTCATTTCGTAACTGAAGAATGCTACCGTCCGATTCTGGCGACAAACATTCATGGCGATGTCTATTGCCAGCGCCGTTTTACCCATGGAAGTTCGACCGGCTAGGATCATCACATTTCCCGGCGCTAGGTGGAGGAACTTGTCGAGGCAGCGGAATCCGGTGGTGAGCATTCGCTTTGACAGCTCTTCCTGCGATAGTCCGTGGACGTCGCAATATCGCTCGTGCCAGTCTGAGGCGTGGTCGGCAATCAGCTTTGGGCGAGAGCCGGAGTTCGCGAGCTGAATTCCCAAGAGGCGCTCTTCACACATGGCTCGTAGATCGGTGATCGAAACTTCACGTTCGGCGGCTGCCTTTGCAATGGCGACTGTCGCTTTGCGGTATTCCCTGCGTAGCGCTAGTTCGCGAACGATCTTCGCGTACATGTCAACATGTGATGCGGTGGGAACGTTGGAAGCAACATCCGCCAGAAACGCACTTCCGCCAATAGCCGCAACTCTGTGATTGGATTCAAGAGTGTTCGCCACAGTGATGAAATCAACCGGTTCGCGACTGTTGTGCATCTTCGATATTGTTTCGTAGATTTCACGGTAAACTGGGTCGTAGAAGTGCTCGACTTTGAGTTCGCTAGAGATTCTCGGCGTGGCTTCGGGGTCGATGAGCAACGAGCCGATGACTGTCTTCTCTGCATCGAGATTGTGAAGTTGAAATTGGGTCTGATTGGTCATGGGGCAACGTTGCCAGACTTAGCAACAAGATGTCAACGGACGGAAACGAGCGCCCGTAGCTGTCGATTCAAAATGAAATTCAGCAGTCTCTGCTTATGTAATTCTTGTTGAGTATTTGAATATTCAACATGTGAATAGCAGACTCTGTCCGTAGCGATTGCAGGCGACTCAACCACCGAATGGTTCGTAGTTTGTGCCATCGAGACTTGGTAACAATCCACTACGCCGAAGTACTGAACGGGGGTACGGCGAAGTACTAAACCGTGATGCAAGAAGTAGCTTCGCGAAGCCACCTCTGTGACTCGAAGCTCGATGAGCACGTAGTTTTCCCGAAGCACACTTGGTAGATGTGAATACGTGCAGGTACTCAATGCGTTTACGCCCAGGTACTGGATTCGTCGATACGTCCTCTACGCGAAAGTACCAGCGAATGATTTTGTTTAGTACGCGAAAGTACTGATTGAGTACGCGTAAGTACCGTTCCGTGATACGGCCAGGTACGGTTGCTAGGTGTTGCGAATTGTGTCGTCGTACAACTTGGTGAGCCGTGGGTCACGTGACTCCCCTGTCGCGTTTTCGCCGGTGGCAACATGCGAGCGATACTGATCGGGCAACGGGTGGTCGTTGTGGATACGGTCGGCCAATGCCTGGAGCGAGCTTTTCTTGAATGGCATTCGATTCTCTACCATCCAAGTAATGACACGCGCGTGCTTCTCGATGTGGAAGGCTCCATATCGCTCCAGCCAGTCCCGGTAAACCGACGGATTGAGGTTCGCTCCCGTATCGTCAGTGAAGGCTCGAACTTGATGCCATAGCGGATCGGTTTTGAGGTCTGCGACTGAGTTGCGTTGTCGCTTGTTACGGATACGCTTGCCGTTGGCCCAGCGGACGAACCATATCGACTGGCCGTTTTTCGATTGGTGACATACTCCCCTTTCCACCCGTTCTTGTGAGTGGGCGTGATGTACTCGTATTTCTCTTCGGCTTCTTTGAGCAACTCCTGAAGCCAGCCGAATCGCTGGTGCGTGCGGTCGTCACCGGAATCGACGACTACCCCACTCTGACGCGCCTGTTCATCGTGATCCGCGAACCAGATTTGGTTGCACGCATAGTCATTGGCGGAGAGGTCGTTTGGTGAGGTCGACGAATACCAGCCGTAGCGGACGCATTGCAGGTAGTGCCGCTTGTGCTTGTGCGAAAGCGATTGGAAAAAGTCGCGATCGAATTGAATCACTCGTCGGGAGCGAATCAGATCAACAAAGGATGGATCAAGCTGAATCACAATCTTCTGCTTTGGCGTATTCAGGCGAGACAGCGACTTGATGGTGAAGAACTTGAATGTTCGATGAACGTGAATCCCTTCTTCGGCGTCTTTGCTGGCGGTGAAGTGTAGCGTCACGAAACCAAGTCGAAACAGTCTACTCCGCATGTAGAGCGCCTGCTTGCCGCCGCCATGTGGCAAGCCACAGAGTCGGGCGATCTCGGACAGCGAAAAGTGGAATTCATTGTCCGGTGGCAGCCCGCCTGAGCGATCCAGATCGCGGCAGTGGTTGTAAAGGCCGACGATCACATCAAAGTCGGCTGCGGCCATCCCGAACGGTGCCTTGATGTTTACATGTCCGACTTTTCGATTCTCGTTATGGTCCCAGTACTTGTACGACTTCCACGCATCGAGTTCTTCGCCAATAAGTAAGGCTTCCAGGGCCTTGTCTTTCTTCAACAGTCGCAGATTCTGAGCTGGATGTTTGTAGCGGATGTGGTCCGCGAGTTTGATGGGAGTGAACGAAAGCGGACACAACGCGACTTGGGTCAACTCAATCGGCAGATAGCCTTTGTTGGGCTTATTGCCTGCCATCTACATGAAAGAAAAAGCAACCGAGCCTAAAACGATCAGTGTTGCGAAGCCAATCGATGCAATACCGACGATACGACTCCATCGGAATCGCCGACTCCCCTCTTCCGGAGATGTGTCGCTTTGGGAACTCCCCAAGGACAGGATGGGACGTTTCGTTTGTAGCGTCTTGCCATGCAACTGCTGCTCGTTCTTCAGCAGCACGTGCGATTCTTCAAGTCGCGTGTTCAACTCTCCTAGTTGCTTGTCTTTTTCCGCGATCTGTTCGTCCTTGCGTTGAAGCTGAAGGTCCTTGGCGTCAAGCTGTATGAGAAGCTGTCGTGTAGCAAACGAATCGTCGTGCGACTTTTTCTTGCTGGACGACTCCCCTGTTGGCACCAGGTGCTTCAGAACGAACGCCTTCGAGACAAAGTATTTCTTTTTTCCATTCTCCTCCCGGATTTCAAGGAATTCAGCTGCCTGTTCCGTTGGTATGTTCTGGCTCTTTAGATATGCATCCGTTCTGCGTTGAACGGTACGCTTGTGGATACCAAGCAACTCGCCAGCTTCGGCAGTCGAAATAAAGATGTCGTCATTCATGAACCGAGTTTGCCATCGAGACAGTCGAAATTCAATTGACAGACGACAAAACCAGGGTGCCTGTCAGTAGATTGCCGAGAGGGGAGTCGTGGACAAGACAATGACATGCTGCGAGTCGTGACGCAAAACTTGCTTGCGGAACAGACTGATGATCGCAACCGAACATGCTGTCGAGTCGAATGTCCTGTCACGTCGTTGCCTAGGGGCAGTTGGCATTATTAGCAGCTTTACCGGCCAACGTTGAAGACACTGGCGCGGATGCAGTCACGACATTGGATAGAACGTGAAGCAAGCTGCCGTGGCGTCTTGGAAGAGGCGGGTCCGAGACGACTCGCGAGACACGGTTTCCAAGAAAACGAGACAGTATCACGAATCGACACGAAGACTTGGCGACGCCAAGTCTCAAGACGTGCCGCGATGCAATACCGCGACTTGCTGCTTTACAGTGTCGGTCAACGAGGCAAAGTGTATTCCTTGGGAAATGCAGGTTTGTCGACGACAGCGACGAAGACTTGCGAGGTGTGGATACGTGCAATTGGCTCAATCAAGCCAAGGAGAGGATGGCAGCGAGGCACGTGTCACGGCATTAGTAGGGGACTCGTCGAGACAATGTCACCCTCGGATAAGATCACAGCTTGCGACATAGGCGAGACAAGCCAAAAAAGCGGCGCCCGAAGAACGCCGCACAATGAGTAGTTATTGGTTTTGGTCTTTCTCGATCTGAGTCAACAAGTCGTTGGCAACCACAATGAGGTTCTTGAGATCACGAGCACCTCGAATGTTCAATGCCTGGCTGTGCTGCCACTCGTCATTGGCGTCTTTGTACGAGCGATCCAGCTTCACGTCGTAGGCCGTGAATAGTTCACCTTCTTTGGTGCTCCGTTCTTTGGCCCAGCAAGCACCATTGATCGCGCCCTCGCGGGCTTGGAACTTGGGAACGCTACCAGTGGGAGTGGGGGAGTCGTCGATGGATTTATCCGCGACTGTTGTTTTGTTCATTTGTTAAATGGGGAAGAAACAAAAGGGTATGACAATACCCCTTCAATTTGTGCTGGTCAAAGATTTACGCAAGAAAAAGAGTGGGGGACTGGCACACAAGAAAGTCGCTAATTTTCTTGCCAGTATGGTTGGCTCATGGCACTATCGCGCACTGGCCATTTGGTCAGGCTTTGTTCATGTTTCTTTCACAACAGGAGAAAGCTATGGCCAAGCGCAATAGCAAAGGTCCGGAAAAGACGATTCGTTTGGGCAACGTGTCCGCTAGTGTGTTCGTCAATGAATCGAATGGCAACGGCAACAACTCGACTGAGTTCCGTTCGATTACGATTCAACGATCGTACCGTGATGATCGCGACCAGACCCAATACGACACATCGTTTACTGCTCGCGACCTGCCAGCAGCAATTCGCTGCCTTCAGTTGGCTCAAAGTTACGTCGAAGAGCAAGACGTGCTTTCGTAGCCTGCGGAAACATACGTGACGGCGATCCATCGTGGATCGCCGTTCTTTTGAATACTCTTTAGGCGCTACCGATCTGCGCAATACTTTTCAGCTTGCTATCTCTGTCGTTTGGATTCGGCTTTTGGATGAGTTTTGCTCGGTCTTAGTCGAATATCTTACTGCGGGCTT
>CAYYHV010000500.1:0-4112 GCA_964471695.1 uncultured Pirellulaceae bacterium
TTCTAGGTTAGTCGCTTTGTGGGTGGATTGGCAGGCGGGGTCGTGATCGACGTCTCCAAATCGCTAATTTGCGGGGTTTCCTCAAAGTCGCTTCGCACCAAGAGCCATCTCGATCAGGTTTTTGGCTTCCGCCAGCAATGGTTTGCCATACAAGTCCAAAAAGTGTCCGTAGGCTGAATAACAAAGGGATGCAGATCGTAAACAGGTCGAACAGGGGATGGTTCGTTTGGTTGTTAGAGCGTGTTCCATATTGTTGAAGCGGATTTCGCCAGGCTTTGCGGGCTGAATTCTGGCGACTTCGGCTGCCTCGTCCGCCAGTTCAAAATTGAAAATCACGATCGCTGAATGCACTACGGGAAACTCGGAATGTGTGTGATGGATACGCGTGGCGTCTGGATGGCGATGTGAGTTTGGACTGCCGTAGGGAAGCAAAACCAAGTACTATTGTTGGTATGAGTCTTAACAAAAATACCCCACTATCGGCTGATTCGCATTTTCAGCAGATGGCACATTGGCTGAAAATGGAATCCGAGGCTGAAGCGCAAAGAATGCGCGAACGTCGGGCACGATCGAATTCGCGAAACGCTGAGAAATCGGGCGAATCGCTGTTGGACTTGGCCATCTCAGATCATGAAACCGGCATGGCGGGGCGTTACATGATGACGTTTGTCAAGCGCAATCGTGAATTGCGAATGCCTTGGCATCGACTGCGAGTCGGTTCACCGGTTGTGGTTTCCACCGAAGACGCTGATGACGACACCATGTATCACGGAGTCGTCAGTCGTCGGCACGACGATTCGATCCAGGTGGCGCTGGAGCAATGGCCCGATGGTCAGAACTTTCGCATTGATATGTCGCCTGATGAGATCACGCGGCGACGTCAGGCGCAGGCGTTGAATACGGTGTTGAATGCGACCGGCAGATTGGGGACGTTGCGGAAGATTATGTTGGGAGAGCGCGCTCCGAAATTTCAATCGCCCCGTAAATGCGAGTTTTATAGCGAATTGAACCCTTCGCAACAGGAGGCGGTGTGCTTTTCGATTTCTTGCAGTGACTTGGCCGTGATTCATGGCCCACCCGGGACTGGGAAAACCACGACGGTTGTCGAGTTGATTCGTCAAGCTGTCAAATTGGATCAGAGCGTTCTGGCTTGTGCTCCGAGTAATACGGCGGCTGACAATTTACTGGAGAGGCTGGTGGCTGGTGGTGTTCGAGTCGTGCGGCTTGGTCATCCGGCTCGAGTGGCAGAACATCTGCGCGAGTACGCATTGGATATGCTGGTCGAAGACCATGACAATATGTCCATCATCAACGACATGTATAAAGAGGCTGAATCGCTGTTTCGTCAGGCCGGGCGTTTTACACGCGCAAAACCAGTGCGTGGAGCCAAGCAGGATATGCGTCGAGAAGCCAAGCGGCTGAAGAGTGATGCTCGTCGATTGGAGCGTCAGACGGCAAGACACATTTTGGACGGAGCAGATGTGATTTGTGCAACGACCACTCTGGACCCGGAGGTTCTTGGAGATCGCTTTTTCGATTGGGCAGTGATCGACGAGGCGTGTCAAAGCACCGAGCCCGGGACGTGGGTGCCAATGATGTGTGCCTATCGCGTCGTGCTCGCCGGTGACCATTGTCAATTGCCCCCAACGGTCCTCTCGGATGAAGCCGCCAGAGAGGGATTTGCGCGCAGTCTGATGGAGCGCGTCGTCGATATATATGGAGGGGACGTGACTCGGCGATTGGATGTGCAGTATCGCATGCACGAGGAAATTCAGCGTTTTTCCTCAGAACACTTTTACGATGGAGACTTACAGTCGCATGAATCGGTGGTGGCTCACACCCTTTCGGATCTGGATCACGTTGCGGACAGTGAATTTACGATCCTTCCCGTCAGCTTTATTGATTCAGCTGGTGCCGGTTGGGAGGAGGAGTTGGAACCGGACGGCGAAAGTAAGCGAAATCCGGAAGAGGCTCGGTTGGTTCTCAAAAAGGTCAATCAACTAAACGAATCTGGCTTAAGCTCCCGTGACATCGCTGTGATCGCACCCTATGCGGCTCAGGTACGCTTGATTCGCGATATGTGTAGCGATCGTGATCTTGAAATCGGAACGGTCGATGGCTTTCAAGGCAGGGAGAAAGAAGCCGTCATTATCAGTTTGGTACGGAGCAACGAGCGTGGCGAGATTGGTTTCTTGTCCGATACGAGACGGATGAACGTCGCGCTCACTCGGGCCCGACGAAAACTGATTGTTATTGGTGATAGCGCAACGCTGGCGAACAACGACTTCTTCAAAAAGCTGCTGGATTACTTTGAAGAGATCGGTGGCTACGGTTCCGTGTGGGAAGAGATGGATTAGGCTCTGGGATCGGAAGCCAAAACAAAAGATGGCCCCGTTGGGGCGGCGGCGCGATCGTTGCTGGTGGTTTCGATGGAACGAGCGTAGCCTCACGACTGAAGCCATGGCGATGCGCCTTCGGCCTTCCGTCGTGGTTAGGTTCGATACTTTACGGTCAGCAAGATGAGTGCACCCGTGACGATAATGACTCCTGACAGCCACTGAGCTCCGGTGAGGGATTCGCCCAACATGACGCTGGCGATTGCCGCGGTTAGAAACGGCATCACCGATTGGCAGGAGGTCGTCACAGATGCGCCCAATCGTACGAGCGCGACATAAAGCAGAACGTGCCCCACGCCGATGCCAAGCACCGATGAGGCAAATATTAGCATCCATTCGCGAGTCCCAAGGTTGGCGAGTTTCGAATAGTCGCCGATGGCAAACATGTTGATGGCCAGCACGAGGGAGCAGAGTTGAGCCACAATAGCAAAGGCGAGAATCGGGTCGACGGTTGGTATGAACTTTCTCACACTGAGCATGTACGACCCGAAACAGAGGCTGCAGAAGAACATGATAGTCAGCCCCGTTGCGCTGGTGGTGGTAACCGTTTTTCCAGCGGTCAACGTTAGCGCCAAGAATCCAATGACGGACAAAGCCAATCCAATATAAAAGCGTGGTTTGCGAAGCAATCGGCGTTCGTCGGCAAAGAGGATCATTGACCCCACAATGGTCACGATGGTAGTGGCACGAATCAGAAAGCCAATCTGGCTGGCCTGCAAATGATAGTGAGCCGACGCCCAGAAGAATTGACCGAGCGTTGAGAATAACGCGGGGATCATGCACGCCATTACCAGCTTGAGATTCAAGTGTCGTTCGCCATTCTCATGACGTCGCTGATAGGCGAACCACAGGATCGGCCAGTAGAGGACTGCGCTCAGTGGGTAGCGAATTCCGTTGGCGGTCCACGCGTCAATCGAACCAGCCAGGTCACGCAAAAGTACGGGGACGAAGGCCCAACAGACAATTAGCAGCACTAAAGCCACGATGCCCACGATGCGTTTCCGATCAATCCGCGTTTCTTCGATTGTTGTTGCCACTGACTCTGCCGTGTAAGTTGCGTAATTCTCAGCTTAGGGGAAACAAAAAAGCCGGGCGACGCGCGTCGTCCGGCTTGGGATCTGTCCGATTGTTGATTTAGTCTTTGGCTTTCGCTCTTTCTTCCAACTGAGCCTTCGACTTGCTGCGACTCTTGGAGAAAGATTGCCATTTTCCAGCCAATTCTTTTCTGGCTTCTTCTGGGTCGTAGGTGTCGCCCATGATCTCTTGGAGTTGCTTCTGCTTTTCAACGGGAAGCGAAGCCATAATGTCATCCGTGGCTTTCTTCTTCAACTCGCGGACTTCCTTGTAGAACGCTTCGCGTGCCTTTTCGATGGCTTCCTTGAGCTTTTCCTTCTCCTCTTCAGACAATTCCAAACGATCGGCCAAAGCGATGGGGGCTCCCAGTTCGTCGCCATAAGGATTCTTGCGCTTGAGCGATTGTTGGAGCGTGATTTGTTGCATGCGAGAGACCTGATGAGGCAGTAAGGTCTCGTGGATGACGTCATAGTGTACCTTCGCTTGTTCACGCATTTCTGCCTGAATGGCCTCCCAACGTTTGGCGACTTCCTCAGTTTTGCCCTCTTCTTTGAGTCGCCCGAGTTCACGCATTTCTTCGCCGCGTTCTCGCCACATTTTTCCGTATTGTTCACGGACGCCTTTTGCGGCTCGCTGCAATTC
>CAYYHV010000500.1:4122-5389 GCA_964471695.1 uncultured Pirellulaceae bacterium
CAGCCTGAACGTCGCTGATATCGAGCTCAGCCCGCAAGGCTGCGTCTTTGGCAACCCAGCCAATCGAACGCAACATCATGCTCATTTCTTCGTCTGGTTTTTGAGCCGACGCGAACTGGCAGCAAGAGAGAATCAGGAGGATGGAAAGGGTGTGGCGGATATTCATTTGGATTCCTATCGCAAAATCGGACGAAGTCGGGACCGCTACTGTTGTAGTTGAAACGGCCGGTTCGCCCAATTCCTGACTGGGTGCTATCGAAAAAAATGCACCGAAAAGCCGTCGGATTTGGTGGTGATGAGGAGTCGGGCAAATTGAGAACCGCGAAATTACCGAAAACCCGAGAAACAGAGTGTCGCTCGTGATAGGTTGTATCGCGATGGCTGGCTGCCGGTCCGTAGGCTTTCATTGATTTGGTTTCTTCGTGATTCTCCCTGTCTCCTATCGTGAGAATTACACTACGGACCGCCCGCGGCGCGGAGATCAATCAACAGTTGGGCCACTCGGCTATGCACTTCCCCGGTGGCGCGGACTACAAGCACCTGCCTGGGAGCAAAGTAGACAACGTTGCCGGGCCCGCCAGTTTGGTCCCAAAAATCGGGGTTGATCACTTGCTGGATGAGATCGGCAAGCTGCTCACCGTAATCGGGGATCGCGCCCCCACCAAGGCCGCCGGCGGCTAGTCCACCGCCCAAGCCACCCGCTTGTGGTTGTGGCGCGAAGGGCGCACCCGGACCAAACGGTCCGCCGATTTGCTGAGCCAACACGATCGCCAGTTGATTGAATGCCGGAATTTGTTCAGGCGTCGAAGGCTGGGCGACTGGAACTTTGCCGGCTTTGATGTCGCGGCGGATTTTTCGTTCGATGCGGACCAGTCGACTTTGGAGTTGCCCACGCGTTTTTTGCATGGCATACCCTTCATCAAAAGTCGAATGACAAACGGTTTCGCAGTGCAGGGCGAGAAGTCGACCAACAAGATGTACGTGGCCAGATGAACCCACTTTGGATTTGGCTTCTTGGATAAGCAGCGATTTCATATCTTTGCGAATTGACGTGATGTCGCGTTCTGGCATCTCGTCCAGAATGGTTGTGGGTGGATTGATGAACCAGGACAGAAACCAGAGAGCTATCCACATAATCTATTCCTTTCAAACGAGTTGCCTCTTCAGCTGAAAATCGTATCGCAAATGCTCATCCTGAGACAAGAAAGGATGTACATTCGCGGGAGTTGCGGTAGCTTTCGCGCTGCGTAACCCTTCGTACGGTTTG
>CAYYHV010000501.1:0-5359 GCA_964471695.1 uncultured Pirellulaceae bacterium
CCGTGTGGACAATTAAATCGAAGGCGACGAACCGGAGTAAATTGGCATGTCTATGTACATTGGGGAAGCCCTTGCTGGCGACGGCAACGAAGTTGCACACATTGATCTTTTGATTGGTAGTAAGGATGGGCCCGTAGGCGTTGCGTTTGCGAATGCTTTGGCCCGCCAAAGCGCTGGTCACAGTAACCTGTTGGCTGTTATCACGCCAAACCTCGCCGTTAAACCTGCCACGGTCATGGTCACTAAGGTGACGATCAAGGGTGCAAAGCAAGCCGTTCAGATGTTCGGGCCAGCACAAGCAGCAGTCGCTCAGGCGGTAGCAACGGCAGTTGAAGAAGGTGTGATCCCCAAGGATCAGTGCGAAGACCTCGTCATCGTATGTGGCGTATTCATTCACTGGGACGCAGAAGACGCCAAGAAGATTTACCAATACAACTATGAAGCAACTCTTGAGTCGATCAAGAATGCGATGGCTGGCAAGCCTTCGGCCGATGAAATGTTGGCTGGTAAAGGTCAGGAACACCCGTTCAACGTCTAATCTATTGAACGGATACGTATCTCACACACGAAAGCCCGCGACCGCAATGGTACGCGGGTTTTGTTTTTCCATGAATCTCTTGTTCCTCTGAGCCAAAACAATGTCTCATCCGAAAATTCTGATTCAACTTGATCCTGACAAACAGCCGAGCGTTTTTGATGCCGTCGTGGCTGTGGACTCGGGAGTCGATCATCTGCTGCAATATCATTTTGTCGAGCCGTCGGACGTTCAGGAAATCGTTCACGGGGCCATCTTTACACGAGGACCGAGCGACCTGAAAAATACCGCGATCTTTGTGGGTGGAACGGATGTCGGGCGAGCCGAGCGGTTGGTCGAGCAAGTCAGTTCGACTTTTTTTGGGCCGATGCGAGTCTCAGTGTTGATGGACGCCAATGGAGCCAATACCACGGCATCGGCAGCCGTCGTGGCTGCGACTCGACATTTGGAGCTTCGCGGGGCTCAGGCCACGGTACTTGCAGGGACGGGACCGGTCGGGCAACGCGTGGCATTGTTGTTAGCAGCTTCGGGGTGCAACGTGCGTTTGGCTTCGCGAAGCTTGGAAAGGGCGCAATCGGTTTGCGATCGTGTCATTTCCAAACTGGACGGAAAAGAGGGCGCTGGTGCCGTTGAGCCCACGCTGGTTGATTCTGCCGACGATACGCCAGGCGCGATTGACGGAAGTCAGATTGTGGTTGCCGCCGGGGCGGCGGGAATTCAACTTCTGAGCGAAGAGACGCGGAAAACTTCGGAGGCTCTCAAAGTCGCGATTGATCTTAACGCGGTACCGCCGCTGGGTGTGGAAGGTACCGCTGTGACGGACAAGGCGAAGGAATACGACGGCGTAATTTGCTACGGTGCCATTGGTATTGGCGGCACCAAGATGAAAATTCATCGTGAGTCGATTCGTCGACTGTTTACGAATAACGACTTGTTGCTGGATGCCGTGGAGACATTTCAGATCGGTTGTGAATTGGAGGCATCCTCATGAGTTCGGCTTCAGCGGCTTCGAATGATAGACTTCGCGCCGGCGAATTGCGAAAGTTAGTGTTGGGTACGCACAACGTCAAGAAACGGCGCGAACTGGATTTTCTCTTGCGTCCTCACGGCTTTGAATTGAGGACGTTGGAGGATTTTCCGAACTCGATCGAAGTCGAAGAGGATGGATCGACCTTTGGTGAAAACGCGACCAAGAAAGCTGTTCAACAAGCCGTACACCTCAACGCATGGGTGTTGGGGGAGGACAGCGGGATTGCTGTGGATGCACTCGACGGTGCTCCGGGGATCTATTCGGCTCGGTTTTCCGGTCCGGAGGCAACCGACGAATCAAATAACGAATTGTTGTTGGAGAAACTCAAAGGGTTGTCTCGAGAAAAGCGCACTGCCCATTATGTTTGCCACATGACGCTTTCGGACCCCACAGGCGTCGTTCATATTGATTGCGAATCGACTTGCCGAGGCGTTTTGCGAACCGAACCTTCGGGCAGTGGTGGGTTCGGCTACGATCCGTTATTTGAGATTCCGGAATACGGGCTAACGTTTGGCGAATTGGGACCAGACATTAAGGGTGTGCTCAGCCATCGGGCTCGGGCCTCACGTTTGTTCTTACCAAAATTGCTGAAATTGTTGGCGACATTGCCTTAGAAAATGTGGCGGGAACATGGATGGTGAATTGCGTGAAAACCTGGAAATCAAGGCGCGGGTGCGCGACGCAAAGCGTACGCGGGAATCCGTCGAACAAAAGGTGGGTGAGCCACCTCAGCGATTGCATCAAATCGATACGTATTTTTGCTGTGACACGGGGCGACTGAAGCTTCGTGAGATCACGTATCTCAGTAGTGACACATCGGAGTCGCAGCTCATCTGGTACCAGCGTAGCGACACGGTGGAAACGAAGTCCAGCCACTATCGAATTGCCTCGGTTGCGGATGCGGACGGACTGAAGCAAACGTTGGATGCAGCGTTTGGAATCGACGTTTCTGTGATAAAGCGGCGTGATGTCTTCTTTCATGAAAACGTTCGAATCCATCTCGACAAGGTCGAGGGAATTGGTAACTTTCTCGAGTTAGAGGCCGTTCAGCAAGCTGGGATGGATCGTGGTTCGCAGTTAAATCTGGTTGATACGCTTTGTGAGGAGTTCCATGTCGCCGCGAGCGATCGACTTCGAGGCTCTTATCGCGAGCTTGTCTTGGACGAGCGCTAAGGGATTTCACTTTTTGCTGCCCGAATCTCCCAAGTTCGACTAAAATGGAACTTCTCATATTAGATTCGGGTTCAAAGGAGAGTTTGGTAATGCGTGCCAACCCTGAAGCGAAGAAGAACGAAAAGGACTTCTACTTGAAGTTTGAGGTAGAGAATCTCGAATCACGGCTGGTTCTCAGCGCGACTTTCCCAGCCTATGTCGATGGCGTATTCTCATTTGGCGACGCAACGCAAGATGCGCCGTATGGACTGAGCAACACGTTTAATCTTGAATCGCTCCCTTCGGCTGACAAGACGATCTATCTTGACTTTGATGGACACCATAGTGTCAATGACTATTGGGAGCACGATATTGTATTCCCGGCCTTTGATCGAGACGGGGATGCGTCGACGTTCTCTGATTCCGAGAAGATTGAAATTCAGAAGCAGTTCCAGAATGTTGCCGAGGATTTCCTGCCATTTAACATTAATGTTACAACCAGCGACCCTGGTCTTGGTGCACTGACTCGATCGGGTTCAAATGATTCGACGTATGGCGTTCGCGCTGTCAACACGCAGGCCACGGACGGCTTCGGCGATGGAATCGGCGGTGTGGCTTACCTCACCAGTTTTCGCTATAGCATCGATACGCCTGTCTTCACGTTCAACAAGGGAGCCAACAATGGTGCGATGACCAATTCTCACGAAGTCGGTCACGCGCTAGGGCTGAATCACGACGGTCTGAATGGATCGACCTATCATCCCGGAACCGGTAGTTCGTCCAGTCAGGTGAGTTGGGGCCCAATTCTGGGTGCGCCGTTTTATAAAAATGTGACGCAGTGGAGCAACGGCGACTATGCGGGTTCGACGGCTACCGAAGACGACTTGGCGATTATTACGAACAATGCCAACGGAGTCAGCTATCGCGCTGACGATCACGGTGGTTCGGTTTCTGCGTCCACTCCGTTGGATAGCAACGGCACAAATGTCTCGGGCTGGGGGATCATCGAACGCAATGTGGATGAGGATTTTCTCTCGTTCACGACTGGCGAGGGAAACGTCAGCCTGAACATTGATGCGTTTGGTGAGCGAGCCAACTTGGATATTCTGGCGACGTTATATGACGATTCGGGAAGCGTTATTGCGACCAGTAACCCCGCCGACGAATTAGGCGCGTCGTTCGATACATTCCTCACGGCGGGGACGTACCATATTGGCGTGGAGGGCGTGGGGAAACCTGGCGTATACAGCGACTATGGCAGTCTTGGGTTGTTCCAGATCAACGGAACGATCACTGCGAGTGCTGGCAGTAACGTTGGAGAAGCCGGTACGATCGCAGCGTTGACAAAGTCTTGGCGAAGGATCACGCTCGACAACACCTATGTTGATCCCGTTATCGTGGCTGGACCTGCCACTTTCAACGAAGCCGACCCGACTACGGTGCGAATTCGCAATGTGACTTCGAACAGTTTTGATATTCAGCTTGATGAGTGGAACTATCTTGACGGAGTCTCAAGCGGTGAAGACATCGACTATTTAGTGATGGAATCGGGAGTCACCACGCTGGCTGACGGCACAACCATTGTTGCAGGCATCGCCGATGGTATTCGGCACAAATGGACGGGAGTTGATTTTGGCCATACCTTTGATGCATCTCCTATCGTGGTCTCCCAAACTGTGACTCGAAACGGCGGTTCGGCGGTGACGACTCGTCAGCGGCTGATCAATGATTCCGGGTTCACACTCAAAGTCCAGGAGGAAGAGGCGGGTGGCGGCCACCAAGCGGAATCGGTGGCTTGGATCGCTATGGATGCAGGCGCAGGTTCAACAGGTGACCTCGACTTTGAGGCACTATCAGCCCCCAATTTTAAACCGCAATCCAAGTCGCTGAACTTTAGCCAGTCGTTTGATGCTCCACCAATTTTGGTCGCGAGTATGCAAGATACCTTCGGCGGAAATCCAGCATCGCTCCGGCGCACTGGACTGACGGCAACGGAAGTTTCATTGTTCGTTGAAGAAGAGCAATCGTTGGATGCGGAAGTCGCCCATGGCGGAGAAGTGGCTGGTGCGATTGCCATTGAGGCCGGGAACATCGTTGGATTCAACGCTACATTCCCAGGGGAGGCTCCGATTGGCGCGGACAATTTGGCGGCGCCGTTGACGACTTTTGTCGAGTCCGATGGAACCTTCGGCGACGGGGTTGCGTTGGCATCGGGGCACGTTGGCGAAGATTCGCATGACGACCACGACCACGACCACGACCACGATGAAGAAACCGATTCCCACGACGAAAGTTCGGTGGCGGGCTTCCGGGCGGTGCTGAATGGTTCTGGGACGGTAAGTCGCCTGTTGGACGTTTCAACGCGAGTCGACGATGCCATTCTTGGTGCGGTTCCGCGGCGTGGCTCGAGCGATGTGGTGACGTCGTCGGAGGGCGGTCTGCCCGAAGGTGGCCTGTTGGAGATTGGCCTGACTGACGATTTGACGATTTACTCTGAATTGGGATCCTCTTTGCCCGAGTCCGATGACGTGCGTCAGGGTGATTCTGTGGGCGAGTTATCGGTGAAATTTGATCTCACTCGCTAGGCAGAAACCTCCGTCTGGCAGCGGTCAAGTCGGCTTCTTTACCATTGGCTCTCCACC
>CAYYHV010000502.1:0-5355 GCA_964471695.1 uncultured Pirellulaceae bacterium
CAGCCGCCTTGGATGGTTTGCCCATAGAACTCTGGCGGGCTTGGACGATCCGGGCCCGCGCCAACGCCAACTCGACGTGCTCAAATACTCGGGAAAACGCCAACGCTCCAATGACCACACCGGCAGCGAGCAGACCTACGACAGGCTGATTGAAGAAATAACTCGCAACCGCAGCGAGACTGGTGATGCCACAAAGCCCGGCGATTATCGCCGAAGTCTGAGTCGCGGTGAACCCACGCTCCAACAATCGGTGGTGTATGTGCCCACGGTCGCAATCGTACATGCTGCGGCCGGTCAGCTTTCGACGCGCCAATGCGGCCACGGAATCAAGAATGAGCACAGCCCACATCGCCACAAGCGGCGCCGCCGCAACCGTGGCACTCTCCTTACCACCACTGCGAAGCGCCAAAGCCCCTAAAACAAGCCCAATGAGCATGCTGCCTGTGTCACCCAGATACATGGTCGCCGGTGCCCGATTATAGGCCAGAAACACGAGCAAACTACCGGCCAGGCTGAACGCGACAATGGCATCGAATTGGTTCGCGTCTCGCATCACAGCTAACACACCGAGTGCCAACGAAATCACGAGGCCCACAGAACCGGCCAGCCCATCCACACCATCAATCAGATTAAACGCGTTGATGGAACCCAGAATCCAAACGATGGAAACTAAAACGCCGAATACGCCGATGGGGACATTCAGGCCCAGAATCTCCACAGACTGAATAATTCCACCCGATCCGACGACAATCGCAGCTACGACGCACTGAAAAAACAGCTTATGCCGGCCTCGCATTCCCTTAATGTCATCCCACAGCCCGACGGCCACGATGATCGCCGTCGCCATGGCGAACCCAATTACCGCCGCCAACCCAACGTTTTCCAAACTCTCGGGATAGAACCCGACAACGGCAACGAGGACGCCAGCCAGGGTTCCCAACCACAGCAGCAGACCGCCACCAAGGGCGACGGGAGCCTTTTGAATCTTGCGATTTTCGTCAGGTTTATCGAGAAAACCAAAGCGCCAAGCCGAAGATCGCACCAGCGGAGCAATCACTATGGCAGAGACGAAGGCGAACAAAAAAGCCGTAAAGGCAACCATTGAGGGGTCCGAATCGTAGGGGGTCATTCAGTGAAGTCGTTGTCAGTCTGGCCCAGCACCCCAGAGGTACCATCGAATCACGTTCCCTACGTGTTGTCAAGCGAATCGTCATCGACATTCAACGCACCAAAACCTAGACCACAATTCTAGCGTCACAGTCGCTACAAACGTCAGGGTCACCTCGAGACCGCATGAAGTTCTCCGCAACAGCCACTCGCCGCGTTTCTCCCTATCCCCTAACTCACAAGGGGAATCCCCTCACCCCAGATTCTGGGCACCCGAGACCGCGAAAGACAGTGCAGGAAATTAAGGATGGAGATTGTACTTCCAAAGACCAAGGATATTCCGCTTCTGATCAATTAGAAGAGACGCGACGTTGGCAAGTGAGGTGGGCTTTCAAAGTTATTCTTGGCCGGACAAAGCCTCTCGAACTCGCTTACGAGCGGCATCCACTTGTTTGGCTTGCCACTTCAACTTCGGATTCATTTGGCCAATTAGTTCCCACGCTTCCTTCAACTTACCGATTTTTTCCAGCTCCGCGACCAACGCCATTTGCCATGCGTAAACCTGCTGCCCACTCAAGGCCGTCTGCCAGTCCCGAATCGCCGCTTCGCTCTGCCCAAGTCGCGATTGTAGATAGGCCCGGGTTGCTAACTCGATCGCCGACAAATCGCCTTGCGGCATCACCTCCAACCCACGACGAGCAAACTGCGCCGACGTGGTTTCATCCGCACTCGCCTGGGACCATGCCAGCATTACATCGCCGCGTGGAACCAGAAACGCCATTTGCTCCGCAACCGGCAATCCTTCCAACCAAGGTCGAATACGAGCACCGCGCTGAGGGGAAATCGCGCTCATGCGTTGCCACGCGCCTTGCGCCCCCTCACGGTCCCCCCCCAAGGCTCTCAACACCCCGCACTCGTACCAGAACGAAGGCTGCCCACCAGCAAAGCGTTCGGCCATCTCCAAAGGTACGTTTGCGTCGACATTCGCGTCATCCACCAACCACAACATCCGTGCGTATTGCAATTGACTGGCAGCCATCCAGGGACATGCCCGAATGCTGAGCATGGCGTGCCGTGTCGCCCGTTTTAGCGCTCCATCAGATTCCGCCATGCGCTGAAAAACGTCGGTAGGCTCGGCAATCCGCGTGAATCGCTCCGACACTTCCATCCCGAAAAACGATGACGCCTGAAGATTTTCCACAGTGGTCTGCTGCCACAATTCGTCTTTGTCCGCCCAGGGACGTTCCGTTCCCAATTGCTCAAACAACCCCACACGAAAACGCGCTAACCACAATTCACTTAATGCCGCATGAATTGCCGCGTCATCCCAACGTGAACTGACGACTCGATTGAGCACCTCGATGCGTTGATCAATGGTCGCGACGGAACGTGAGTCCACCACAGCCGACACGCTCGCTGGTTCTGCGAAGCGATCGGCTTCGGCGAGTCGCCACAACTCAATGCCCGCGAACAGACTGGCAACCACCAAAGGAAAAGTGATCATCACAGGAATCGCCATGCCCGTCCGACCAGCTCTTGAACTTCGGTCGTCTACGATTCGCAGATTCCATCCGCGAATCACAACAGTCCCAAACATAATGCTCATCAGCACCATATTGGCAGGGATGTAGCTGCCAAAATCAAAGAAACCAGCAACCACTTGCCCGACAATCCCAAACAATCCTGTGGCCCCTATCGCCAAATCAAGCGAACGGTCAGACCGCAACAATCGAAGGCTGGCGACGACGACCGATGCAACGGCCAATAACAACAGGAGTAGGCCGACAAGCCCCAACTCGACAAGCGTCTGGACAAACGCGTTTTCGGCATAGTGATGGTGCAAGGGATTCAAGCGAACGCCATGATACGGCAAGCCAACATATTTGTACGTTTCAAGTCCCGAACCTAAAACCAGAAACTCAGGCAGCGCCTGGAGTGTCTCTGACCAAGTCCATAGTCGCCCGCTCTTTTCGATTGCATCTTCGCTGACCGTGGACTCCCAGCGCTGCTCTATCTCCTGCTCCACACCCACCCAATACACCAAGCCTACAGATAGAATGGCCAGAGCCACCGTCGCTGCGCCCGTTTTCCAGCCCGCGAACAAGCGCAACCCAATCATCGTCGCCAATCCAGCAATGCCCACCGCCAGAATCGAACTGCGTGAAACTGTGCTGACCGCACCCGCCATCACCACAATGAATGCCACCCAAGCAGCAATATCCCAGGCAGACAATCGTCCCAATCCACGGGGGCCAAAATCCCCTTCCCCATTGCTCTCCGCCTGATTGGCAAATCGCCGAACCAGCATTCCCACACAACCTGCCAAACAAAGGTTGAGAAAACCACCGGCGTTATTACGATTCACAAACGGGCCGAAGGGGCGTCCCTCGCCGATCGGAAACGTCCAATAGATACGCCCATCCCATTGGAGTTTTTGCACGATTCCGAATACCGCGAGCGCCACACCCAATCCCACCAAGCAGCGCAGTAGCCACAATGCCCGATCGCTTCGCATTACCTGCATAGCGAACACACAGGCAGCGACCGCAATGACTAACTGGGCCAGGCATTTTCTCGTAAGCGGCGGATAAAGGCTGCGTGTTTGCGGAAACGGAAACACCGACGTTCCCACATCGCTTGGTATCGAGGCACCGTTCTCTTTCTGCGGGACCTGGTCGGCCCGCCAACTTGTCGCGCCAGAAGCAACCCACCTCACCGCCCCGCTCGGCAACGGCACCAATTGGAGCATCCCCAACAGCAACCCCAGCAGCAACATCCACACCAAACGCGGGCAAGCTTCAAAACTGGTGGGAATTTGACGTCGAGCCTGAAAAGCAAGGTAGAGCAGCAACATAATCGACAGTGCAATCGCCATGACAGATTGCACTTCGGCCGCTACTCCACCAAAGAACCACACGGATGCAGTCGGCAAAGCCAGCAAGCCCAAAGCAAGCCCAGCCTCAAGCCGCCCGGCTAATTCACGATATCTTCTCTGCATATGAAGACTTCATCCTTGAAAAACATGACGGTTTGCGACAACCGCAGAACCTTAACACAGCAGCCTCACCTCGTGAATTCCGCCTGTACCATCAATCTAGCGGCATGGCGGCTGCGGCGAACACGCGTCCTCACCAACACTGTCCAATCGACTCATTTCAAGTCGATTTCGTTCTGCGAAGCCCTCAAGGCACCAAACATTCTTTGCTGTGAATTGGTATTTAATATAGTGAGCACGTACAACTAGTTCGGCGACCGAGCCTAGCTTGATTGCCATGGCGACCATTCCCCAGATCATCCTTCGGCGTTCCCCCGGGGCACCCCCTTTCGGTCCTTTCCTGACGGTTGGATGGCAATTAACGTCGGGTCCGGAAGAATCTCCCCCCTCCGCGCTACAAATGAATTGGGATTCTCGCGACGGAAACTAGACTGAAAGCTTGGTAACGCCCCGGGGTTCCCCGCAGAACATCAGCGTTGCCAGCGGGCGCCTGTTGACGAACGCCCCTGCAAGTCAAATGATTAGCCGCAAGGGCCATCCACAAAGAGGTCACCCAAAGGGACGGAGTGCGCGCCGGCATTACGATCTACGGTGTTTTCGCATCCATTGCCGGGTCGACACCACGTCCAAGCACCACCCAATCCACGACTCAAGCACCAAAATTACCATCCTGCCTTCCTATTTGACGCTTCCCTAACTTGTTTGCTGACACCCACTGCCACCTCTGTGCGGGCCTCGATGACGGCCCTCGCAATCTCGACGAAGTGCTCAAGATGTGCCAAATCGCATGGACCGAGGGCATACGCAGCGTGGCAGTCACTGCGCACCAGAATGAAACCTGGCCCGACGTCACGCCTGAGGCGATCAAACAATCTGCTACAGAATTATCGAAGCATCTAAAAACCATCGGCTGCCCACTACAGCTTTTCCCCACAGGCGAGATCATGGTCGCCGCCGATACCGTGGCCGACTGGAAGTCGGGGAAACTGCTGAGCTACGGCGATACCAGCCAGTACTTAATGATTGAGTATCCCCACGGGTTGTTTCTTGATCTACGAGCCATGATTACCGAGCTCATCGACGCCGGCGTGCGTCCCGTCATTGCCCACGCGGAACGCCAACCGGAATTGCTGCACGGCACCGGTACGGTCGAGGAACTTATCAGGCTGGGGGCCATTATTCAGATTTCATCTCCCAGCGTGACGGACCTTCCCAAACGCAAAGACAAACAGGCCCTACGCGATTGGATTCGA
>CAYYHV010000503.1:0-4000 GCA_964471695.1 uncultured Pirellulaceae bacterium
GCGTAGAGCGTCGGGCTTCACTTGACGGTTTCAGGAATACTGACAACCACGACATGTCTTCAGGCGACAATCGGTGTTGGATGATTGCGGCCAAGAGATTCGTATTCCAACTTGCGCGTTCAAGGTGGCTAAAACCCAGTTCGCGCTCCTGTTCTGTCCTTATCTTGAGGCGTTTCATCCGATGGATGAATGGTCGCGGGTTGTCTCCCTGACCGTGATACAATTCTAAAAACATCGCGAAAGGGATGTCGTCTACGATACCCGCGAGGTGATTCAGCAGCTCGTTGCGGGCGTTTTCAACCGTGGTTTGCGGATCTTCCGCAATCAGCAGCCCTTCGTGATCTCTCAATCGCAATAGGACGTTGGAGACCGCTTCGATTTTTCGCGCTTTCGGTTCGACCGGTGGCGTGCCGTTCGCCCACCAGATCCCGATCGCAACGACGTCGAGATTGTCGTCCTCGAGCAGTCGCAACCACAATGCTCCGGTATCCGACAAAACTTCGTCGGGAAGCTTGATCTCTTTAAGGGCCCGCACCGCCAAGTAGCGATTGTCGGCTGCGACTTGATTAAGTAATTGATTGGCAACTGGTAGCACGTTGACCACATCGTCGAGGCCGGTCAGAACAACATGGAAGTAGGCTTGTTCGCCGTCAACTGAGCCGAACTTGGCGTCTGTAACGATCGTTCCAATGTGCCGCTCGTTGAGCGCTTCAGCGAAGGTTTCCGTGATCGCCGTTCGCTCCGCGACGGAGAATTCCAGCTGGTCGATACCGAACCATTGTCCGACGCTCCACGCGAGTTGGTCATTGGACAACAAGCCACGAGCGATAACGGGTTGCAACGCGATGGACATGGTCTCCGGACCACCGTCTACGGCGGCCTGCGCAATGGCAGCTGCCCTCGTTTCGTCGTCAGGATCGTTGAGGAGTTCCAGCAGGATGTCATGACAACGCGACTGACCGCTCCGCCAAAAAGCCCGATACAAGTGGCTGCTTTCCACGCCCGTCGGGTGCTTGCCCGCAGCGATTAGCGCCAGCGTTTCGTACACGTTTTCGCTATTCGGCGATTCGCTCGCAATCACGCTCCCCAGTAATTGGCCAATACAGTCGATTTCTCGCCCGCCATCCGCTGGCTTGCGCATGAAATTCATCATGATTACATCAGAGGTTTCCCTGTCGCAACCGGCTCCATGAACCGCCAGCCATTCCGGGGTGATCAATCCAGGTGGAAAACGGTAGATAATTTGCGCCAACCGCGTTAACCATTTCCACCGTACAAAAGCGGTGGCCTTAGGCAGTCGAGGTGCGCGGACAGGAATGCCGTAGGGACGCTGCCTTAATGAAATGTCACACAGGTGCTGGTACGCGGTCGCAGCATGCGCTCCAAGTTCGCCGAAAATCGCAGCGAAGAAAGGCTCTAGGTTTGAGGGCTCTGCCTCTGCGAGGATGAGCTGAGATCGTATCGTCTCTTCTCGCTTCTGCTCGGTCTCACAACTTTCGACTCCGAAACCGAGATTCGTCATGAAACGATCCGCGATTCGTTTCAGTTCCGCGTCTTCGATCTTCTCGAGGTCAGCCCTCGCACTATTTGCCCAACCTATTCCCCCGTCGTCGACGTATAACTTTTTGACCGCTTCTATCAGCTCTTCGATCAACATGAAATCGCCACCGATGCTACTTCGCTAAGAAAACTGCTGCCCGTCTCACCTCTTTTGAATGGTGGTTCACTTGCCGATCACTCTACCAAATGGTGGATCGTACAGCACGACCTTTCCATTTCTCCAACCGCGGAGAACGAAGAAGTGATTCTTTCGGTCGTTTACGATAGGAGGTCCACCTTGCGCCCGAAGAATACGGTGGAGCCGTCCCACGCGGGCAACGGATGAACGAGTTCACGCTCGCTGTTGGAAAATAGTAGGCTTTGGCACCGCAGCGATAGTGTAGGTCGTGCTGGTCGAAGGTTGACCAGCTTCCACCAGTTGGTGACTGCGTTAGTATCGGCCTTGGAAGAAACGAGTGAATAACAAACCCGTCGACCGTCGCGGCACCGACCATCGCGATCGCCCCCATATCCTTCGCTCAAAACAGTGGAGAATCGGAAAAAGATCATTGAGAACCGGCGTACACCAGCTAAGCTGGGCCACTAACGACCACCCTGGAGAGGCGCTAATGTTTCGGTCACAACTTGAACTCATTTAAAAGGCCACTGGCGGTCTGTGCACTTGGTGTACAGGCTGGCAGTGGCTTTTTTCGCGCGAAGTGACGATGCATTTCGCAGCGGGAAGCAGCAAACAGTCTCAATCAACTGACCCATAAGAGCAAAGTGAGCAGCCAATGAACTCTGTCAATCGCGTATTGATGAATCCCCGAATACTTTGCGTTCTTTTGCTTTGGTGTACTTCGTCAACTATATGCAAAGCCGAACTTGCAATGGAGTCGTTTGTAGCATCGTCACAGGTTAGTTCAGGCTTGTCGCGTGGATGGCGATTTCGCCCAAATGTCAACTTATTGGCAACCGGCTTGGCCATATTTGATATCGACCCCGCCGGGCTACAGGGCACGGGCTACGACGTTCATCTTTGGACTGATGCGGGTATCGAACTTGCGGCTACCAGAATTCCTGCCGGCGCGACCGCACCATTAGTTAACGGTTTTCGAACCGCCGATCTAGATTCCCCCGTACTTCTCAACGCTGGTGAGATTTACCGTGTTAGTTCAGATTATGTCGATTCGTTCGTACCAAACGTAGTGGAATATTTTAGAGACCCGACCGCGGTCACAATGAACTCTCAGGTGACTCTAATCGCCAACACTGGAACGGGGGCTGCTGGGCTTAATGATTTTGGCCTTCTGGCGAACAACGATGAGTTTCCCACAACAGCGGACGTCCAGGAGCCGTTAGGTCCGAATGTGGTTTTCACTGCCGTTCCCGAGCCAAGTTCGTTTGCGTGTTTAGTGTTTGGTTTTGGATTTGTCGGTTTCAACTGGTTCAGAAAACGACGGTAGATGTCGTAACTCTAACCTTCCGACTTTGACCCATTCGGGAAAGGTTCCCAACGCCGAGTGCCCTGTTTCTCGGCGTTTTTCATTCGGGGGAAGCTTATCGCCAGACATCGATATCATCCGGAAAGTCGGGACCAGGCCGTTGGCTCTGTTTCCCCGCCTGTAACTAGGCGATTTGCGAATTCGCCGAAGGCACATCATCTTCAGCAACTCAAAACTTGCTTTAAGAGCACAGCAAGAAGACGCCAGCATTGATCTTTTCCTTGGCGTCCATCGTTGGGCACGAAATGTCGCACAAACAAGTGGCCGCCACAATTTACGATCGGCGCAACTGCGTTCGGTTTCATCGTCCGAAGCCGTTTTGACAAGATTTGTATTGACGCTTCGGCGTTTCAATCCGAAGCAGTTTCGGAGAAGGACGTTTTCCTTCGGAGCAGATAATACCACGCGTATATTCCCGCAAATATCACTCCGCGAATCATGCGAGGAACGGCCATCTGTGCTGCACGTGAATCGGCAGGAAAGTCGTTGTAATTCCAAATGTTTATGGCAGTGATGCCTAGGTAGTGGAGGATTGCGAGCCCCGCAAACGCCCTTACCGCCCTATAGTCACCCGCAAATACACGCGCGCCGAAGGAGACAATGGCAACGCCAAGCACAACATTGGCTAACAGATGCATGCCTACCCCATGACTTAACCCCACAATAGCTACACCAGCTGGAGCCAACCCTGCGAATAGGATTGCATATCCCGACAGCAACTTTGAACCCAAGGGTGATGGTTTCATGATAGTCCAAGAACTCAATGGCAGTTTCCGGCACCCCGCAGAGGTGTAGTTCGCCCGTAGTATAGCTCCTTGCCAAAGCTACTCAACCGCGGGGATTTCAGAGTTTCAGACCGCGAATCATTGTGCGTCCTAATCTGCGTCGGCTTCATCGTCCGACGCGTTTTCCGTTCAACGCGTCGGTGTTTCACTCCGAAGCTAGTTGTCGAACGA
>CAYYHV010000503.1:4010-5329 GCA_964471695.1 uncultured Pirellulaceae bacterium
CTCGCCCGACCCATTAATGTCGCTTTGGAGCTGATTCAAAGTAATCCGATTGGTGTGCCAGTAGATTCTGCCGGGTGAGAGTGTAAGTGCGTTCGGCTTCATCGGCCGATCTACGTCTTAATGCGGAGTTTCACTCCGAAGCATCTAGGGGGTTGTAGACTTCTCTGGAGACTATTCTGCGTCATTCACGCTTTTCAATACTGACTTTATCGCCGGTAGGTTCGCCCAAGTCGTCTTTCTGGGGCGAAGTTGAAAGTGAGGAAAACGAATCGCATACGTGGAGTAATCCGTGAGACTTTTGCTTTGGGTATGAAATCCAACAGAGAATTCCTCGTAGTCGAAGAATTGCCAGCTAGGACGGCGTCTTATTTTTACAGGCTCACCCAACTCAGATGGATGGGTGATTCTCGTGATTACAGATTCAGCTTCGGCATTCGTGAAGCTTTGAGAATCAGTTCGCCAACCCCACACACGATGGGGTATTTTTCTGGCTGGAAATCGGCACCAGAATAGTTGGAACCTGCTTACGGTCTGTTGAACGACCCATGCGTGCCTCGCAGCTCGAGCATGTAGGACTTGGTAGCACGCCGCTAACTTAAAGGTTGCACGACTTGCGACGGACACGTCCGCAAGCATCGCCATTTCTTCCATGAGCTTTTTGTCGTCGTCGTTTGGTCCTCTTAGCCCGGAAGCCACAATCCAGGCACGCCATGCCTTGCCGCATTTCAAAATACTGCGAACAACCTTAGGCGAACCATTTAAGTAGTCACGTGCTGTATCCGCTAATCCATACGCGGCAGACTCGTCCTTTACGTCCGGTTGTCGGCAGAGCACTTCGCAGAGCCATTCACTTAGAAGTGTCCCGGTCTGGTTTTTCCAGGCCTCATCAAACGGTCCAGCAATCGGATTCGTGAATTGCGAATGAACGGAGCCGCCACATCCGCAGTCGCGTCGTTGGCCGCCCCAACCAGACTTGCAATGACTGAAAGCGGTGGATCAGTTGGCCCCGTTTCGGCGTAAAGTCGTCCCAAGATACGAGCCGCGGCATCCCGCTGGTCAGGATCGCTACTACTGAGTTGTTGAGCAAGATTCAGTATATCTGCTGGTTTTTTGTTGGACATCGCTCAGCGATCAAAACGTTTTGCTTCGGTTTGAAAAGGTGAACACTAACCGTCCATAGTACGAAATCATCTGTGTGCCAACCCTAACTCATTCGCCTCAAACGATTGTATCACAGGTAAAGCTCACTCTTAGCTGCTTCGAATTCATCGACCGAGGGTGATTCCGAATCGCGTCGGTGTTTCACTCCGAGGGCAGTT
>CAYYHV010000504.1:0-4702 GCA_964471695.1 uncultured Pirellulaceae bacterium
TGCAGGATATGGTCGACATGCGCGTCGACATTTCGCGGCTGGTCAAGGCGGAGCATCCATCCGCAAAAGTCGGGGGTTACAGCGCCTGTTGCAGCGATTTCGTTAGCAGCGACTTTGACCGTTGGTTTGACGAATTGAAACCCTTCATTGAGGGTGCTGGGAATGACATAGATTTCATTTCGATACACCCTTACGACCGCTATACCGTCAATTCCAACGGCTCGTTCCAACGTGACTTCGCAAAAAGCGCGACACATACGGCGGGTCAAATGGACCTCATCGAAGCGCATGCTGCCAACGCACTCGGCAAAGTCCTGCCTTTCGCGTTTACAGAATACGGTTCGTGGAACCGAACCAACCGATCGGATGGGACCTACGGAAACTACTCGCGGGAGCAGCAGCAATGGGATTTGGTGCGAGATACTCGCGAAAAGATGATGGTGTTTCTCAATCGGCCTGATCGAGTCCTGAGTGCGACGCCATTCGTGTCTCCGCGACATTGGCAAAATGCCGTTCCAACCAACGCCGACGGGGACAATGTCCTCTTCGAACAGGATTCGAACGGCAACTGGTCCGAGACGATTGTTGGCAGCATGTTCCGCATGCTGGCTCCCGTAAGCGGGCGCTACATCCCAGTCGACGTGAACAACCCGGACCTGCAAACCGTAGCCTTTCGCAATGGAAACGAAGTCTACATCGTCTTGAATAACTTGAAAGATACGGACCAGTCGATCAACCTTGCAGCCTTAACCGGCATGGGCAACGTCACTTCAGCTTCGCTTGATCGCATTGTGCTCAATGGATCAACGCCAACTTACTTCGATAATGTTAATGTCAGCGGCTCATGGCAAAATCTGCTAATGACGGCTGAAGAAGGAGCCGTATTAACGCTCACACTCAACGGCTCGCAACTTTTCGAGAGTGCCTTCGATACGACGACAACGTACGGCAATTTCACAGCCAACCCGATTACCCAACCGGGCGGACGATCTGATGTGATGGACGTGCAGGCCGATTTGCAAGACGCCGTGTCGGCGAAAGTCCGAGTCAGCTATTCACGCCCGGGGCAGCGAGTCGAAGCCTTTGATGTGATGATCAATGGTACGCGCATCTCCATCTCGGCGGACGAGTTAGCCGCGGATGACGGCGCCTTTGAGTTTGTCAGTCGCGAAGTTGATGTGCCGATCAGCTTACTGGTGGACGGTAACAATACTATCCAAGCCGACTTTTCAGGTAACGGGGGACGCATCGGGGCCATAGCGCTGGAGGTCACCCGCACGCTCGGCGAATATGACGGTAGCGGCGCGTTTGGCTGCGGGGATGTGGATGCGATCGTAGCGGCGTTCGGCGAGAACGATGGACGTTTCGATTTGACGGGAGACGGCGTCGTTGACGCCAACGATGTCCAGTTTTGGCTGGGTGATCTTCGCAATTCACCGCTTGGTGACCTAAACTTCGACGGCAACGTCAACGTGACCGATTTCCAAGTGTTCCTCGATGGGTTCCTCTCAGACTTCAGTGGCCAAAGCGCCTGCTCCGCGTATCAAATGGGCGACATCAACTTTGACGGGTTGAGTTCCCACGCAGACTTTGTTGCTTTCCGAGAATCGTACGACGCAGTCAATGGGGCGGGAGCCTTTGCAGCGCTCGTTCCGGAACCCTCGTCTGCATCACTGATGGGTATCGCAATGCTCTTGCTTATATTGCGATTCAGGACCCAGCAATAATCCGTTGACGGGTGACGTGCCGCTTGCCACGAGGTTCAGCCGCCGTAGACTTCGAGCGCCGTTGTACTCTGGGCTCGCTTCGACAGTTCAGCGAGCGCATTTGCGCCGACTTCGCCAAGATTCACAGTCCACTCGTTGACGTAGAGTTCGACATGTTTCATCAAGACCGCATCGTCAAACTCCTGCGCATGCTTTCGCATCGTAGGCAAAGCGATAGAGGGTTCGGCGAGCGCGAGTTGCAGCGAATCGTGGACGGTTGCCTGCACTTTGGATACGATTTCATCCGGCAAACTGCGACGGGCAATGATCCCGCCAAGCGGCAATGGGCATTGGGTTTCCTTTTCCCAACGAGTCCCCAGGTCTTCAACCAGTCCTAAACCACGCTCCTCCCACGTAAAACGACCTTCGTGGATGCAAACACCAAAGTCAGCCGCCTTCTGCTCCAATCGTGGCATGATCTCCGAAAAAACGACTTGCTCAACCGCCGTAGAATCCGGATAAAACATCTGAAACAGCAAATGCGCCGTCGTATGCTCACCGGGGCAAAGTGTAAGCTGAGTCGCATCTTCTGGATGCATATCTGGACCAGCCGAAAGCAATAACGGCCCGACGCCGAATCCAAGCGCTGCCCCCGACGGTAAGACAATCGTCTTGTCGGCCAACAGCGAAGCCGCATGGAAGCTCGCTTTGGCGACATCGAACTCGCCAGCGAACAAACGTCGATTGAGCTCGGAAATATCGAGCAACTCGATTTGAAATTTCAATCCGCGACAATCGACGGCGTCGGTTAACAATCCATGAAAGGCAAACGTATCATTCGGGCAAGTCGATATGCCCATGTGGATCGTGCGACTCATGGTGTACGCTCAACGGTCAAGAATTTCGTTCAATCGGATGGCTACAGCAGACAATGCTGGTTGGATTTGCCACGCTTTATGATTGCGGTTCCCAGCCACATTGGAAATACCACGCAAGATTTGCAGCGGGACGCCGGCTAATTCACAAGCCACAGCGACTCCGAACCCCTCCATGTCTTCTGCCAACGCATCAGGGAAAAGGTTTTGCCGCAGACGGACGTCCTCTTCATCAGATGCTCCCGCGCAGACCGTCAGCAATTGATCAGCGTCAGGCGCATCACATTGCAACGCAATACAGTCACCAATTTCTGGCGCTTGGTCGCAACCAGCCCAATGCGGCCAACCCATTTGGTTGGCCGTTTGAAATGCTGCTCCCGTCCCCACGCCAATCCCGTAGCAAGCCACACTGGCAAAGGTATAAGCCGCGCCGATACTCAGCGTGTCGCGATAACTCCCCGCGATCCCTGCCAACAATACCGACTTGGGTTTGTGGCTGGCAATCAACGACGACGTTCGCGCGGCGGCAGCCGCGACCCCAAATCCGCAAAGTTCGAGCGTCGTTGCCTCGGCAATCAACGGTTGCAGCTGTTTGCGTTCAAAGTCCGTTGGGATGAGTACGAGAGGTTTCATGACTCGGAATCGTATCCAAGAAGATTCTCGGTTTGTTTCGCATATCCTTCAGCCGCAGGCGTGAGAGCGTGATGGTTTAAATTCCAACACCCGTACGCCTGGGGCTGAGCGAATCTGTCCAACTACCACCTTCCCCAAGGTTACGACCGTATTCGGCGTGGGACGTTAACCTTTCGAAGCGCACAAACAGGACCGAAGCGGAGAAGGGGAGTTCCGCTTCGGTCCGGAGACCAATCAATCCAGGCCGTGGGTCAAACTGGAGACTCAGTCTTGTTTCAAATTCTTCGCGGCATCCGTGTTGATGCGAGAAGCCTTTTCGTTCTCGCGCTTAATCGCTTCGTACACTTCCTGTCGATGCACAGGTATGCTTGTTGGGGCGTCGATTCCTAAACGCACCTTATCGCCTCGAATATCGACAATCGTCACGACTACATCGTCCCCGATCATGATACTTTCGTCGCGGTGTCTCGAAAGCACAAGCATCATCAGCTCCTTTTAAAATGAATGCTGCCGCGTTCTTGCGACTCCATTCGAATAATCTCGCGTCCTGAACCAGCCTTGATCCGTGACCCGGCGGGGCTCCGAGTCCATTCAAACCCCGAGGCCGGTAAGTGAATAATTCTAAGTGGGAAAATCAAGGTCTCACCATCGAACCCACCCGTTAAGGTATCGTTCGATCCGCAGCGAGACTGCGAATGTCTACAAAGAGGTATCGGACGCAAAGATTACCCAGAGCCACAGAATGCCCTGAAGTTCACAGCTTTACATTGATTGACCGCGCTGCCTACGCGCTCTTGCGCAATTGCGCAGGTTGTGTGTAAAGCACATGCTGAAGAGGCTGATCGTCAGCCACAATGACTTGCCGCCCAAGACAGCGGTCAACATTGAGGAGAATTGGGGCTTTGAGGTTCGCCGTCAGCGTTCCATCATGATCACTGACAATCGCCAACGTCAGCGAACGATCTTCTCGAGACCATGGCACCGTGAGCAATTGACTTCGGTGCAGCTTCATTTCATAACCCTCAACAAATCGCTGAGGGGTCACAACAAGAAACGCCAGTTCACTATCGCTAAGACTCTGGAGCCAACCGATGGAATCATCGTTGTCTTCGGAGAGGAGCACCCAGTGCCGGTGTGATTCAAACCCAACGATGCCATCCGGGAAGAGGATGATACGTTGGCTGTCGATTTCCAGAGATCCAAACTTCGATGTGTGAAATTGCATGGCTGCACTCGGTCGGCACTAGTTTTACAACGAATCGTAATGATCGGCTTACATAGACCAATCGTTACATTCCATCCTAATCTTCGGTTGAATTCCTCAAGTCGCGTGAGGATATTTTGGCTGGCAACCAGAGCTTCATGAATTGTAAGTCGTTTTTGCTAGCGTTGATGTCATGCAGATTCGACCGATGCGAGTCACAAGAAGTCAAACAGGATGTCACTTCGCGTGAATCGCACGAGCCACCGGTTTTGAGAGTTCGCTTC
>CAYYHV010000504.1:4758-5305 GCA_964471695.1 uncultured Pirellulaceae bacterium
GACTCCATAGCGGCAATCGCTCTTTGGTACTCTTCCGCCCCACCCTGGAGAACGCCTGGCAAGATAATCATCCGCGTCTTTTCTTTATTTGCGACCACGAATGTGACCACGAAATAACCTCGCGTCATTGGTGGAACGGGAGCCATGGCCACAACCGATCGAATCGAGCGTCGCGCTACTATCGGCGTTGCAGAAACATTCCGGCTCCGATACGCACCCCGCAGCAAGAAGCCGCCCGTTAAGGCGGCAAAAAATGCGATGAAGTACTCCGCAATCTGAATTGAAAATATCGCGTACCCAACAAGAATGATTCCCAAACCTGCATGGAAGATCAGGACGGGAAGAATGCTTCGACCGATCAACAGTTCCGCAGACTTCCCGCGCAATCCCTGGCGACTGAGCACGATATATTCTGGCGTCAACTCACAAACACCGGTCTTGGTGCGGAATATCGGATGTGACGTCTCTGTCATTTGTCTTTCGCTCCGCAGGACCTCTGTCAACTTCAATCAACACTATCGACTGGACTCTAACACCATCGCAATAC
>CAYYHV010000505.1:0-5302 GCA_964471695.1 uncultured Pirellulaceae bacterium
ATCCGCACCCGCGACTGGTCGATACGCCCTTGCGAGTCCTCGTTGTTCCGTTAGAATCGGGGATTCGAAATATCAACTCACCGTAAGCAGGTAGAAAGCGATGAAGGGACGAGGTCGACCTCAACGCCGCAAGAAAGCACGCAATCGGACTCGGGCAGTCAAAAAGGACCCGATTTTTGTCGATGGCGAACGGCCAAGGCCAATGTATGTGGACTACAAGGATGTAGAACTACTGAAAAAGCTCGTCAACCGACACGGCCGTATTGTGGGCCGCCGAAAGTCCGGATGTACTGCAGTCAGCCAGCATGCAGTAACCCGAGCCGTAAAACGTGCTCGTTTCATGGCTTTGTTGCCTTATGTTGGCAGCTAGTTAATGGCTTATAAATCAGCGTAATGAAACCCGAGCATTGCTCGGGTTTTTTTTTGACAACGATTATGGGGAAAACCACCTTTTTACTATTTTTCCTAAACAGAATCATTGCGATGTCCGGGACGGGCGTATAGGCTCGAAGTAGTTACTTAAGCAGTTACAGGGATATTGCTAATTATCAAGAGCTGAGCCAATGATTCGACGACTATATAGCCTTCTTGGCGCTATGTCCGTACGACCATCGTCGTTACGGCCTCTCGAACAGGATGACTCTGCTCTTGATTCTCTAAACTGTTGTTCTCTTGGTCGAACGCTTCGACCGTTTGTTCTCCGCTTGTGTGCAGCGTTCCATTTGCCGATTTCGGTAAAGCGAGAACTAGTTCACGTGCGCATTCCAGCTGAGGAGGACTGCCAATAAGCAAGTAAACGTGTCTGGATCGAGCCACTTGAGCTCCTGATTCCAACGTCCGATTTACATTCGATCGGCGCATTGCGCAATGGATCTAATGATCCACAGCGCAGTTTGTCCATCAAAAACTATCAACGCTACTTATCTACTCGGAGAATGAACTAATGATCAAGAAGTCATTTGCTGTCCTGACAATCCTGTCAGTCCTCGCGTCCTCAGCTTTCGCGATCGACCCAATCAAACCACACAACCTCAATACATCTACCGCGACTCAGTTCGATCGTTTGTTCGGCACAGCAATCGGAGAGACTGATCCGACCGGTGATACCTATTCGTCGGCTCCTCTTGTTCAAGACGGTGCGAGTGCTTTCTTCATCTCGGACATCGCTCCAGCAACGGTAACGTTTGACGCAATTAGCGAAAACGGCGGCGTCAATTCAGCGTCAACGGATAGCACATTTGCCATCAACGAAGCATTCATCCCAGGAGTCGGACCAAACGGCGGAGACATCATTGCTGTTGAATACACAGCCCTTGATATCGCTGGTGCACCAACAGCTTGGGTTGCGGCAGGTGTTGCCGGACCTGCGGGTCCATTCACTGCATGGCGTCTGGATGTTGGCGGTACAGCTGGCGGAACCGACGACATCATGAACACCGACGCAATCCTGAGCTCAGGATTCTCAATCTTTGACAGTGCTGGCGGCGGCTTGGGAACATTTGGCCTGACGGTTGATTCGTCGACTGCAGCTGGTGTATCTGGCTTGGGCGTCGTTGGACTTGGCGGTACTGATATCGCCGGTTTCGACTTGGCGACGATCCAACTTTTCTGGGAAGTCCAACCCGTGCCAGAGCCAGGTTCGATTGCTTTGATGCTTATCGGCAGCTTGGTTGGTTTCGGCATGTGCCGACGCAGCTAAGCCGTAAGTGACGGAAACTGTAGAATTCAATTGAAGACGGCGTGTCCATTCGGGCATGCCGTTTTTTCGTTTTCGCCACTGCCCCCTGTTCAAACTTCCGCGAGAAACGCACACTTGGATGATGGGAAAGACGTTCAGTACTGATCGAAGAGTGGAATTCCGCGACACGGATGCTGCGGGCATCATGCACTTTTCAGTATTCTTCACAGCGATGGAGCAAGCCGAACACGCCTTCCTTCGTCACCTTGGTATGAGTGTGATGTATAAAACGGGCAATCGGACCCTCAGTTGGCCCCGTGTCTCAGCGACTTGTGACTATGCGTCGCCTGCACGTTTTGAAGAAGTCCTGACTCTCAGTGTTTGCGTCAAGCAGATCGGTACAAAGAGTGTGACTTACGGAATTGAATTCGTGAGAGGCGAAACGAAGTTGGCGATAGGTCAGATCGTGGCCGTCTGTTGCGACGTTAGCTCTGGTGAAGTCGCAACCTCGGTCGCTATTCCAGCCGAAATTCGACAACGTTTGTCGGAATACCTCGTGGACTCGTCCAGCTAAACCTATGAGCGGTTACCTAGAGAATCTGACGATGCGACTTGGTGCCGGCTTGGCCGCCCAAACCGATACGTTCAGACAATGCCATGTCAATTTCATGCTGGATCGGCAACAACCGGACGGCGGATTCACGGGCCGTGAAGGGAACAGCGATCTCTATTATTCTGGATTCGGTTTACGCTCCTTGGCAGTGCTTGGCGAATTAAAAGACAACATTGCCACCAAATCCGCCGAGTTTCTGCGTGGACGACTGACAGGACACGAGTCGATCGTCGATTTCCTATCGCTGATGTACTCAGCCAGATTATTGGCATTCCTCAACGACATCGACATTTTTGAGGGTGTCACCACGGACTGGCGATCTGCCGTCGTTGACAAGCTCAATGCCTTGCGCCGCGATGATGGTGGTTTTGCCAAAGGCGAGGAAGGCCACGCAAGCAGCACCTACCACACCTTTCTTGTGATGATCTGCCTGGAACTGCTCGACGCCAAAGTGCCTCAACCGGAAAAAATTGTCGAGTTTCTCAAGTCGCAGAACATGGAGGAAGGCGGCTTCCGCGAGATTCGCGTCAGCAAGCGGGCTGGTACGAATCCAACTGCAGCCGCCGTTGCAACGCTCCGTATGCTCGATGCCCTGGATGAAGAGTTGAGCGAAGGCGCGATCGACTTTCTTTGTGAAATGCAAAACGACGAAGGCGGCTTTCGAGCCAACACGCGTATTCCGATCGCCGACCTGCTTAGCACCTTCACAAGCATTGTGGCGCTAAGAGATCTGAATGCGCTCGGCGAAATTGACAAACCGCACGCACTAAAATACGCCAAAGGGCTTGAAGGCGAAGAGGGTGGTTTTCTCGGTGCGGCTTGGGATGAAAAATACGATGTGGAGTACACATTTTACGGACTGGGAACAATCGCACTGCTGACCAACATTGAGGATGAGTGATGGCGGACCTTGTAGCGAATCAGCTTGCACGCGAATACTCGACTCGCGGTGAACCGCTGGTTGTACTGCGTGATGCATCGTTTGAGATCAATGCGGGAGAAAGTCTCGCCATCCTCGGCCCCAGTGGCTCGGGCAAGAGCACGCTGCTACATATCCTCGGAACTCTGGACCAACCGACCGGCGGCTCGTTGACTTTAGATGGCACCAATCCATTTGAACTGGACCAAGCCAAATTGGCTGCGTTCCGAAACCAGCAAGTCGGCTTCGTCTTTCAAGACCATCATCTGTTGCCCCAACTTTCCGTTTTGGAAAATGTACTCGTACCGACCGTCGCTAACGGATCGAGCACGACGGATCAGGCAAATCGGGCTCGCAAACTCATAGAACGAGTCGGGCTGACCGATCGTCTGGATCATCGCCCCGCGGAACTTTCCGGTGGAGAACGACAACGCGTAGCGTTGGCTCGCTCGCTCATCTTGCAACCGAAATTAGTGTTAGCCGACGAGCCCACCGGAAATCTTGACCCCCGCAATGCGCAGAGCATGACGGACTTGTTGCTTCAACTTCAAGATGACGAACCAACGATACTAATCGTCGTCACCCACAGCAATCATGTCGCTGACCAGCTTTCCCGAAAATGCTATCTCCAGGATGGCAAACTGGTGGAGTAGTAACCAGATGAACAAGTGGCGTTACATCACCCGTAGTCTATCCCATTATCGGTGGCCTCACTTGGCCGTCATCTTGGCCGTGGCCGTGACTTCGGCCGTGCTGACTGGCGCCTTGCTGGTTGGTGATTCTGTTCGAGGCAGTTTGCGGGATCTCTCGCTCGAACGTCTGGGCAAAATCGACTTTGCGTTAATTACCGATCGCTTCTTCCGCGAAGACCTTGTTGACGAACTGATTGCCAACCATGATTTTTCAAATCTGGCATCCGACGCCATTCCCGCCTGTATCGTTGGCAAAGTTACGATCGAACGCCGCGAAACCGATTCGGGAATCAGCCGCGCGGGTAACATCACGCTGATTGGATGCGACCAGCGATTTTGGGACCTTGACGTGACTGGGCTCAAACCAGAGGTCCTCCCGGAAAAGGGAGAGGTGGTACTCAACCAGAACTTGGCGGCAGCTATCAACGCACAAGTCGGCGATACCGTTGTGCTGCGTTTGCCAGATGCCAACCAAGTTCCAGCCGACAGTCCACTGGGTCGCCAAGAAGGAAGAATCAACAGTCTGCCTTCGCAAAAAGTCGTCGCCATTCTCCCCAACCAAGGGCTCGCCAGATTTTCCCTGTTTCCCTCGCAACAGTATGCCAACAACGCTTTCGTCTCGATCGAGACGGTTCAAGACGCAGTCGATCAGTCAGGACGGTTGAACGCAATCCTGGCCACCGCGAATCCTACAGATTCACTTTCCGCGCCGGAAACGGCGACGAAACTGAATAACGTGATTCAGCCGAAGTTGACGGATTATGGTATCTCCGTCTCACAGAACAAGATGGACTTTCCATCCAACAGCGGAACGCCCGTCTGGAACTACTATCACTTTACGTCCGACCAACTGATTTGGAACGATGAGGAACGCCAAGCCGTACTCGACGAGTTCTCGACTCCTAGACCCCAGGAACTCTTAACGTACTTGGCGACGCGAATTGGCAAATCGAAACCGCGGGAAGATGACGAGGAGCGTGCAAAAGCCGGCATCCCCTACTCAACGGTACTCGCGGTGGATAACGACAGCACGCTGGGACCACTTGTTGACGAAAACGGCCAGTCGATTGCTCCATTAAAACCAGGACAAATCGCGCTAAGCAATTGGTCTGCCGAGCAACTCAACGTTGAACTTGGCGACGAGATTACGCTGACTTTCTTCGAGCCGGAAACGACACACGGCAAGTCGATTGAGCAAAGCGCCTCGTTCAACTTGGCCGCCATCGTGCCCATCACGCAACCCAGAACGAAGTATCGCCACACGCGCAAACCAGTCTTCGCTGCCCGTCCAACGCTTGCCAATGATGCCGGACTAACTCCTACTGTAGAGGGTATTACCGATCAAGATTCGATCGACGATTGGGATCCGCCCTTCCCTTTCGACCAAAGCCGCGTCAAAG